>DITX01000168.1 GCA_002422225.1 Gammaproteobacteria bacterium UBA6173
AAACACTTGAGTGCACGCGGAATTGGTGTGCTGCTGACCGATCACAACGTACGTGAAACGCTCGATATCTGCGAAAAAGCATATATTGTCAGCGAAGGCGGCATTATCGCTGAGGGCACCTCTGAACAGATACTTGCCAATCAAAAGGTACGTGATGTCTATCTGGGTAAAAACTTCCAGATATAGTGAGGTGGGCACTATCATGTGCACTGTAAAAAGACGGTTACCTTTTTGATATTGCAAATGGCAGTGAACATCGGCATGATGATTGCTAGGGTGATTACTAAAAAGTGATTATCAGTTCGGCAACGCACACTTGGCTTAACACAGAATTCAAGACACTATGATCGATCGACAGTTATGAAAATCTCGCTACAGCTCAAGCTAGGTCAGCAACTGACCATGACGCCACAGCTGCAGCAGGCAATTCGGCTTCTGCAACTGTCCACGCTGGATCTGCAACAGGAAATCCATCAGGCACTCGAATCCAATCCCATGCTGGAAGTGGATGAGAACTTCGATGCTGCCAGCACCGCCGACACCAATTTTGACAGCGAAGGTGGTGATTTTCTCGAAAAACAAGTCAGCACCTCTCAGGAAACTGATCAACCCGAGTACGAACACGCCCAAGAACTCTATCGGGAACTGCCCTCAACTGACAGCGCCTATGAAAGCTCCGAAGACAGCTCAAGCTGGGATGAAAGCATTCCAGACCAGCTGCCCGTTGATACCAACTGGGATGACGTCTACCAGAACTCCTACTCTACCGGCAGCCCTGTACAAGATAACGACAACGATTTTGAATCACGCGATACCGCGTTAGAGTCACTGCAAGACCATCTTTCCTGGCAGCTGAATCTGACCACCATGTCAGACACTGACAGACTGATTGCCATGGCGATTATTGATGCTGTTGACTCTGATGGCAGACTGTCTGTTTCTTTGGAATCTATCACTGAAGGCCTTCAGGAACAGCTCGACATAGAGCCTGATGAAGTTGTTGCGGTATTACACAGAATTCAACAATTTGATCCAATTGGCGTGGCCTATCGCGACCTGTCCGAATGCCTGTTAATTCAACTTAACCAAATTCCACCAGAATTGAGTAACAGCGCAATCAAGAATGCCCGAATTCTGGTGAAAGACTATCTGCACCTGCTGGGTAATCGCGACTACGCGCAGATCATCCGCCTCGCTCGAATGAAGGAAAGTGACCTCAGAGATGCAATCAGTGTCATCGAAAAGCTCAATCCACGACCGGGATCGGACATTGCGCCTTCCTCAACAACGTATATTGTGCCTGACGTTTTTGTTAGCAAAGACCAGCGCAGTGGCCGCTGGCGCGTTGAGCTGAATCCGGAAACTGCTCCCAAATTACGCATCAATCCTGATTATGCTGCATTGGTCAAGCGTTCGGAAAACAGCACCGAGAACAACTATCTCAGAGACAACCTTCAGGAAGCACGTTGGTTTTTAAAGAGCCTGCAAAGTCGCAATGAGACTCTGCTGAAGGTTGCCAGCCGGATTGTTGAGCATCAACAGGGGTTCCTGGAGCATGGCGACGAAGCCATGAAACCGTTGGTTTTGCACGACATCGCCGAAGCGGTCGAGATGCACGAGTCAACTATTTCAAGGGTGACCACGCAAAAATACATGCACACCCCTCGCGGTATTTTTGAGCTCAAGTATTTTTTCTCTAGCCATGTCAGCACCAATGCGGGGGGCGAGTGTTCGTCAACCGCCATTCGGGCATTGATCAAAAAGCTGGTCAGTGCAGAAAACACTAAAAAACCGCTGAGTGATAGTCGCATAGCGGAACTCTTGGATGAGCAGGGTATCAATGTCGCGCGTCGAACAATTGCCAAATACCGTGAGTCTTTAAACATACCTCCATCAAATGAGCGCAAACGACTGGTCTGATGGTCTGATATACCCGCTTAGATTGCCAGCACCAGCCTTAGGTTCTAGAATAACCAGCTCTAAAAGACGGGATAACTCCATGCAACTGAGCAGCATTCTCGCCCCGGAACGGACACTTTGTAATCTGCCGGGCGTCAGCAAAAAGCGGTTTTTGACTACGATCAGCGAACATATTGCCCAAACAACCCCTGGCATGAGTGCTGATGCTATCTACTCAGCATTACTGGCACGTGAGCAGTTGGGTAGTACGGGTATCGGCAATGGTATAGGTATTCCGCATTGTCGCGTCGCAGAATGCCAACATACAACAGGTGCCTTGATCACACTGAGTGAAGGCATCGATTTTGATGCAGTAGACTCACAGCAGGTCGATTTGCTGTTTGTGTTGATAGTCCCCGTTGAGGAAACCGCAGAACATCTGAAGGTGCTGGGCGCACTCGCCCGCTTGTTCCATCAGGATGCATTCTGCCATGCCTTGCGAGCCTGCAAGAGCAATGACGAGCTTTATCGCACTGCCATTTACTTTGATGAAAAATCTGATTGATAAAACGGACTATATTTCGTGAGACTTCTGATTATCAGTGGCCGCTCTGGCTCCGGAAAAAGTACGGCACTGAACATGCTGGAAGACCACGGCTATTATTGTATTGATAACCTGCCCGCAAGTTTGTTGCCTGCCTTTGTTCAGCGTATCTCACGCGAAATCCCTGAATTGCCCAGAGTGGCTGTCAGCATCGACGCACGCAACCTGCCAGATGATTTAAAAAAGGTGCCAAGCATCATTGACGACCTGCAGCATTCGACGTTGCATACTGAAATCATTTTTCTAGATGCCAGTGGCCCTACCCTGATTAAACGCTTCAGCGAAAGTCGACGCAAACATCCGCTTACCACCGAGACCATTGGACTCAGGGAGGCTATCAATCGTGAGCGCGAGCTGCTTGATCCAATTTCAGCGCTAGCCGGACTGTCTATCGATACCAGCACAATGTCTGTTCACCAATTGCGTGAAATTGTCCGCAATCGGGTTTTAGAAAAAAAGGACTCTTCACTGGCGCTGATGTTTGAATCATTCGGATTTAAAACCGGTGTGCCAGTGGATGCAGACTTTGTGTTTGATGTGCGCTGTTTGCCCAACCCATACTGGGATGACTCGTTAAAGTCGCTCACTGGCATGGACAGTGCGGTCATTGACTATTTAGGCGCCTATGAAGATGTCATTGCAATGCAGACCGACATTGCGGACTTTCTGGCAAAATGGCTGCCTCGTTTTGAAGCCAGTAATCGAAGCTACATGACCGTGGCGATTGGATGCACAGGCGGCCAGCACCGCTCCGTCTACTTGTGCGAACAACTTAAACAACAATTTTCCGGGCAAATCGCCAACGTACAGGTGTTGCATCGAGAACTGAGCAAACCTGAGGCGTATAAAAAATCGTGATCGAATCAAACATAACAATTTGCAATAAAGCCGGACTTCATGCGCGGGCCGCATCGCGACTGGTCAGCGTCGCGACCCAGTTTCAAAGCTCTGTAAAAATTGGCAATGAAAAATTGGTGGATGGGCGCAGCATTCTGTCTTTGATGATGCTTGCGGCCGGTAAAGGCACAACGCTGAGGATTGTTGTTGACGGCGAAGACGAACAACACGCGCTGGATGCCATCCAGTTTCTGGTTAACAACCGATTTGACGAAGGCGAGTAATACTCGGCAACTGCCATGAAAAGCCCAAACGATGAACTTTTTGAAGACGGAAATAGCTCTTCAAATGAGGACATCAGCAAAACCAGACGCAAAAAGAACAGCACCGAACTGCAAAAAATGGGTGAAGACCTGCTGAGCCTTAACAAAAAGCAGCTAGAGCAGATTGACGTTTCAGAACCGCTGTTGAGCGCTTTGCGCGAATACCAGCGTATCCCACCACGTCATGAAGCCCGTCGTCGCCAGCTTCAATACATTGGCAAACTGATGCGGGCCACTGACCACGAGTTGATCCGGGCCGCGCTTGAAAAGCTGCGGACACCTGATCGACAACAAGTGCGCCGCAGTCAGGAGATCGAGCGCTGGGGTGAACGCCTGAGCGTGGGTGATACCGACGATATTGAAGCGTTTGTTGAAGCTTTCCCGCAGGCCGAACGTCAGGAACTCAGACAGTTGTTACGTCGTTTTCAGCAACTCACTGTGAAAACCGCCGAAGGCGAAGCACCCATAGAAATCAGCGAGCCCGCCAAAGCAGCTAGGCGCCGCATCTTCGACTATGTCAAAAGCTGCATGCAGTAGCAATGTAGTGGCATCTGAATCGATTTACTTCTGAAACAGGGTCAACAAACTCTCACGTAGCCAGCGATGCGACGGATCGCTGTCAGATTGACGATGCCAGTACAAATGCAGGTCCAGAGCAGGCACGTCAAATGGCAGTGGCCGCAAACACAGCGAGTACTGGGAGGCCAGGAACTTTGGCACGGTCAACACAAGGTCTGTGGCACTGACCACCTCAGCGGCTACCCGATAATGCTGCACCCTCAATTGTATGCGGCGCTCGCTCTGCAGCTTCAGCAATGACATATCAACCTGTCCCAGGCCCTTACGTCGACTGGACACATGAATATGCTTCATGGACAGATAAGCATCCAGGGTCAATGTTTTATTAGCCATAGGATGATCAGGTCGCATGGCGCACACATAATCATCGCGGATCAATGACTCATGAGAGACTTGAGTATCCTCAATCAATGGGACATCAATCGCAAAATCCAGCTCGCCGCGCGATAGATGGCGGACCAGCTCATGACGTTTGGTGTAGTAACTTTGCAAAGCCAGGTGCGGAGCCTGTTGCTCAAAAAACGGAAACAGGCGTGGCAAAATGACTGCTTCAGCAAGATCCGTCATACTGAAATGGTAGGTACGCTCTGCTGAGGCCGGGCTGAATTCCTCACGCTCCAATACACTGGCATTTAACATACCCAGGGCTGCGGAGATGTTCTGTGCGATTCCATCCGCGATCGGCGTGGGCAACATGCCTTTGGACGTTCTGACAAATAACTCGTCGTTAAACACCCTTCTCAATCTTGACAAGGCATTGCTGACGGCAGGTTGTGTGATCGCCAGCGACTTGGCAGCCTGAGTAAGATTGCGCTCTGTGTAGATGGTATCAAAGACCAGAAACAAATTAAGATCCAGTTTTTTCAGAAAAAGTGCCTCGCTGCGCGCCGCCAGATTTATTGTTACCATGAATGATAATCAAAAATTTCTATAAGGCAAATCTATAATTGTGGACATGAGCCGCCGGTCAACCGTCGACACGTGTAAAGGCAAACAGAAACAGGATTGTGATTTATGAGTCAGTTGTTTTTGGTCAGGCATGGTCAGGCGTCATTCGGCGCCGCGAATTATGATCAGCTTTCAGCGTTGGGCTATCAGCAATCAGCCTGGCTGGGTGAACACTTTGCGGAGCTGGGCATTCAATTCAGCCGCATTGTCACCGGCACGCTGGCACGACAACAGCAGACAGCGGCCAGCATTCTGGAAACCAGCGGACAATATGCGAGCACAATGTTCTGGTGGTCAGCTCCGGTGGGGCCATGGCGATGGCGCTCAGTCAGATTCTCGATTGCGGCGTGGAAACCCTGACTAATCTGAATATGCAAACACGCAACACTGGCATTCACCACTTGTTTTTTAACTCAAAAGGCTATCAGCTGGCCGCGTTTAACAAGCAGCTGCATTTACAGCGACAAGGGCGCTTGCACGCACTAACTTACACATAACAATAATAAATAATTCAAAGGACAAACCGGTGATGCATAACGACGCCGACCACAAAATATTGTTGTCTCTCAGGGATTGGATTAACACGCACGCACCCCAGCTGGGCACACCGCAGGCCATTCGTAAATTTGCTGCAGGACAATCCAATCCCAGCTTTCTACTCGAGTGCAGCAATCAATCGGTCGTGCTACGCAAGAAGCCCGACGGCGAACTGCTCGCGTCAGCGCATGCGGTGGACCGGGAGTTTCGTTTAATCAGCGCGCTGCAACAAACACCGGTGCCTGTACCACAAGCAATTGCGCTATGCGAAGACAATTCTGTTATGGGTAGCTTGTTCTATCTGATGAGTTACGAGCCAGGTGACATTTTCTGGGATCCTGCACTACCAGAGCTCGCGCGCGAGCACAAAGCTGATTACTATCATTTTCTGGTAGGCACACTCGCACAGCTGCACAGTGTGGATTACCAAGCGCTCGGACTATCCGATTTTGGCAAACCAGGCAACTATTATGCTCGTCAATTGTCGCGCTGGAGCACCCAGTATCAGGCGTCAGCCACCGATGTCATCACCGACATGGATGTTTTGATTCAATGGCTTACCAGCAACATGCCCGACGACGATGGCGAAAGCTGCATCATCCACGGTGACTACCGGTTGGACAATGTCATATTTCACGCCGGCCAGCCAAGCATTCGCGCCGTATTGGACTGGGAGCTGGCCACACTGGGGCACCCGATGGCTGACTTGGCTTACTACTTGATGGCATTAAGATTGCCGCGCATCGGTGAGATCAAAGGCCTGCAAGGTGAAGACCTGACAGCTTTGGGAATTCCGGATGAATCAGCATTAATTGCCCATTACTGCAGAGTGCGTGGGGTTGAACAGCCCCGGAACTGGGCGTTTTATCTGGCATTCAGTTTTTTCCGACTGGCAGCGATTCTGCAGGGTGTTTACAAACGCGGTCTGGATGGAAACGCGTCCAACGAACGCGCCATACGCATGGGTAAACTGGTGCAACCATTAGCTGAAATGGGGCGATCGCTGACGATTTAAAACCGACTGGAATGTTGGCTAGGCACTCTCATTTTTTAGTGCTACCATCAGCGCATCATTAGAAAATCACAATAAAAACCGAGGGTAACGCATGCGCGATGAACACGCCCGAGCCTACTGGAAAGCAAACGTCAGAATCCTGACGACCTTGCTAAGCATTTGGTTCTTTGTATCTTTTGTCTGCGGCATACTTCTGGCCGACTTCCTAGACAACTTTCGATTTGCCGGGTTCAAACTCGGTTTCTGGATAGCCCAGCAGGGCTCGATCTACGTCTTTGTTGTGCTGATTATTGTCTACGTATTCTGGATGGATAGACTCGATGCGCGCTACCAGACCAACAGCAAAGCTGCCAACCTGAAAGCAGCTAATCGCGCACCCAATGCTGACGAGGAACAAGCGTCATGAGCAGCGTTCAACTATGGACTTACCTGTTTATTGGTCTGTCATTTGGACTCTATATCACAATTGCGGTCCGGTCTCGAGCAGGCTCTACTCACGAGTTTTATGTGGCCGGCGGTGGTGTTCATCCAGTTGCCAATGGCATGGCCACTGCTGCGGACTGGATGTCCGCCGCCTCCTTTATCTCAATGGCCGGTTTGATTTCATTTCTTGGCAGGGATGGCACGTTCTACCTGATGGGCTGGACGGGAGGCTATGTATTGCTGGCCCTGCTGCTTGCACCCTATCTGCGTAAATTTGGCAAATTTACAGTCCCCGATTTTATAGGTGATCGATACTACTCGCGCAGTGCGCGACTGGTCGCCATTTTCTGCGCCATATCAGTTTCATTTGTTTACGTGTGTGGACAAATGCAGGGGGCGGGTATCGTATTTTCCAGGTTCCTAGAAGTGGATATCACCACCGGTGTGATTATTGGCATGACGGTGGTGTTTTTCTATGCGGTACTGGGGGGTATGAAAGGCATCACCTACACACAGGTAGCACAGTACTGCGTATTGATTTTCGCATACATGGTACCTGCGATATTTATTTCAATGATGATGACCGGCAATCCCATTCCTCAAATAGGATTTGGTTCGGAGCTGACACCGGAGTACGGCGGCGGCTACTTGCTTGATCGCCTTGATAACATCAGCGAGCAACTGGGGTTTGCAGCGTACACCGAAGGTCAACGTGGCACGCAGGATGTATTTTTTATTACCGCCGCGCTGATGTTTGGTACAGCCGGACTGCCACATGTGATTATCCGGTTCTTCACGGTGCCCAGCGTCCGCGCGGCGCGCACCTCTGCCGCTTACGCGCTGATCTTTATCGGCCTGCTTTACACAACCGCGCCTGCTGTCGCAGCGTTTGCCAAAACCAATCTGATGAACACGGTTAATAACGCGGTGTATGAGGAATTACCGGAGTGGTTCTACACTTGGGAAAACACCCGACTGATCAGTTTTGATGATCGCAATGGCGACGGACGCGTTCAGTATGTTGGTGATCCGGCCCTGAACGAACTGACAGTCAACGGTGACATCATGGTACTGGCCAACCCGGAGATTGCCGGTTTGCCTGACTGGGTTGTTGCACTGGTGGCCGCTGGAGCACTCGCCGCCGCACTGTCAACCGCAGCAGGCCTCTTGCTGGTGATTTCTACCGCGGTCTCACATGACCTGCTCAAGCGCAGTCTGATGCCGCAGATTACCGAAAAACAAGAACTACGTTATGCACGCATTGCCATTTTTGTTGCGATTCTGATCGCGGGCTACTTTGGCATCAATCCGCCCGGGTTTGTGGCAGAAGTGGTTGCGTTTGCGTTTGGTTTGGCGGCTGCCTCATTTTTCCCTGCCATTGTGCTGGGGATATTCTACAAACGCATGAACAGACAAGGCGCCATTGCTGGCATGATTGCGGGTTTCAGCTTCACGGCGCTCTACATCATTTACTTCAAGTTTATTGCTCCGGAACTGAGCACGCCGGCATATTGGTTGTTTGGAATATCGCCTGAAGGCATAGGCACTATGGGTACCCTGATAAACACCGTGGTGGCACTCACCATTTGCCGGTTTACGCCTGCGCCGCCACGCGACATCCAGCAAATGGTTGAAGATATCCGGCTACCCGGACATTAATCATCGGATACCTGAATGACTGGGGCTGGCGCCTTGTTTTTTGACAGGGCGTCTACTTCCTCTACCAGACGCGCGGCCAGTAGATGATACGCCTGCGCTGCAGGGCTGTCTGGCTGAGCAATCGAGATTGGCAAACCTGAATCCGCTTGCAGCCGAATTGACAAGTCCAAGGGTAATGAGCCAATGACCTGGACCTGGTAATCCTGTGCGAGCCTTTTACCCCCCCCTGCACCAAATATAGCCTCGGCATGCCCACAGTTAGAACACACGTGCACGGCCATGTTTTCCACAACACCCAACAGAGGCACATTGACCTTGCGGAACATCTCAATGCCTTTGCGAGCATCCAACAAGGCAATATCTTGCGGGGTTGTGACAATAACAGCGCCGGTCAGTGGTAAGGCCTGTGTCAAACTGAGTTGAATATCGCCGGTGCCCGGCGGCATATCGATAATCAGAAAATCCAGATCGGACCACAGCGTAAATTTCAGCAACTGATTAAATGCACCCACTATCATCGGCGCACGCCAGGCCATTGCGGTATTGGCGTCTACCAGATAACCGATGGAATTGCTGGCCAATCCGTGTGCCATCACAGGTTTCATATACTGTTTGTCAACAATCTCCGGCCTTGTTCCAGTGGCTACTCCCAACATCATAGGCTGGCTGGGGCCGTAGATATCTGCATCCAGCAAACCGGTTTTGTAACCTTGCTGCGACAGTGCAACGGCAATATTCAGTGCGGTTGTGGATTTTCCAACCCCACCTTTGCCAGACGCAATACAGATCACATGTTTGATGCCAGATAAATTATCCAAAGAAATGCTCCCTAAAAATTGACGCTGCATTATGCGCATTCAGAGCGTGGCTGCATACACTGCCGATTGCGTAATGAGGCACGATTTGACACAGTTCAACACCATGTTCAGACTTGATCTATTGATGGAAACGGTGTTCTATTGCTGCTGAAGTTTTTGCATTAACTTGGCCAGATTTTATGATAGTAAAAAATTGTGTTGCAACACCTGAGGCTCGCCAACCCAAATCCCGATTCCGGGCGTGGGTGGCTCGGCGTTTTTGTGTTGCAGCATCACTGTGTTTTGCGGGTGTTGCAGCTGCGGGTTCGGTCTACGCGCAATCAATTGATCCGCTGACGGCTGCACAGGAAGGTTTTGATCATCCCGTAAAATATGCAATCTATTCTCCCGCCTGGCATCTCAGCACCAATGCAGGTTTACGTGTGGTCGCCCAAAATCAGAGTGAATCACCTATTGAGCTGCGTAGTATTTTGTTCAGAGATGAGATTGGAAACGTTGGTGACTCTGAGTTAAAGCTGAATCTGCAGATTGCACCTGGCAAGTGGGCGGAGTTGCAATTGCCGTTTCAAGACATTCTGGCTGGCAATGAATGCGTCAAACGCACCATGGCAGACGACTGGAAACTGGTAGAAATTTCAAACTACACACTCAATCCTTCCGTGCGAGGCCTGATCATCGAAAATACACGCTCATTCAGGATCTATCAGTGTGTGCGCTCAGTCAGAACAACCTGGGTGAATCCGGAAAACAATAATGAGCAAGTCGATAACCAATGGCTGATGTATCACTTCGAACGATTGCCACTGGATTAAAACGACGGGCACTAGTTACCGAGCGCCTGCGCCTCTCTCACCAATGCGTTCTTGCGCGCCTCCAGTTCAGAAATCAACGCCTTTTGTAATGGCTCGACCGTATTGCCTTGGGCATCAACATTCTCATACTTGAGTTGTTCACTGGCCAGCATCTGTAGAAGCTCTTCCGCCGCGGTAATTGCCTGTGCCAAACGGGCATTGGCCTGCTCGCGACGGCGAGCAGTTTCCTCAGTGGCCGCCAACTGTCGCTCTAAGACCGCAAGACGCTCGCTCTGCTCTCGCTGCAAGCGCGCCACTTCCGTCTGCTGCTGCTGACGCTGCAACTCTGCAGCTTGCCTCGCTCGTTGCTCGGCTTCTCGCTCTGCTGCTTCGCGCGCTACCGCCAATGCTTCACTCTCAAGGCGCAAACGCTCCAGCTCTTCGCGCAGTGCCTGCTCGTTGCGTTCCGCTTCTAGGCGTGCCAACTCAGCCAGCTCGGCGCGCTCAGCAAGCGCTGCAGCCTGGGCAGCTGCCTCTTGCTGTGCAAGCAAGGCTTCCTGCTCCGCCCGTTGACTGACACAAGCGGAAAGCGCTAGCAAAGAGACCAGTGAAAGCACTTTGAGTGCGTTCTGCGCATTGATGGTCATGGTATTCCTTTGATGACTTAAGACTAGTGACTGATAGCTGAACAGTGCGTACTTTATAATGACTTGCGGGTCTGTGACCAGCATAAGACCATTAAGGCGGCATTGATTATCCTGATTTCACGCGCCACCGACACTGACCGTTGCCAGCCGTATAGCGTATAATCAAGCGCATACGTATCAACGAGATGTCACAATCGACTAAATGACCATGCCCAGGCGCCAGCGCAGGTTTCTTATTTTGTGCAGCCCGCTGCTGTTTCTGGCGGCGGTTAGCCTGTGCCTGGCGCTTTTGTTATTGAGCTGGCAACCCGTCGTACCCCACCCCGGCCCGCTGGCGGAAGATGACTTTCGACATGTTGAACAACTAATTGTGGACAACAGTCCGGCACGATTTCAGCAACAGGGCGAGCGGCAGCTCAGTCTGGATGATGAGCAGTTGAATTTACTGACGGCTTTTGCCCTGTCTAACGTACCCCCCTTACAGCAGTTTGCCGTTTTGTTCGACATTGAAGATGACCAGGCCGTCGCGCAGTTGAGCATCCCTCAGTCATTTGGCCCGATCACTATTTATCTCAATCTTAATGCCCGCTTTGCGCAAGACCAGGGGCGTGCTCGCCTGATTGAATTACGAGCCGGTCGATTACCAGTCCCGCGCAATATTCTGCGCACAGCGGAGCGCTTGGCCGGGTACCGGCTCGAAACCGCCAGCATCGCCAGTCAGGAACTGGCGGCCGTTCGCCACAGTGTACTGACCTACCAACTGGGTGAAGACAAACTGCATCTGACACTTGCCTGGCAACCCAGCGTGTTGGCGCAACTCAGATCTCAGGCACAGCAGGTTTTTGTATCTGAACAAGATCAGCAGCGGATTCTTGCCTACCATCAATTGATCGCAGAGATTGCTTCTGATGCACGTGAAGTGCGCAGGCAAGTGCCGCTGCAAAGTTTTATACCCCCGTTGTTTGAGTTGGCTTATCAACGCTCATTGCTCCCAGACGCTGATGCTATTGCCGAAAACCGAGCACTGCTGCAAACCCTGTCTTTTTTTGTCAACGATCTGCCCGTTACACAACTGATTGGTGAACAAACGGGCGATGACACCACAAACGCTGGATTGCCAACTGCACCTTCCATGGTCGTGATGCTGCATCAACGTAACGATCTGGCCCTGCATTTTGTGAGTGCATCCGCGATTGCGGCCTCGGCGGGCGTAACTTTGGCGGAGGTGCTCTCAAACAGCAAAGAAGTTTATGATGCGCGCTATGGCACTGGTTTCAGTTTCAGCGACCTGACCGCAAACGCTGCAGGTGTCGCACTGGGAGAATTTGCAACCTCGAGCCTGGAAAATGCACGACATATCCAGCAGTTATTGATGAAAACTGAGCTGGAAACTGGCTATATGCCGGTTCCTCGGACCGATACCGATGGTCTTGATGAAGCTGCTTTTATCGAAAAATTTGGTGCACGCGACAGCCCGGCATTTTTGCAACGCCTGCAGGAGATCAACGACGCGGTCATGGCATTGCAGCTGTACAACACCGAACCCAAAACAGATAGTTTGACAACGGAATAGGCATGAGCAAATCAGACAAAAACGGATTTACCACTGGCAATCTGCATAGTGACAGACGTGACAAACCCGAGCACGGTGTACTTCACAAGGCTATCCATACCTCGGTAGCTTACAGCTACGAGGATGCGCGCGATCTGACTAAAGTCTTTCAAGGCAAAATGCCCGGATACAATTACGGGCGCCAGCAGAACCCGACGGTAAATGCATTACAAAACCGCATCACCCGTATGGAGCAAGGTCTGACCAGCACCGCGTTTGCGACGGGCATGGCGGCCATTGGATCCACCATGTTTGCCCTGTTGCGGGCCGGCGATCATGTGATATCCAGCGCTTTCTTGTTCGGAAATACCAATAGCCTGTTTAACACTTTCAGGAACTTTGGCATAGAGGTCAGTTTTGTTGACACCACATCAGTGGAAAATGTGCGTGCAGCACTTCAGGACAATACCCGACTGGTATTTACCGAAACAATTGCAAATCCGGTCACACAGGTCGCTGATCTGGACGCCATCGGTGAACTTTGCCAGCAGCGAGGTCTGATTTATGTGGTAGATAACACCATGACTTCACCTTGGTTGTTCAGACCCAAAACAGTCAATGCTACTTTTGTGGTGAACTCACTAACCAAGTACATTGGTGGTCATGGCAATGCACTCGGTGGCATGTTGACCGACACCGGACTCTATGACTGGACACAGTTTCCGCATATTCTTGAACTCTACAAGCAGGGTGACCCGGCGCTATGGGGATCCACACAAGTGCGGAAAAAGGGCTTGCGCGACTTTGGCGCAACGCTCGGGCCCGAGGCCGCACATCATCTGGCAGTAGGCTCAGAAACCTTACCAATGCGCATGGATAGGGCCAGCGACAATGCCCAAAAGCTGGCAGAGTTTTGTGAGGCACACCACAATATCAAGCGCGTGTTTTTTCCTGGCTTGAGTAGTCATCCTCAGCATGAACGTGCCAAGCGCCTGTTCAAAAAGCCAGCTGCGATTATGAGTATTGAACTGGCAGATGGCGTGGATTGTTTTGATTTTCTGAACAAATTGAGTTGTGTTGTCACCTCCAGCAATCTCGGAGACACGCGCACCCTGGCAATTCCGGTTGCACATACCATTTTCTACGAAATGGGCGCAGAACGTCGGGCATCCATGGGTATTGGTGACAATCTGATCCGTTTGTCCGTGGGCATCGAGGATATCGACGATCTGCTTGCTGATTTTGCCTATGCGTTGGCGTAAACAGGGCTCTTGCCATCTACAGGATTAGTTTGACATGAAGACACTCTGTCACCTCGACGATATCGAGGAAGGTCGTGCCAAAGGGTTTGAATTACTTGGCAAGCAGTTGTTTGTTGTGAAAAAGGACAGCCAGCTCCACCTTTATTACAACTACTGTCCGCACCTTGGCACCCCATTGGAGTGGCTGGAGGATCAGTTTCTCGATTCTGATGGCACCTTTATCCAATGCGCCACGCATGGCGCATTATTTGTGATCGAAAGCGGTCAGTGTATACAGGGTCCCTGCCGCGGCAAGTCCTTGCGTGCCATTCCGTTTGTGATGGGTAACGGCTTTCTGATGGTGGAAGACGCCGACATAACAAGGCTTGGCCGTATCTGACAGTCTGCTACGCTAATGCCTGAGCCAGTCGCTCCATGGCCTGCTGCAGGCGTGGTAAAGCACTTGTATAGGCAAATCTGACATATCGTCGGGCCTGATGCTCACCAAAATCACTACCAGGCGTGACGGCAATACCATGGTTTTCAAGCAGTTGATGGCAAAAATCTTCACAATCATCGCTGAACCGGCTGATATCAGCGTAGCAGTAAAACGCACCTTGCGGTTGCCACGGCAACTCAAAACCCAGTGAAGTCAGCGACCTTGCCAGGTAATCGCGCCGTTGTCGAAACGCATTTCGACGTTGCTCAAGTATGTCGATCACATCGGGATCAAAAGCGCGTAACGCGGCCAGTTGCGACACAGTTGGCGCTGAGATAAACAGATTCTGAGCCAGTATATTGGCGGTTTTAACCAGATACTCAGGCACCACGATCCAGCCCAGACGCCAACCCGTCATCCCGAAGTACTTTGAAAAACTGTTGATCACAATGGCATTTCCACCCAGGCTCAGCGCGCTGGGCAAGTCGCCCATCGGCCGGCTGAGCGCAGCGGGCACACTAAAATCGAGTCCTTGATAAATCTCATCAACCATGAGATGCACCTGACGGCTGTCAGCCCACTGCGCCAGTGCTTGCATGTGAGTGTGCGAAATCACTGCCCCAGTGGGATTAGCAGGTGATGCCAGCCATAAACCTTTAACGGATTCATCAAACGCGGCGTCCAGCTGCTCAACTGACGGCGCCGCCGCGCCAGGCATATCCGGTGGTATCAGCCGCGCCCGGGCTCCTGCCAAATGAACATAGTTTCGATTGCAAGGGTAGGCGGGATCGGGCATCAATACGGTATCACCCGGATTGAGTAACACGTTAGACAGCAGTACCAGAGCTCCGCTAGCACCGGGAGTCACCAGAATTCTGCTGGGATCAAGGTTTACACCGTGATGTTGTTGGTAAAACCCGGCGATGCGCTCACGTAATTCGGGTAAACCTGCTGCAGGTGTATACGCGGTATTGCCGGCTTTTAGCGCGTCCATACCGGCGTCAACGATTGGCTGGGCCGTTGAAAAATCAGGCTCCCCGACCTCTAAATGAATGATATCGCGGCCGCTCGCCTGCAACTGTCGTGCGCGTTCAAGCACATTCATCACACGAAAGGGATTAACAAGCAGGGTTCGGTCAGCCGGAGTCAGTCTGAAATCTGTCATAGTCATGCGGTAAGGTAGGTGGATTTGCTACCAGCGCTGTATAAACGCATGGCTTTGAAGTGAGATGGCCGACCATAACATTTTTTCTGGTCTGGGCGGTAATAATCTGGTAGCTTACCGCGCTTGCCAAAATCCGTGACCTTGTAACGGTCAGTTGGCAAGTGCGCAGGATCGCGCTACTGTTAAGCGTCTAATAGGGTATGAGGCCTTGTTAACCATGTCCAAAAATCAATCTGCTGCAGATACATCGACCGTATTAAAGACTTTTACGCCCTACATACTCAAAAAGGGCGAAGAGTATATGAGCGACGAACAGAGAGACCACTTCAAGACTATTTTGCGCGATTGGCGTAGTCAGCTCATGGAAGAGGTTGACCGTACTGTGCATCATTTGCAGGACGATGCTGCCAACTATCCTGATCCAGCAGACAGAGCTACTCAGGAAGAAGAATTCAGCCTTGAACTACGCACCCGCGATCGCGAGCGCAAGCTGATCAAAAAAATTGACTCTACAATCGAAAAAATCGTTCAGAACGATTACGGCTACTGTGAGTCATGTGGCATAGAAATCGGCATTCGCCGTCTCGAAGCACGCCCTACGGCAGACAAGTGCATTGACTGCAAAACACTGGATGAAATCCGCGAAAGGCAGTGGGGCGCGTAAGCCGCCTGCTGATAGCACCTTACGACCTCTGGACCCCGGCACTGCAGCAACTGCAGCGCCGGGCATGATGGTTCCGCTGTCTTCAACATCTGCTTACATCGGTCGTTTT
Organism: Gammaproteobacteria bacterium UBA6173; assembly: GCA_002422225.1. Classification (GTDB taxonomy): domain Bacteria; phylum Pseudomonadota; class Gammaproteobacteria; order Pseudomonadales; family Pseudohongiellaceae; genus Pseudohongiella. The sequence goes on from DITX01000168.1 coordinate 16,251, forward strand.
GCGCCCTCCCCCACTGGCGCATTACATTTTGGCTCTCTGCTAGCGGCTTTAGCATCATTTCTGGATGCGCGCGCTAATCAAGGCAGCTGGCTGCTGCGCATGGAAGACCTTGACCCAAGCCGCGAGCCAGTCGGCGCTGCTGAACAGATACTGGATACCCTTGAGTCCTTTGGTCTGTTCTGGGATGGCCCGGTGGTTTACCAAAGCTCACGACTGGCTGAGTACCAAAAAACGCTGTCTTTGCTGGCACAAAAAGGCTTGACCTATGAGTGTGACTGCTCTCGACAACGTACGCGCGCCAATAACGGTATTTATGATAACCAGTGCCGACACCGGACAAATCCGCCACCGGCAGACTTTGCCATTCGATTGCAGCTACCAGACATCAGCCTGTGTTTTGATGATCGTATTCAGGGGATTTATCAGCAACACCTGCCCTCACAGTGTGGTGACGTGGTTCTGCGCAGACGTGATGGCCTGATTGCGTATCAGTTGGCCGTGGTCATTGATGATGCCTGGCAAGGGGTCACAGACATCGTGCGGGGCTTTGATCTGATCGATTCTACCCCCAGACAGATTGCGCTGCAGCAATTGTTACAACTACCCACTCCACGTTATGCGCATATCCCGGTGGCGTGTAACATCAACGGACAAAAGCTCAGCAAACAGCACTTTGCCAAAGCACTGGAACCCCAAAATACTGCTTTTTACCTGCGCGAAGCACTAGGCTTTTTAGGCCAGGACATCTCAGGCATCAGCCGCCAGGAGTCAACGCCCAGCTTGTTGCAGCGCGCGATTGAACGCTGGGATATACAGCGCGTACCCAAGTTGGCTAATATCCCGGTCGGACAACAACTTGGCTAGGCAATGAACCTATGTACATCCCACCACCCACTCTGATTTTTCTGGTGTTCAGCTATCTGCTGTTCCTGCTCAGTGTGGAATGGGCGATGCAACCTCATGGGGCATGGTATCGCCCGTTGCTGATCTGCTTCCTAGTCATAGGCCTTGCTGCCTGGTCCTTCCGGGAACAAAATTCCGATGAACTTTGAACTGAGCACCCTGTTTGCACTGGGTGTTGGCTACCTGGTTATTCTGTTTGGCATCGCTTACATCACCGAACGTGGCTGGATACCCGAACGGATAGTGCGGCATCCAATCGTGTATGTACTGTCCCTGGGCGTGTTTGCTAGCGTCTGGTCCTATTACGCATCTACTGGCAATGCGTTTCGCGATGGTTTCGGGTATCTGGCCCCCTTTATCGGCATCTCGCTGGCATTTTTGTTGTCGCCCTTATTGCTTCGACCTATCCTGAATTTGACGAAAACCTATCAACTCAGCTCGCTAGCTGATCTGTTGTCATTTCGATATCGCAGCCCCTGGGCCGGGACATTAACTACACTGGTCATGCTTTTGGTGGTTATGCCCTTGTTATCTCTGCAAATTGATGCAGTAGCCACCACCGTCAGCTTACTGTCACCAGATGCCTCCCAGACAACCCTGGCCATCACCTTTTGTTTGTTGATTACCTTGTTTGCAATTTTTTTTGGTACAGGCAAAGGCTCGGGGCGGGAGCGTCACGAAGGGCTGGTCATGACCATCGCCTTCGAATCACTGGTCAAATTGCTTGCGGTGCTGGCGATTGGTTTTTTTGCAGTATACAAGGGCTTTGGCAGTTTCGATCTTATGGAGCAATGGGTCAGGGAACAACCCGAATTACTGCGACGCATCAAAGAACCCGCAGCGCCAGGCACATTCCAGATCATGGCCCTAGTATTTTTTAGTGCTGCCGTTGCGACACCCCAAATGTTTTATATGACCTTTCATGAAAACAATCACCCCCGGGCTTTAAGTGTTGCCAGCTGGGGTTTGCCCTTGTATTTCCTGTTGCTGAGTTTGCCGGTGTTGCCGATTTTGTGGGCAGGATTGCGCTCTGGCGCGCTAACACCGATGGAATACTATCCGGTGACATTGGGCTCACATTACGACTCTGAACTATTCACTTTGATTGGATTTATTGGCGGCATGTCGGCAGCCAGTGGATTGGTCATCGTGATCACACTGGCGCTGTCCACCATGTGTTTGAACCATTTGATTTTGCCCGTCTGGCAGCCAAGTGCACGTCAGGATATTTATCGCTGGTTGTTGTGGAAGCGCCGGGCCCTGATTGCTGCATTGATCTGGGGTGGATTCCTGTTTTATTACATCCCGGACAACCAGCAAAGCATACGCGCAGTCAGTAACACAGGTCTGATTGGTAGTCTGCAGTTTTTACCGGCTATTGTTGCCTTGTTGTATTGGCCCAAAGGTAATAAAAAAGGTTTTATGGCCGGATTGGCAGCTGGCACCGCCATTTGGTTTATCTTTTTGGTGTTGCCGGTTGCCTCAGGCACCAACTTTTTCACCTTGGGCAACATGAATACGCGTGAAATTGTCGCGCTGTCTCTGGTGTGCAATATTGCGTTGTTTATGCTGGTGTCCTTGCTGACACGTAGCTCAACCGAAGAAAAAATCTCTGCTGACATCTGCTCGGTCGATAACCTAAGACGCCAACTGCGTGCGGGCCTGACAGCAAGCTCGCCACAGGAGTTTATTGCCCAACTCACCAAACCACTGGGCGAGCGTACCGCCACCCGTGAGGTCATGCAAGCCTTGCGCGATTTGAACATGGACACGCAGGACAGTCGGCCGCAGGCCTTGCGCCAACTGCGTAGCCGCTTGGAAGCCAACCTCTCTGGCTTATTGGGTCCGGCCATTGCACACGATTTGATTGACCGCTTTCTGCCATTCACGTCAACCCGCGAAAGTGTATCGACTGACGTGACGGCGATTGAGAGTCGCATTGAAGCATATCGCAGCAATTTGTCGGGGATGGCTGCCGATCTGGACAACCTGCGTCGTTATCACCGTCAGATTTTGATGGATCTGCCCTTGGGGGTCTGCTCACTTGGACCAGACGAACAGATCATCATGTGGAACCATGCCATGGAAAAACTGACCGGCATCACCACTGAAGAGGCAGTTGGCATGCACCTGAGCGAAATCGGCAGTGCCTGGTATAAACTGCTGAATAAGTTTTTACATGGTGAAACTGCCCATCAGCACAAGCTGACTATTAACGTGAACGGCGGCAAGCGCTACATCAGCCTGCACAAGGCTGTCATTGAAAAATCCACTACTCGCCGCATTGAGCAGGACGGCATCATTATCTTGTTGGAGGACCTAACCGAAACCGAATTACTCGAAGAAGAACTCGCTCACAGCGAACGCTTGGCATCCATTGGTCGGCTGGCGGCCGGTGTCGCTCACGAAATCGGCAACCCCATTACCGGCATCGCTTGCCTTGCCCAAAACATACGCGATGAAACTAGCAATGATGAGTTACGTAGTATGGCCCGTCAGATTATTGAGCAGACAGACCGCACATCACGGATTGTGCAGTCGCTGGTAAATTTTGCGCACAGCGGCAGCCATAATAAAGCTGACCAGCGTCATGGAATTGTGCAGGTTGCCACCTGTATTGAAGAGGCGATCGCGCTGATCTCACTCAACAAAAAAGGCAAACACATGCACTTTGCTGTGCACTGCGAGACAAATGCCCGCATACTCGGAGACTCACAACAATTACTGCAGGTTTTGGTTAATCTGATCAATAATGCCCTTGACGCCAGCCCGGCAGAAAGCACCATTAGCATTGATTGCGAAAGAATTGCCGCTTCTATTCAAATCAGTGTGTCTGATGAAGGCAGCGGAATTCCAGAAGCCATTCGTGACAGGGTATTTGAACCGTTTTTTACCACCAAGGAGCCTGGTGAAGGTACCGGACTGGGATTGGCACTGGTATACAGCCTGGTTGAAAACCTTGGCGGACATATTGATATAATGAATACCACAGCAAAGCGGAATAATCCAGGCGCACGCGTAGTACTGAGTTTTCCCTGTTATGATGAATCATTAAACAAAAGCTGAGCCAGCCCGCTCAGACTGTTCTCAAACAAACAGCTAATCGAGTAATTGAATGACTGCACATTACAAAGTTCTGGTTGTAGAGGATGAACCGGTCATCCGTACCGCCTTGCGTCGCTTGCTTGAGCGTCATGGATATATCGTCAGTGAAGCCGGTTCGGTAAAAGAAGGTGTCACCTTACTGGCAGAGAACAGCTTCAATATAGTCATCAGCGACCTCAGATTACCTGGTGCACCGGGCACCGATCTGATCAAAGCTACGCGCACACCAGTACTGATCATGACCAGTTACTCCAGTTTGCGCTCAGCCATCGATTCAATGAAGCTCGGCGCAGTGGACTACATACCTAAACCTTTTGAACACGAAGAGATGCTGCAGATCGTTGAGCGCATCATCAAAGATAACGCTGGCAAAAACGTAGCACCCAAATCCGTTGAACCCCCGCCAGAGCCACCAGTGCCCGGCATGATTGGCAGCTGTCCACAGATGATGGAGCTGTTTCGACGCATACGCAAAGTGGCGCAAACCAGCTCAACCGTGCTGATCAATGGGGAATCCGGCACCGGCAAAGAACTGGTTGCCCGCGCCATACACCAATTGAGTGATCGCAAAGACTCGGAGATGATATCGGTCAACTGCGCTGCCATTCCGGAAAACCTGATTGAATCCGAACTGTTTGGTCACGAGAAAGGTGCCTTCACTGGCGCTACCGCCAATCGTACCGGCCTGGTGGAAGCCGCTAACGGCAGCACCCTGTTTCTGGACGAAATCGGCGAACTCCCTCTGGATGCGCAAGCCAGACTGCTGCGTGTGCTGCAGGAAAGTGAGATTCGTAAAGTTGGGTCTGTGCAATCACGAAAAGTGGATGTCAGATTGGTGGTCGCAACCCACCGTGACCTGAAACAGCTGGTGATTGACGGCGACTTCAGAGAAGACCTCTATTACCGTATTAATGTGATGGCGCTGCTGTTACCGCCCCTAAAAGAACGCGGCAACGATATTCTGGAGCTGGCCGACGCCATTCTAGAGCGCACTTGCAAACGCCTGAAATCACCTTTGCTGTTTTTTACTAACGATGCCACGCAGGCTATTGCGACCTATCCTTGGCCAGGCAACGTGCGTGAGCTCGAGAATGCTATCGAACGTGCCGTTGTGCTGGCAGAGTCCGAAGAGATTGGCGCTGAACTGCTGGCCATTGATCTGACCGGTAACAAACGCACGATCAGGCCTCTCACTGAGCGTTCCATGATGGACCATCATGGTGCTGACGAGTCAGACGCCGCCGAAGAGCTGTCCCTTGAAGATTATTTCCAGAAATTTGTGCTGGAACACCAGGATCAGATGAACGAGACACAGCTCGCTAAAAAGCTGGGCATTAGCCGCAAATGCCTGTGGGAGCGCCGCCAGCGCTTTGGCCTGCCCCGCAAAAAGAAACACGCCTGAAACTGTTACTGATACTCATCTACCCATTCAATCAGAGACGTTTGGTAACACTTGCTTCTCAAACACTGTTTTCAGGCAAACACAAAAAACACCAACTCTTTGTTTTTAATAAATTTAATCAAGCTGGCACAGTTAATGCTTTGTATGCGATACAACAATAAAAAGAAATAATAAAAATAACGACGCATAACAACAAAAATCGCATCACAAATTGGTGCACAAAAACAATAAAAATAATCAGATCGGGCAAACAGTAGAACGTGCAATTTGCATGAGGGCTGTTGGTACTGACTTAGAAACTGGCGCACTTGACTTGAGTGCCTACCAAGAAGAACAAAAAGAAACAATAATAACAATAATACATACCTTCCTTGCGGGGGGGTCAAGTCACCCCCCAGAGCATTCCCCCTGCACACTTCTCACACTTCAGTGTATTATTGCCGCCTTTGTCGCCGACAGTGTCTGCGTAGACAACAAGCTATTGCCGGAGTATCCAACAAAGCTTGTACCCATCAACGGTAGTGACCTTGAGCTTGACACCCGATGATTAAAAAGCTGGTTAACATCCTTTTTGGCAGATCCGGCCAAACCGGCACCGGTGTGACACAAAAACCTGAAACAAAAAAGGCAGAGCAACGCCAACCACAGCCGACCGCTGAGGCAAATCGTCGGTCACGACGCAGTTCTGAAACGGCAGTTGCTGGCAAGGCAGTTGCTGGCAAGGCCGTTGCTGAAAAGCCCCGTGTTGACAAGACAATCGCTGAAAAGACCAGAGAACCCGCACGTGGCAGGTCTGGCGAGCACAGCTCAGCACAATCCCGGCATGAATTGCCCGCTGCGCTTCGTAAGCTGGACTTGCGTAAGGTGCGTGTTGTTGCTCGGGAAGATCACGCCATCTCAAGACGGGATATTTCACCAAACGCACTCAAAGTGCTTTACCGTTTGAACGAAGCTGGATTCCAGGCATTCCTGGTGGGTGGTGGTGTACGTGACCTTTTGCTGGGCGGCCATCCAAAAGATTTTGATATCTCCACTGATGCCACCCCCGAGGATGTCCGGGAAGTATTTCGCAACTCCCGAATCATAGGCCGGCGCTTCAAAATAGCGCATGTCCGTTTTGGTCAGGAAATCATCGAAGTCACCACTTTCCGCGCTCATCACGAAATTGAGACCGAAGTTGAAGAAGGTGAATCACGCCGCCACATCCGTGACTTGGACTCCGCACATTCAACTACTGGCATGATCTTGCGTGACAATGTCTATGGCAGCATCAATGATGATGCCGTGCGCCGCGACTTTACGGTCAACGCGCTGTATTACACCGCCAACGGCTTCTGGCTGCTGGACTTTGTGGATGGCCTTAGCGACATCGAGAACAGATTGATCCGCATGATCGGTGACCCGGAAACCCGTTACAAAGAGGACCCCGTGCGCATTTTGCGCGCTATCCGCCTTGCCGCCAAACTCGACTTCAGGATTCACAAAGATACCGAAGCACCCATTGCCCGCCTGGCAACGCTGCTGGAGTCCATCTCCCCTGCCCGCCTGTTTGACGAAACCGTCAAATTGTTTACGGGCGGCCAGGCCGAAGCAACGTTTGAGCTGTTGCGACGCTACAAAGTGGCAGACTACTTGTTTAAACCTACGCTGCGTTGCCTTGGTGATAAAAGCTCCACGGACAGCCGACTTGTGCAGCTTGCATTACAAAACACCGACAAACGACTGGCAGACGGCAAATCCGTTACACCAGCGTTTTTGTATGCGGCATTGTTATGGCCCGCTATGCAGGCAACCTTGCGCGAGCAGTTCCCTGATCGCCTTGCGCCGCTGTCTGTGATGCAAGATGCAGCCACGGATACCATACTTGAGCAGCTGCGCTTTACTGCCATTCCCAAACGCTTTACCGCGGTCATGCGAGAAATCTGGGAATTGCAGTGGCGTATGCAGCCCCAAAGCCGAAAACAGGTCGAAAGCGTCATTACTCATCCCCGGTTCAGGGCTGCGTATGATTTTCTGCTGTTACGAGAAGAGTCTGGTGAACAGCTAGGTGATGCGGGCGACTGGTGGACACGTTTCCAAGTGGCCGACCGCTCTGACCAAGAGCTCATGATTGAAGCCCTGAGTAATGTTAAAGCGCCACGCAAGCGGCGGCGCAAACCCAAGACATCCTCTGCAACAAAAGTGGAGCAGGTGAATGAATAAGCCATTGCCTCGCTACATCGCTGTCGAAGGCCCGATTGGCGTAGGCAAAACCAGCTTGGCCAAGCGACTGGCACAAACGTTTAACTACGATATTGTGCTTGAAAAACCTGAGGAAAATCCTTTCCTGGAGCGGTTTTATCGCAACCCCAGACAGTACGCCCTGTCAACGCAACTGTTCTTTTTGTTCCAACGCGCGCAGCAGCTGCAGGATCTGAAGCAGGACGATCTGTTTGAACCCGTGCGGGTAGCAGATTTCCTGATCGACAAAGATCGTCTGTTTGCCCAACAGAATCTCGACCCTGATGAATTTGTCCTGTACGAAAATGTCTATCGCCATCTGACCTTGCATGCACCGGTGCCTGATCTGGTGATTTATCTGCAAGCGCCAACACACGTGTTGCTCACCCGTATACAAAAACGTGGCATTCCCGCAGAACAGGCAATCGAGACTGACTACCTGGACAGGTTAAACACCGCCTATACCTCGTTTTTTCACTATTACGACCAGTCGCCGTTGTTGATTGTGAACAGCACCGATATCGATCTTGTTGGACGCGATGAACACTATCAGCAACTGGTCGACCGCATTCTGCAGGCACCTCAAGGTGTACATTACTTCAATCCCAGTCCGGCCTTGCTGTGATCTCTGGCAAGGGCTAAGCTCTGCCCCTGCCGTCACGGTAACACGTCGCGGACAAGCAAGGCCGGCTGACTTAGCGTTTGCGGCCCGGAGGAAATCGTCATGAGCCTACAATCAGCACAACAACACGTCACTTTGAACACACTTAACAAAATACGCACCAACGGGCAGAAGTTTTCCTGCCTGACCGCTTACGATGCGTGCTTCTCCGGATTGCTGAATGAAGCCGGCATCGAGGTTATCCTGGTGGGCGACTCCCTGGGCATGGTGCTGCAAGGCCATGACAGCACCTTGCCGGTGACCATGGCGGACATGGTTTATCACGTACAGTGTGTCAAACGCAGCAACAAGCGTTCTTTTTTGATGGCTGACATGCCCTTTATGAGTTATTCGTCGGACACCGAAACGCTGGAAAATGCCGCGGCGCTGATGCGTGCAGGCGCCGAGATGGTCAAGCTTGAAGGCGGCGCCTGGCTGGAAAGTTCAACCCGTCTGCTGGCAGAGCGTGGCATACCGGTGTGTGTTCACATGGGTCTGACCCCGCAGTCTATCAACCGCATCGGTGGTTATCTGGTGCAGGGGCGCGATCCATTACAAGCTGAAAGCATGGTGAACGAAGCCCTGTTACTGCAAAAGGCCGGCGCCAGCATTTTACTGCTGGAGTGTGTGCCGACTGCGCTGGCCAAACGTATTACCGATGCACTGGACATTCCGGTGATTGGTATCGGTGCCGGCCCGCACACAACGGGTCAGGTGCTGGTATTACATGATCTGCTGGGCATTTCTCCCATCAAACCCAAATTTGTTAAAAACTTTTTGCCTGAGTCTGACAATGGCATTGCCGGCGCCATCAAGGCCTATGCCGATGCCGTCAAGTCTGGTCAGTTCCCCGCACCAGAACATTGTTTTGATTAAAACCCGGGTAATCAAACAACGGAAACACTCATGAAAATTTGCCATCAGGCCAGCGAACTGCGCCAACTTTTAAGAGAATACCGACGTGCCGGCAAATCTATCGCGCTGGTGCCGACCATGGGCAATCTGCACCGTGGCCATGTGCGCTTGGTCGAACGGGCCGTTGAACTTGCCGATATTGTTGTCAGCACCATCTTTGTAAACCCGATGCAGTTTGGTCGCCATGAAGATCTCGACAAGTATCCACGCACCCCGGATGCCGATATCGACAAACTCACCGCAGCGGGCTGCAGTGTGTTGTTTACGCCCTCTGTCAAAGAGATGTATCCACTGGGGCTGGACGAGCACACAGTTGTGTCGGTACCCGCCATCTCTGAGCGTCACTGTGGCGCCAGCAGACCCGGACACTTTGATGGTGTCGCCACGGTTGTCAGTAAACTGTTTAATCTGGTGCAACCCGATCATGCGGTATTTGGACTGAAGGATTACCAGCAATTTAAAGTCATCAGCAAAATGAACGCAGACTTGTGTTTTGGCATACAGTTGACGGGTGTCGCCACCGAACGCGACGCTAATGGCTTGGCCTTGAGTTCACGCAACGGCTTCCTCAGCGTTGATGAACAACAAACAGCGCTGAGCATTATTCAGACCTTGCGCGAGACTGCCGGACTTCTGCAAAAAGGTCAGCAGGATTTCACAGCGCTGGAGAAAAATGCCAAGGCTATGCTTGAATCCAGAGCCATACGCCCCGACTATTTTACTGTCTGCAACGCAGACACCCTGGCACCGGCAAGTACTGAGGACAAGAACCTGGTGATTCTGGCCGCCGCCTACGTTGGCAACACCCGCCTGATTGATAACATTGAGGTCAAACTGTAAATCCTGAAGTATTGTGCATCCGCTAATGGGGCATGCGCATATCGGGCATTAACAAAAAAAGGAGCACAACATGTCGCACGAAAAAATTTATCCAGCCAGTGGTTTTACAAGCAAACACACGCTGATTGATCAGACTGGTTATAAGCGCATGTATGAACACTCTGTCACCGATCCAGAATCCTTCTGGGGTGAACAGGCCAGTCAATATCTGGACTTCTTTTCACCTTACAGCACAGTATTTGAAGGCGATTTCAGCAAAGGCTCAGTGACCTGGTTTAAAGACGCCAAACTCAATGTCAGCTGGAACTGCATCGACCGTCACTTGCCACACCGCGCCCAACAAACCGCATTTATCTGGGAAGGTGATGACCCCGCTGACAGCAAGCACANNTATATGCCCATGATACCGGAAGCGGCCTATGCCATGCTGGCCTGTGCCCGCATTGGCGCAATTCACTCTGTGGTGTTTGGCGGATTCTCGCCCGACGCTATCCGTGATCGCATCCAAGATTCCGACTGCCAGACCGTCATCACCGCAGATCAGGGTGTACGGGGCGGCAAACTGATCCCCCTAAAAACCAATGTGGACAAAGCACTGGCACAATGCCCTAACGTGCACAGCGTGATCGTAGTCAAACATACTGGCAATCACATTGACTGGCTTAGCGGCCGCGATGTCTGGTACCACGAACAAACCGCCAATGTCAGTGCGGTGTGTGAACCCGAGATCATGGATGCTGAAGATCCCTTGTTTATTCTGTACACCTCAGGCTCTACCGGCAAACCTAAAGGGGTATTGCACACCAGCGCAGGTTATCTGTTACAGGCAGCCATGACTCACCGCTATGTGTTTGACTACCGCGAAGGCGAAATATATTGGTGCACCGCCGACGTTGGTTGGGTCACTGGTCACAGTTACATTGTGTATGGCCCGCTGTGCAATGGCGCCACCTCACTTATTTTTGAAGGTGTACCGACTTATCCTGATGCCTCGCGCTTCTGGCAGGTGATTGACAAACACAAGGTCAATATTTTTTATACCGCCCCGACAGCACTGCGCGCCTTGATGAGTCTGGGTGATGATCTGGTCAATACCAGCTCTCGCGCCTCTGTGCGTCTGCTGGGTTCGGTAGGTGAACCCATCAACCCGGAAGCCTGGGAATGGTATTACCGCGTGGTGGGTGAAAACCGCAGACCGATTGTTGATACCTGGTGGCAAACCGAAACTGGCTCAACCATGATCAGCCCGCTGGCCGGTGTAACTGACTTAAAACCCGGCTCGGCCTCTTTACCATTTTTTGGGGTCAAACCTGCCCTGCTGGACTCTCATGGCAAACTCATTGAAGGTGCCGGCAAAGGCAATCTGGTGATTACCGGNNGGTTATTACTTCACCGGTGACAGCGCACGACGGGATGAGGATGGTTATTACTGGATCATTGGCCGCGTGGACGACGTCATCAACGTGTCCGGCCACCGATTGGGTACCGCAGAGCTGGAAAGCGCGCTGGTTTTGCACCCCAAGGTGGCAGAAGCTGCCGTTGTCGGTTATCCACATGACATCAAAGGCAATGCGGTGTATGCCTACGTCACGCTGATGAGCGGCATTGCTGAATCTGAAGAACTGCGCAAGGAATTGATCAAGTTTGTAGCCGATGAAATCGGAGCATTCGCCAAACCTGAAATCATTCAGTTTGCACCCGGCTTACCCAAAACCCGCTCGGGCAAAATCATGCGCCGTATTCTGCGCAAAATAGCTGCCAATGAAATTGAACATCTGGGGGACACAACCACCTTGGCAGACCCGTCGGTGGTAGAACAGTTAATCAACAATCGGGTCAATCGTTAAAGAGGTCACGATGCAAGAGATAGTCATTGTTGCCGCAGGTCGCAGTGCCATCGGTACGTTTCAGGGTGAACTGTCCGGTGTACCCGCTACAGAACTGGGCAGTCAGATTATCAAGGCATTGATTGCAAACGCTGGCATAGATCCCGCGCAAGTTGATGAAGTCATCATGGGCCACGTACTGACTGCCGGTTGCGGTCAGAACACTGCTCGCCAGGCCAGCATCAAGGCCGGACTGGGCGTTTCAACACCCGCCATGACCATCAATAAAGTCTGTGGCTCCGGTCTGAAAGCGGTGCATCTGGCTGCGCAAGCGATTGTGGCTGGCGACGCAGAAGTGATGGTGGCCGGTGGCATGGAGAATATGAGTCTGTCTGCACATGTGCTGCCCAACTCCCGTTCCGGGCAGAAAATGGGCAATTGGCAAGCAATCGACACCATGATCAACGACGGTCTGTGGGATGCCTTCAACCACTACCACATGGGCATCACTGCCGAAAATCTGGTCGACAAATATCAGATCAGCCGCGAAGAGCAAGATGCATTTGCGCTCAACTCCCAGCAAAAAGCGTTAGCAGCGATAGAGTCCGGGCGCTTCATTAACGAGATAATCCCCATCAACATCTCCCCAAAAAAAGGCGCGGTGACGCTGTTTGATAGAGACCAAGGCCCTCGCGCCGGCACCACTATAGAAGGTCTTGCACGACTGCCGGCTGCGTTTAAAGCGGGCGGCAGTGTCACTGCCGGCAATGCCTCAGGTCTGAATGACGGCGCCGCCGCGGTGATCGTCTGCAGCAAAGCCCGCGCCGACGCGCTTGGCCTCACACCCTTGGTAAGCATCAAGGCATGGGCCAATGCCGGTGTTGACCCCGCCATCATGGGCATTGGTCCGGTGTCTGCCACTCAACGAGTGCTGGCCAAGGCCGGCTGGACACTGGGCGAGGTAGATTTGATAGAGGCTAACGAAGCATTTGCCGCACAATCATTAGCCGTCGCCAAAGAACTGCAGTGGGACATGAGCAAAGTGAACGTCAACGGTGGCGCCATTGCGCTCGGCCACCCGATAGGTGCCTCGGGTTGCCGCGTGCTGGTCACCCTGATTCACGAGATGATTCGTCGTGATGTTAATAAAGGTATTGCCACGCTGTGTATCGGGGGTGGACAGGGCGTGGCTATCGCAGTGGAGCGCTAAGTATTAGCGCATTTTCTTTTTCAAGGTTTTGGGTCAAAGGCGGCGGCGCACGCTTGGCCGGCGTCGATAGTCCCAAATTCGATGATACCGAGAGCACCTTTGAAGAACTGCAGGCTCGCATCGCCAAAACCATCGATTTTCTGGAAACGCTGACACCCGAACAAATCGACGGCTCAGAGGAAAAGCACATCAAAATTCAGGCCGGGCCCAGTGAGTTTGAATTCAAAGGCTTGCAGTATCTGAACCATTGGGTATTGCCCAATCTGTATTTCCACGTGACCACTGCCTACAACATTCTGCGACACAACGGTGTGCCGCTGGGCAAACGCGATTTCCTGTCGGCCGGCAGCAGTTTGTAGGGTAGAACTAGTCAGCCAGCAGAATATCAGATACCGCCTGATGCTGGCTGAGATAGACCTTGCCGGTCATGTCATGCAGGAAGTGGCTGCGCTTGAGCGCATCCATCACCGGGCCTTTGACTTCCGACAGGTGTAGTTTGATGCCGAGTTCACCCAGCCGGCTATTAATGGCCTCCAGTGACTCCAGTGCGCTGAGATCGATCTCGTTGACCGCACTGCACATCAGAA
>DITX01000013.1 GCA_002422225.1 Gammaproteobacteria bacterium UBA6173
ATAAATCTGCTGACACAAGTCGAGCGATTGCCGAATCAGGTGCAAAAAGTCCCGCATCGGCAATTAATGTGGTCAATGCGTCACTCTCTCGTGACGCCGTAAAGTCAGCGGATAGTCCGAGGCCGGAAGATGATGCTCTTGAGCAAGACCATGAGCAGGATCTGGACCTGCAGGCAGAGAGGACTCATGAAGTCACCGCAGAACAAGAGGAGCCAGAGGGCATTGAAGGCGAGCTGATCAGAGATCGCTCAGGACTGGCCGAGCCAGCCTTTTCATATATCGCCGGGCATGTGGAACCACTGTTGTTACGCATTCTTGAGTCCATCCACATTACCGGAGAGTCGGTAAGCCTGGTTGAATCGATCAGACGCAGTGTAATCAAGGGCCTGAATTGGTACGATTTTGTCGCAATTCTTGAGCAGATACTGCAAGTCCTGAGAAATGCCGCAGATGAACAGCGTGCTGAGTTTCAGGGTTTTCTCAGTGAGGTGACCGAGAGCCTTGCACAAGTGCAGGCATTTGTAGACAGCTCCAAGCGCTACTCGGACGAAAGCACAGCAGCTGACGCAGAAATGGACGCCAGTGTCCGCGCTCAAATCCAGGGTATCAGAACAGCGGTTGAGCGCTCTGATACCGACCTGGAAACCTTAAAAAGTTCTGTTCAAAGCCAGATTGGTTCCATCATTAATTCACTGGATGGTTTTAAATCTCAAAGGTCGCAGCAAGACACAGTGCTGTCGGCGGAGATGAGAGCCTTAACTGAGCGAATAGCCTCGCTCGAAAATGAATCGCAGGAATTGCGATTGAATTTGGCGCGCCAGCAGGAAAGTGCCACCAAAGACACCCTAACAGAATTGCCTAATCGCGAAGCTTACAATCATCGCGTTCGTCAGTTACTGGACAAATGGCAGCAAGGCGCAAGCCATGAGCGCAGGGATGAAGATCGCTCGCTTTGCTTGGCAGTCGCTGATGTCGATTTTTTCAAAAACATCAACGACAGCTACGGGCATCTGGCAGGCGACAAGGTTCTCAAAATTATTGCCCGCGAACTGGCATCTCGCCTGCGAGATAAAGACTTTATCGGCCGCTACGGTGGCGAAGAGTTTGTCATTATCATGCCAGATACCCGCCCCGCCGACGCAGAGCATGTGTTGAACAAATTGCGACTGGCTATTGCTGCCATCCCATTTCACTTTAAGGAGCGGCAAATTCAGATTACCGTGTCTTTTGGTGTGGTTGAAGCGGTGCGTGAAGACAGCACAGACTCGCTGTTTGAAAGAGCGGACAAGGCCCTCTACAAAGCCAAGGAAAACGGGCGAAACCGCGTACACAGAGAACGTTAAGGGCAGAACAAACTTTTCACGCAGACACAGCGTCTTACTGCCGTGTATTGTGTGCCTTAACGTCTATCTGGCAAAGGAATCCTTGGATTTTTTGCGTATAATCCAGCAGCACGCAACTAAAACAACAGGGAACCCTTAATGAATCTGAGCACAGTGAGCGAATATCTGCAGGCGCTGCGTGCCAGACTCGCCCAAAATGCCAATGTCTGTGTCTCGATCGCCAGTCGAGTGAACAGTGCGCTCATGGTGTTTGATGATCAATTGATTGACTTACACACCAGACGCTCCGTGCGCCTTAGTCTGTCATCGGACCTTGACGGGCAGAGCCCCTCGGATTTAATCCGATGCGACGAAAAAACACTGGCAGGCGCGGCCGCACAGTTGTTATCGGATAACAACCAACCTGAAAAAATCTGTGTGCTACTGATTCCGCCATCGGAATTTTATATCAGCGAAGCAAACTTGCCTGCTGCCGGACTGGATCTACAGCGCTCAGCATTGTTACTTCAGGCCATGACAGTATTGCCTGAGTTTGAACAGGCCCTAAATGTCGGGTTTATTCCAAGCGTAAAAAATGAGCCGCTGCCCTCGGTTCAGACCGGGCTTGCGACATGGCTACCTGTTGAGCGGGCAGAGCGTCTATTCAAGGCGTTTTCCGATGAGAAAATCTTTCTGGCATCTATCATGCCGCGTATTGCTTTGTTTTCTGATCGACTGGGTGCCGCTGAGTCAGACATGAGTGCAGCAGAAAATTTGCTGACATCGATTGAAGATTGCGATCGACAGCTAACGACTACTTTGCAACATAACCAACAAGGGGGGCTAACTTGCTTGCAGTGCACGGCTATGGACATGGCCATACCCGAGCTGAGGGAAAAATTCTTGCAGGAGCGCGGCCAGAGTCTGTTAGCACCGCAAAAGCTGCTGCTGGCATCTGCGCAGGACTATCTGGGTGCAAACGCGTTACAGAGTGACACATCGCATGCTTCGCAACACTCATTGCATTCAAACAGCTTGTCCAGGCTGGCGGTAAAAGGGGTTTTCCCGGAGGCGGCCCTGGCAGCAAGGCACCAGCTCGCACAAGGCCGCTTGCGCAAGGATATCCTGAAGCTAGCATTGGCGGCAGTGCTGGTGGTGAGTTTGCCGTTTATGTGGCAATCATTTCAGCTGTTTCGCCTTGATGCGGCCTTGTCACGGACACAGGCACTCTCAGCAGTTGCTCGTGCTGATCAGGCCGTTGTACGCGATTTTGAAAATAACTGGGGAGCGTTTATTGAGTTCCCTGAACAAGATATTGCGGAAGTGTTATTAACCTTGCAGCCTGTGATCAACCCAGGCCTATTGAGTGCTTTTGAGCTTGATGAAGGTTTGTTGAGCATAGAGGGAGAAAGCCCGGATCCGCAGAATATCCTTGAGCAACTGGAACAGAACCCGATGTTTACCGAAGTCGATTTTGCGCGGGCCACCAATAACAACCGTTACTTTATCGAACTCAGACTAAGCACCGTCAATTTCTCAGCCTATCGCGAATGGCATTTCCCGGAGCGTCGTTGATGTCCCTATTGCGAAAATTGCCCGAGGTCGCCGTACGTCGGCCATTGTTACAAAGAGAAAAACGCATACTGGGCCTCGCGGCTTTTGTTGCCGTGGTATTCCTGCTGACCAATGGTGTACCTGCGCTGCTGGATGTTTTTCGTTCACGCAATCTGCAAATCGAGAACCTGCGCGCAGATATCGACAGAGAACAACGCTTGATTGATGGCGCTGATGACTGGGCGCAACGTAGAGCAGACGCTGAACAGCGTTTGTCAGACATTGAATCCAGTTTGTTCACTGCGGGCTCTGCAGCGCTTTTGGCAGCGGCTATCCAAAGACAGGCCCGGGAAATAGGTGCAGAGAATGGCCTAACCATTACCTCCGTCAGCCTGGCTGAATCCAATATTTCAGAAGATTGGTTGATGGTCGAGCAGACGATGTCCTTTGCACTGGGTGATCAAAACAGCCTGCTGCGCTTTCTAAATGGGCTCAAGCAGTCCCAGCCTTTTCTGGGCGTCAGCAGTCTTGATCTACGAAGGAACCGCAATCAGTACATCGGCGAGATAACCGTTGTGGGTTTTAGTCGTCTCACCACAAGCACGCAGTCGGAGGGCTGACGCATGGCACAGCCTCCCGTTACCTTGTCGGTGTTCACTCAGTTGCTGGAGCCAGCCGGCATTGCACCTGCATTGGACTTTGCCGTTTCAAAAGAGTTTGTGTACGAAAATGTGCCCGACAGCCAATTGCGCAGCCGCATCCGTTTTGTAGTGGATGTTGGCGTACGCTTTCGGCCATCGCAGGCGGATGAGGTTAAGCGCCTGCTCAGGCATTGGCGCGCGGAGCTCTCACCCACCATCGATGCCGGCACCGATGATTTGATGGTTTCTGGTTTTGAGGATGACGAAGCCCTCAAAGATCTGGCATCCGAGGCGCCGATCATTCGCCTTGTTAACCACATGTTTGCGCGCGCGCTTGATCTGAATGCCAGTGATATACATTTTGAGCCTGGCGAAGAGTTCCTGGATGTTCGATGCCGGGTGGATGGCATTATGCAGCGCCTCGACCGTTTGCCAGCGCGTATCAGCACCGCCGTGGCCTCGCGCTTAAAGTTGATGGCGCGTCTTGATATCGGCGAAAAGCGCTTACCACAAGATGGCCGGATTGACTACCGACTGGGTTCCCGAAATCTGGATATGCGTGTTTCCACCTTACCCGGCGTTCATGGTGAATCAATTGTGTTGCGTATTCTCGACCGCAGCGACACCGCGGTCAGCCTGCAGCAACTGGGCATGCCAGAAAACATACTCTCGACCTACCAGAACCTGATCAATCAGCCGCACGGCATGATTCTCATCACAGGACCTACCGGCAGCGGAAAAACGACCACCTTGTACGCGACGCTCGAAAAAATCAATAACCAGCGCAGCAAGATCATCACCGTTGAAGATCCCGTTGAATATCAGCTGGAAGGTGTCACTCAAATTCAGGCAAATGCGGCCATCGGTTTAAATTTTGCCGCAGGGCTGCGGTCGATTGTGCGTCAGGACCCTGACGTTATTATGGTGGGTGAGATTCGCGACCACGAAACCGCAGATATCGCCATTGAGTCTGCATTAACGGGACACTTGGTGTTTTCAACCTTGCATACCAATGATGCTGCCGCAGCGATTACGCGTCTGCAGGATATGGGTGTGGAATCCTATCTGATCAGCTCCAGCCTGTTATGTATTCAGGCGCAGCGTCTGGTGCGCCGTATCTGTAATCACTGCGCCAAACCACACGTGCTAACGCAGGATGAAGCACAAGTGTTGCACGTTAACGCCAGTGATTTTCCTTTGGCCCGCAAAGGTACCGGCTGCGAACGCTGCGGTGAAACCGGGTATCGGGGTCGTATCGGGCTCTATGAGCTGTTGGTGATGAGTGATGCTATCCGTCACGAAATAGCGGTCGGTGCAGATGCTAATATCATCAGAGCTCAAGCGATCCGCGAGGGCATGAAAACCTTACGTGAAGATGCCTTGGAAAAACTGGCCGCAGGGATGACTACACCGGAAGAAGTTGTGCGCGTAACCCGTGCCGGTGCCGCGATATGAGTCTGACACACTTTTCCTATCAGGCCTTTGATACCCAGGGACACTCGCAACAAGGTGAGATTTCTGCTGAGTCCGAGCGAGACGCCATTCGGTTGTTACAGGCGCGAAAACTGACACCAGTCAAATTGACTCAAACCAAACTGGCAGCCCGACAATCACGCACACGACACGGCAAAGTCAAGAATGCGGATTTGATGGACTTTACCACCGGCCTGAGAACCTTGGTAGATGCACGGGTGCCGTTGGATAAAGCCTTGCGCATGCTTGAAGGCATAACTGAATCACTGGCAATGCAGACGCTGGTTGCCGGTTTACGTCGCGAGGTGAAGGAAGGAAAAAGTCTGGCGGATGCCATGGAAACGCGCCCTGATGTGTTCTCCAGAATGTACGTCAATATTGTGCGTGCCGGAGAAGAAGGCGGCATCCTGCATCAACTGTTGCCGGATCTGGCAGATTTTCTGGAAACCAGCGCCCGCAACCGCCAGGCGATTGTGTCCGCAATGGTCTACCCGATTGTGTTATTGGTGACCGGTGTGGTGTCGGTTGCCATGTTGCTGATTTTTGTGATTCCCCAGTTTGCGGTCATGTTTGAGGATGCCGGCACTGACGTGCCAGCCTCAGCCGCTTTTTTGTTGGCACTGAGCGCCTTTGTCAGTAATTGGGGGTGGTTAATGGTGTTATCAGTGGTTGGCGCAGTCGCTTGGTGGCGCTGGCTGGATGCCGACCCGGCTCGTCGACTTGCCAAACACGCCAGTCTGCTGAAAACACCCTTTTTAGGCCAATTATTATTGTTTCGGGATTGTGCGGTTTTTGCGCGCACACTGGGCGCCTTGATGGCAGCAGGTATACCGTTGATTCGTGCCTTGCGTGTGTCCCGAGAAGTTTTAGTGAATGCCGAGCTCGTGCGTTTGTTGGGCCAAGTTGAAGAAGATGTCCGTGGCGGTTCAGGACTAGGCGCCGCACTTGAAAAAACCGGTGCATTCCCTACCCTGCTTCATCAGTTGGTCAGTGTCGGTGAGGAGTCAGGGCGCACGGCCAGCATTCTGTTAAAAACCGCTGCAACATTTGACCAATCTGTAAAAAACCAGATGAGCCGACTGGTGGCAGCCTTGCAACCCGGCTTGATTCTGCTGCTGGGGATTGCAGTGGGTGGTATCACCATCACCATGCTGTCAGCCGTTTTCAGCATGAATGCCGTGCAGTTTTAATTGCGCAAACCAAATGACAGACAGTGCTCTAAGAGGAGTAACAAAGGTGAAAGGAACGCTCAAGAACATGAGCCTGATGGGGTTGGCAATCGGCCTGACGTCTTGCGCGGCATTTGATGCGCAAAACAGCAGCATGATCCCCGAGTTGCAGCCCCGACAGTCACCTGCGGTCAATGCCAGCAGCGGCGTCTCAGGCATCGAACTATTATCGGTAAACGATGAGCCCGCTGATAATGAGCGTGTCGCGTTGATTGACGAAATCAACCGGGACGGTCGGCGCTCGGGTATACAGCCCTATAGAGAAGCCGCACCTACGCCGGTGCAAAGCCCCTCTGAAGATGTCGTCGCTCTAAACTATGAGCAGGCAGACTTGCGTGACATTCTCGCAGAGCTGGCAGATGCCTTGGATATTTCCATGGTCATTGATCCAACAATAGCCGATAAGGTCAGTTTACGGACCGCGCAGAATCGACCGCTGAATTTTCAGGACATCTGGCCCTTGCTGCGATTGTTGGTTCGCGAAAACGGAATTTTGCTGGAACAGGTAGGCAACGTCTGGTACGCCCGTAAAGCGGTTACCAATGTGCCGCTGGAAATCACTACGCCGGATGTAACAGGCATTGCCTCACGTGTCATGCAGATTACGCCGTTGACGCATGTGTCTTCAGCCTCTGCCATCGAGCTGCTGGCGCCTTTGCTGCAGCCGGATGGCACCGTAACACGCATCGCAAACAGCAATACAGTGGCCGTCACTGCAACACCGGCGCAGTTGAGCCGGATAAACGAGTTGCTGGATCTGATTGATGATGACCCGTTTCAGAATCAAGGTATTCAGCTGTATCCACTCAGTAACGCCAGCGCCACCGATGTGGCACAAGAGCTCAAGGATTTGTTGACCTTGATTGAGGGTGCGTCGCCGGCCTATCAGGTCCAAGGTCTGGATCGCATCAATGCGCTACTGGTTACCGCTCCGGCAGCGCGCGGGTTTGATGAAATCACGCGCTGGATCCGGATTCTGGACGCGGATCGACAGGAACAGGCGGAGCAACTGTTCCAATACCGTGTAAAAAACCTGAATGCAGTTGATCTGGCCACCACATTGACCGAAGTCTTTAAGCGTGAAGACAGCGCAGAACCCAGTGGGCTGTTGTCTGAATCGACGTCAACAGCGGCTCCAGCCAATCCCTTGTTAGCAATCACCGATGGCGCTTTTACCACAACCATGCAGGCGCCCGCCGCTGGCGCAGTCAGCGTGGCGATTTCAGCCAACATTCAAGTCACTATTGTCGCGGATGAGCCAACCAATAGTTTATTGATTCGCGCCAATCCCCGGGATTATCGCCAATTGTTGGCAACGATCAGTCAGCTGGATGTTGCGCCGTTACAAGTCATGATTAATGCAGTCATTGCCCAGATTGTGTTGAGTGATGACACATCCTTTGGTGTTGATTGGTCGCGTGTACTCGAGAATGCAGCAACAGGCAGTGTCAACAATGTCAGCACTGGATTTCTGCCGACGCCAAGAACGGGAGAAACGTCAGGCCTGGGAGGCCTGTTGTTTAACCGCGCATTCATCGATGGTGCCGCGCGCGTTGATGCGACACTGGAAGCGATCGCCGTCAACAATGACGTTCGATTGCTTGCCAGACCCTCGTTAACCGTAATCAACAACATGGAAGGCCTGATACGCATTGGTGCTGAAGTGCCCGTTCAGCTGGGCGAAACCATTGGTGTTGGCGGCTCGTCAACCACTAATATTCAATACCGCCCGACAGGTATTGAGTTAAACATTACCCCGCGTATCAATGATGATGGCGTCGTCAATCTGACCATTCGCCAGGAGCTTTCCTCGGTGTCCGAGTCATCAGGCGTTGGCAATAACCCGATTTTCGAAAATCAGGAAATTGAGACGACGGTGGTGGTGCGTGATGGCGAAAACGTTGTGCTGGGTGGTCTGATTCAAAGCTCCAATAATTCGTTTAACACCGGTGTGCCTGGTTTGAACCGTGTACCTGGCCTTGGCCGTTTGTTCAGTTATCAACGCGACAACAACGAGCGACGGGAACTGTTTATTGTGCTGCGCCCGGAAATTGTTAATCTCAACTCACAAAATGACGCCAATTTCAGGGCAATACTGAGTCGCTTTCAAATGGCTGCAGAATTGATCGATGGCCAATAGAACATAACCCGCGACAGTGACAGGATATCGAGAGGAAAAACCCATGAACCAGAGAACGATTCAACACTCAGCTAAAGGTTTCACCATTATTGAGCTGCTGATTGTGATGGCTATCCTCGCCATGCTGGCGGTGATGGTCGCACCAAATTTGTTTAATCAGGCAGATAGCGCGCGTCGTGACGCCGTGTTATCACAAATTTCTTCCCTGGGCAGTGCGCTGGATGCTTATCGTCTCGACATGGGGCAATACCCTGACGATCTCGAACAGCTGGTGCGCAGCAGTGGCGGTCGCGCTTCCTGGAACGGCCCCTATCTGCGTGGAGATGTGCCGCTTGATCCATGGGGCAACGCTTATGTTTATGACAGCGATGGACGCAATTTCACGTTGAAGTCTTACGGCGCCGATGGCCGTGAAGGCGGAGAGGGCAATGACGCGGATATCGGCGGCTGATGCATGGCTACAGCGCGGCTTCACCTTGTTGGAGCTGCTGCTGGTACTCGGCATCTTGGGCATGTTGGCGACCGTGGCCGTGCCAGCGCTGCGCTCATTGGATGCTCCCAGCTTTAACGCGCAAGTCAGACAAGCCACCGGCCTGCTGAACAATGCTAGGCGTATGGCGGTTGTGCAGGGGCAAACCACTCGGGTGGAATTTGTGATATCAGATGGCAACACTCAGATGGCTGAAACGACTGACGGCACAGCGTCGCAAACAGGCGTGATAGGTCGCTGGCACTCTGACGATCTTGAACTCTGGTATGCCAACAGTACACAGTCCAGCCAACTTGTTCGTGAGCCATTGCTTATCAGCTTTTTTCCTGAAGGTGGCAGTACGGGCGGGGAATTGTCGTTTAAACAGAATCAGCGCACACGGATTATCGCCATCGATCCATTCTCAGGCAGGGTTAATTTCCGCGATGAGTAACAGGCCAGCCAATTTGACAGGCGCGCGTGGTTTCACTTTATTGGAAGTGATGATTGCGTTGACCATCACTGCCATGGTGATGGGCGGCTTGTTTACCTTGTCAGCGGGCAGTAAGCAGTTGGCGGTCCGGGCGCAACAGAGTTTGCAAAGCAGCACGGCCGCGCGCGCAGCGGTCAATCAGGCGCTGCTCGACAATGAATTCCGCGACTTTGAATCAGCTATACAAGATGATCGTTATACCATTGAAGGCATGGACATACTCCCCGACGCCGAACGTCGAACGGCCCCCATGAATGACCTGCTGCAACGGTATGAAATTCGCGACTCTTTGACGGGCGAAATCATAGAGGCGGTGCGTTGGACACGTTCCGACCTGCCACGATGACACGCACATTTCATGTTCACCGGGGGTTTACCCTACTTGAAATCCTGATTGCCTTGTCATTGACTGCCATGCTGCTCAGTATGCTGACAGCAGGTGTCTACGGTGTTGTGCGCGACTGGGACAACAATGCTGAAGGTCTGGAGCGGACCCTAGATCAAAGTACCGCGGTGTTGCAGCTGGAGAGAGCGCTGCAAGGCGCTTTCCCTCATAGTTACCGCAATATTGAAACCCTGGGTCGGGAAGTCTTTTTCGACGGGCAGGATGATGAGCTGGCCTGGGTATCCAGTGTCTCTCCGCAACGTAACCCCGGTCTGACAGCATGGCGTCTCTACTCCGTCAGTGGCGAGGGCGTATATCTGCAACTGGCGCCAGCGCTCAGTGATTACCCCGGCGCGCGTCTTTTGGACGCTGAGCCAATTTTGTTGATCAGTGGATATCGTGCTGAGTTTACTTATCTGTTTGAAGATCTGCAGTTTGATCGGCGTTGGCGAGAGGAATGGGATGGCGCCTCCTTGCAATCGCTGCCGATGGCAGTGCACATCCAATTGAGTCGGATAGATGACGGAGACAGGAACAACGGCATTGACGTGATTGCGCCTATTCTCAGTACCCAGCACCGCACCATCCAGCCGACGCAGGAGATGCTGCAATGACCCGTGGATCACAGCGCGGTGTGGTATTGATTGTGGTGTTGTGGACTGCCGTGGTGTTGACGGTTCTGGTGACGGTACTGGCGTCCAACATTCGTTTGTCCGCCAACACTGCCCTGCATCATCGCACCGGCACCTTAGCGTATGCGCAATTGATGGGTGCAGTGCGTAAGGCTGAAATGGAATTGATGATGGAGAGCATGCCGGTACCGCTGGGTGTGATGGAGAACGTGGATGACGACGAGCTGCAGCGTATCCCAGCCTACCGTTTTAATGGGCAGGCACTGAGCCTGCATTACCCCGTTGAAGAGCATGTGCGTATCCGTATCTACGATCACGCCGGCAAGATAAACCTGAATCGTATCCAGAGGGATCGACTGCAACTGATCATCGAAAAACGTTTGGGTGGCCCGGATGCGGATCCGCGGCAAGTGCAGGAATTGTTAGCAGCCTGGTCTGACTGGACAGACCTGAACGATGCACCACTGCCGTCGGGTGCAGAGGACGAATACTATGCTGAGCTTGACCCGCCCTATACAGCACGCAATAACCAGGAGCTGGATACGGTTGAGGAACTACGTCTGATCCGGGGGTTTGACGAATTGTTCAAGGATGTTGACCTGGACGCCGCGTTTACGATCTACGGCAACTCCTCAGCGGTGAATCTCAATCTCGCCACACGGGAGGCAATGATGCTGTTGCCGGGCATGACTGAGGACGCTACCGAAACCATCATTGCCTATCGTGAGCAACGCGACATTCGTACGATTACTGAATTGGGAGCGTTGATTCCAATTGAGGTCACGGCGGAAGTGACACCCTGGCTGGGGTTTAACACCTCAAGTTTCTATTCGATTTATGTTTATACAGACGAAGAAGATAACAATGAGGTGAGGCAGGCCTATCTACAAGTGGTTGAAGTAAGATCGTTTTCGTCCCTGCCACGGGTCTACAAAGTACATCCCTACGCGCAGCTGCCAGACTATGCCCCGGCCAGAGTTGATATCGGTGAGCTACCACCACTGAATTGAGACAGTTGTCTTAACTGTGTTTTACAGTCCAGGACGACGCCATCACAAACGATCCCAGACCTTTGTTGGCAGTGATTTTGACTTCTTTGCTGAGTTTGGTTTCGTACCACAACAGACCGCTTTCATCAGCGACGCCGCCCAGCAAATGGAAAGCACCCATGCGCATGGTCATGGCTTGTAGCCGAACCTGTACCGTGATGATTTCCCCTTGCCTGAACGGGCCGTTTTCCACCTCGGGTCGCTCGGTTGCCAGGTAAGACGACATCACGGCATCGAGATCCTTCATCATGGCAAATCCAAAATAACAACGCACATTGTCGTTGAGCATTTCGACCTGCATTTCCAGCACAATATTCTGTAGTGGCGCGACGGAATCAACCGGTTTACCGTCTTCATTTAACACCCGGGTATACAAGATGCGGCAATCTTTGGCAGCAGTGGCCGCTTCGTTATCATGCACCTGAACCTGCTCTTGCCCCTTGGTGTACACCCGCTGGCTGTTGCAGTAATCCTCATAGTGCGCGACCACATCTTCACTTTTGCCAATCTCGCGAATGCGACCACGTTCCAACCAGATGGCGGTGTCACACAGCTCCTGCACGTGGTACATGGAGTGACTGCAAAACACCATGGTTTTTTGTTGCTGGCGGAAATCATTCATGCGTTGTACACACTTTTTCTGGAACGCGATGTCCCCGACCGATAAGGCCTCATCTATCACCAGCACATCCGGGCGTACCATGGTGGCAATTGAAAATGCCAGACGCACGTACATGCCGGAGGAATAGGTCTTCACCGGCTGATCTATAAAGTCGCGTAACTCCGAGAATTCGATGATGTCGTTTTCCAATGCAACAATGTCGTCATCCGGCACACCGAGCAGTGACGCATTTAAATAAATATTACGACGGCCGCTGAACTCCGGGTGGAAACCCGCGCCCAGTTCCAACAAGGCCGCCACTTGACCTTTTATGCTGATGCTACCGGCGCTGGGCTGAAGCGTGCCAACCAGCAGCTTCATCAGGGTTGATTTCCCGGCACCGTTGTCACCCACGATACCCAGGCTTTTACCTTCCAGCACGTTAAATGACACATCATGCAGCGCTTCAAAAACGCGATGTCTTGGTTTTTGCAGCAACAGCTCAAGCAAGCGATCCTGAGGACGTGCGTAGATACGGAAGTCTTTTTGCAGATTTTCGACGGTGATGCTGAACATTTTACAAAACGTCCCCGAAGGCATGTTTGATACGCATGAACAACCAGCCGCCAAACAGATAACTGATGGCTGCTGACAGCACCATCACGTGAAAATGCGGCAAAGAAAACTCGCCCAATACAATAATTTCCCGGTAAAACTGCACAAAACTATGCATCGGGTTCAACATCATCAGCGGTTGCAGTGGTTCTGGCAGCATGGACAGTGGATAGATGATCGGAGTCAGGAAAAACCACGCTGTCAACATCAGCGCGACCATTTGCTGGATATCTCGCAGGAACACACAAAACGCAGATAACATGGATACCAGGCCAAGGGTAAACAGGCATTGCAGCACAAATGCCAACGGCAGCCATAACCAGGCGACGTTTACTAACCCCTGAGTACTCAGGTAAAGAAGAAATACAGCAAAGGCAATACCATGCACCATAAACGGAATAACTGTGCCAACCAAGGGAATCAATTGTACCGGGAACATGACTTTGGTAATCAGTGGCGCTTTGTCCAGTAACAGACTGCTGGCGCGTCCCATGGCATCTGCAAATGCAAACCAAGGGAGATATCCGATCATCAGAAATATGACAAACGGTACGTCACCAAAGTTGTCTGGTACGGGTGCTCTGAACACCACGCTAAAAACAAATGAATAGATAGCGATATTAAAAACAGGTGTGACAAACAGCCATAAAAAACCGCCCAGCGACCCAGCAAACTGGCCGCTGAATTCTTGGCGCACAAATTGATGAAACAGCCTGAAATGGCGAAATGGGGACTGTATCCAATCACGTAGGAGGGTTAGCGACATAATCTGGTTGTGCGGTTAGCCATTTGTTGCCTGAAAGGCCGCAGATTTAACCATAAAAGGCAGCAGTGTCGCCAGAAAACGCTTAAAAAAACCGTCAAAAGACCCTACAATCCGGCCTATGACACCCGAGCACATACTTGTTCCTTATCAATCCTGCCAATTGCCTGAGGGGCCTTGGCTGGTTTTTGCGCCTCATGCCGATGATGAAACCTTTGGCATGGGTGGTGCGTTACGCCTTGCGGCCAATGCCGGCATCAAAACCCATGTGATAGTACTGACCGACGGTGCGCTCGGCGGCCCCTATGCGGCGGGCACGCCAGAAGCGGCCGCACTGGTGTTGCGACGACAACAGGAAGTGGAGCAGGCTTGCCAGATTCTGGGGGTAAACTCTTTGCAAACCTGGGATCAACCGGATCGTGGCTTGCTTCCGCAGGATAATCTGATAGAGAGAGTGCTGGCGGCAATCACCGAATTGTCTGCGGTCACCGTGTTTTTTCCCGGCGTGCTGGAGTTGCATCCTGACCATCGTGGCACGGCGCAGGTGGTCTGGCAGGCCTTGCAACGACTCTATCAACGTCCATGGCGCGGGCAACTACCCAATGCCTGGTCCTATGAAATCAGTGTGCAGAGTCCGGTTAATCGGTTGGTGGACATCACTGCAGTGCGCGCTGCAAAAGAACAGGCCATGCAGGTGTATGTCAGCCAGAACAGCCAGAACAACTACCCTGAAATGATTCTGGCGCTGAATAAAGCCCGCACGTTCTCGATGCCAGCAGATTGCAGTCATGCCGAAGGCTTTTATGCCTATCCAGCGGTAGACATCCATCTTGAGCTGGCGCAGGCTGCGCAAAAGGCCATTACGCCTTACTTTGTCAGCACACACGTTTGAAACAAACCAAACTCTTTGAAACAAAACAAACCAGGCGCTAACATCAAACGTCATAGTAGTCACATCAACAGAAAACACCGGGGATTAACATGTCAGGCCTTAACAGCGATAAGTGGAACAAGCCGGCGCTGGTGCTGATGTTAGCGACGGGAATAGTGTCACTGCTGGGACATTCTGCCGTTGCACAAAACGCGGAGTCCTTAAATCTGTTTGAACCTGTCGAGCGACAGGCTGCGCCAGAACCGCAGCAGATACAGCAGCCGCCGCCAGTGCAGGTTGCGACCAGCAGTGCTGAGCCATTCACCATGATAGGCACCAGCCGACTGGGGGATCGTTGGCGTGCTCGCGTGCGCAGCCCCTCTGGGCAGATAGTTACCGTAGATCTTGATCCCAAGATGCCAGTTACCATTCCGGGTTTTCCCGGTTATACAATTGCGGCTGCCAATACCCGGGAGTTAGTGATCAGTCATCCAGCTTCATCACCGTGTGTACCAAGATCAGATAAAGGCGTCAGTTGCACCAATGTCAGCGAGGCACGCCTGAGCATTGCTACAGCGTCACCCGTAGCGCCGGCCCCTCAGCAGGCTGCGCAATTTGAAACGCCAGCTACATCCGGAGCTGAGGCTGTTGTCACGGAAGTTTCTCCGGACAACCCGTTTGCGGCAGCGCTGCGTGCCGCGCGTGAGCGCGCGGAGGCTGAAGGGGTGCCTGTTCAAGTGATGGAAGGAGACCGATTCCGTCCGCGACGCATTGATCCGTCTCAGGTACCACCGGGCAGCCGCCTGATTCGTACTCCGTTTGGCGACAGGATCATAACCGAATAAATGTCCTCCCCCGCCTCGCTTCCCTGCCTGACTGTATCGGTCGTGGTTTACCACCTTGACGTGCCGGTTGTCAGCAGGGCGCTGAATTCATTGCAAACAGCTGCAGATCAGGCGGGCGAGCGTGGACTGATAGGTTCGTTGCACATCCATCTGATCGACAATGCTGAGTCACCTGAAAACCGCCATGTGTTGGCGGATCTGTTAAAAGAACTGCCGCCGCCATTGATTGCTCATACAAGATCATTCAAAAGCGGGCACGGCAATATTGGTTTTGGTCGCGCCCATAATCTGGTGATTACCTCTACCAGCGCCGATGCACATGATTATTATCTGGTGTTAAATCCCGATGTTTTTCTGGCACCCGACAGCCTCGTGCAAGGTTTAAGCTGGCTGGCTTCGCATCCACCCTCCGTTGCGGTAGCGCCGGCGATACAGAATGGCGATGGCAATAAGGTGTCCGCCTGCAAACGATTTCCAAGTGTGCTGGACTTTTTACTGCGGGGGTTTGCCCCTGCCCGCGTCAAGGCGCTGTTTCGCAAACGCCTTGATCGATATGAAATGACTGATCTTCCCCAGGATCAGGCCAGCAACGATATTCCCGTGATCAGTGGCTGTTTTATGCTGTTCCGCCACCAGCCCCTACAGGCATTACAGGGTTTTGATCCCGGGTACTTCTTGTATTTTGAAGACTTTGATCTGGCCATCCGGGCGCACCAATCAGGCACCTTGACCTATCTGCCAAGTATGAATATCACCCACTTGGGTGGGCACAGTGCCCGCAAAGGTTTGCGTCATATCCTTATGTTTGGTCGCTCCGCATGGCGGTTTTTTAATACCCATGGCTGGCGCTGGATATGAATATCACAAAGTCCCTGCCAGTGTTGGTCAGCGGCGCAAGCGGCTTTGTAGGGAAAACCTTGTTAAGGCAGCTGCATGGGGCTGCTATTCCTGTGCGCGTGCTGGGTCGACCACAACATGATCTGTTGTTGCCAACAAGTTTGTCCACGGTATGCGAAGGTATCGATACTGTTGTTCATCTGGCGGCCTACGCCCATGTCAATCATGCCCAAATCCGTCACGTCTATGCTGTGAATGTGGCAGGGACACAACACCTGCTGAACGCTGCCATCAGGGCCGGTGTGCGCCATTTTGTCTATGTCAGCAGCATTCTGGCAGATCCGGCTTACGATCAGCCGCGCACGGCCTATGGCGATTCCAAATGCCAGGCAGAACAGTTGTTACTGGCGGCGCATGCTCGGGGAGAGATTGCTGTCAGCATTGCGCGGCCAGTCAATGTCTATGGCCCTGGCATGAAAGGCAACCTGATGACCTTGCTGCGGCTGATTCGCCGGGGTGTGTTGCCACCTCTGCCCAGGTTTGACCATGCTTTTTCACTGATTGGTGTGGAGGATTTGTGTGCAGCGTTGCTCTGTATTGCACACGCAACACCCCCCGCCACGCCACCAGTGTTTGTGTTAACGGACGGCCAGACTTACCGCATCAAGGAGCTCGAGCGAGCCATGCGCGAAGCCGTTGGGAAAACCCAGCCGGCATGGGCAAGCCCCCGGCAAGTGTTTTTTGCCGCGGCCCTGCTGCTGGAAATCGCGGGACGCCTGTTGCCGCTGAATAACGCTCCGGGATTACGCTCCTATCGTGCCTTGGCACGCAATTACACTGCGGACAGTGCGGCAAGCTTTGCGCAACTTGGCTATAATCCCCGCTCGACGTTTTACAACACCTTGCCGCAGATTGTGGCAGCCATGGATCAGTAGCCGTTCACAGGATTGCAATTTTATGCACAACGCGTCGCCCTCATCACCCGCCAACGCCCGTCAGGCAGACACAAACGGTACCCGAACCACAAAAGGCATCATTCTCGCCGGCGGCACCGGCACACGACTGCATCCGATGACAATTTCTGTCAGCAAACAACTGATGCCGGTGTACGACAAACCCATGATTTATTACCCGCTGTGCACCTTGCTGCAGGCCGGTATTCGCGAAATTCTGATTATCACTACGCCCGCCGACCTGCCCTTGTACCGACACCTGTTGGGTGATGGCAGTAAATGGGGCATCAGTCTGCAGTATGCCGAACAACCCAGTCCGGATGGGCTGGCGCAGGCTTTTCTGATTGGCGAATCGTTTATTGGCTCAGACAGCGTCTGTCTGATTCTGGGTGACAATATTTTTTATGGCAATGCGTTGGAAGACAAATTGCAAAATGCCGTCCGTCAGGAAAAAGGCGCTACGGTCTTTGCGTACTACGTGAATGACCCTGAACGTTACGGCGTGGTCGCGCTGGACGAAAATAATATTGCCATTGATCTGGAAGAAAAACCGCTTAAACCTAAGTCCAACTACGCGGTGACCGGCCTGTATCTGTATGACAACGACGTGGTGAATGTTGCCAAAACCATCAAACCATCGGCGCGCGGTGAGCTTGAAATCACCGACGTCAACAAAGTGTATCTGGCGCGCGGTGACTTAAAAGTGGAGTTGTTCAATCGTGGTACCGCCTGGTTGGACACCGGTACCGTGCAATCTTTGCTGGATGCTGCCAACTTTATTCGTGTACTTGAGGAGCGACAAGGCTTAAAAATTGCCTGCCCGGAAGAGATTGCCTACCACAATGGGTTTATTGATGAGCAGCAGCTGCGCGCGCTGGCCGCACCCTTGTCAAAAAGCGGGTACGGCCAGTATCTGTTGAAGCTGATACGTAAGTAATGCAACGTTTACTTTTTATATTGCGTTGCCTGTATCTCGGTATAAAGAACATCAGGTGCAAGATCGGCTTGATTGGGCCAACATATGGCACCAAACTCATCGACGGAGACTTTTATAAAAAAATCCGGGTCGTTTAATGGCTCGAACATTGGCCCATACAATCGTGAACTGATATCAACACAACCTGTTGCGCCATCATCAAATGTCAGCTCGATAATGTAGTCCGGATGGGCAATAGCTTTTACAATTTTGTGCATAAGTCACTCCAGCGGATCAAGCATTAGCAGGGGTTCATGTCGCAGGCAACGATGCCAGTTATCCAGCAAATCAGATTTGTTGATTTCTGACCACTCCTGCACCATGGCAAGAACTCGTTTGGGCAAACGACCGGCAATAAGTTCACCGGTCTGAATAGTTACTTTAGCGGCATAATCCCCCTTAATAAACATGGAAATGAGCAGGAATATGATCGCCATAATACATTCTGATGTAGATTCCGTAAAATACGCACACT
>DITX01000189.1 GCA_002422225.1 Gammaproteobacteria bacterium UBA6173
ATAACTTCTACTACATTCTTTACCACCAAGAGCCTGGTGTTGCCGAAGCCGAATACGACGCGGATCCTGCAGGCCTGCTGAGCCGCCTGTATCTGTCACCTGACTCGCCACGCGAGCCTGCCACTATCACTGATCGCAAACGCAGTGCCGGTGGCTGGATTGGGCGCATGGGCAAACCGCTTGGCTTACCTGACTGGTTAACGCAGAACGACCTAGACTACGTTGTGAATCAGTTCAAAGCAGCCGGTTTTCGTGGCGGTGTAAACTACTACCGTAATTTTCATCGCAACTGGGAGATCACCCCACAACTGGCCGATGCGCGGGTGACTGTGCCCACGCTGTTTCTAGCCGGCGAGAAGGACGTGGTGATTGCCGGTGCACCGCAGGCGCGTCTGGAGGGTGCAATGCGCCGAGTGGTCGATGACCTGCGTGGGGTCATCCTGATTCCAGAGGCTGGACATTGGATACAGCAGGAACGGCCAGCAGAAACCAATGCCGCCGTGCTCGAGTTTCTGAAAGGCCTGTAATAGGCGACTACTGAATGCCCGTGGGTTTGCCATCCAGGCTACGGGTATTTTTGTCTTTCCAGTATTGTTCTATGCCGTCGCGACCTTTGTTGAGCGCCCACTTATCTAGCGTGGGCCGATCACCTTGGTACTCAAAGTACGGCACTGCAAATCCGCATGAGGTCTGCACAAGCGTCACATCTTGCACAAAAATCTGACGGGCGCCTGTATACGCAGGAAATTGCTCAATACACTGAGCCCATTCCTTGTCCCAGGCGTGAATCACACGCGCCGTGCCATACAAGCGCATGATCACGGGCTGCTTTTCAAAGGAGCAGAACATCACCGTCATTCGGCCATTTTCAAGCACATGTGCCGCCGTTTCATTGCCACTGCCGGTCAGGTTCAGCCACATAATCTGTGAGTGGCTGATCACCCTGAAGCTGTCCATCCCTTTAGGTGAAACGTTGATCAAACTGTCTTCACCGGCAGTACCCACAAAAAACAGTTTTTGTTGCCGGATAAACTCGATGTGCTCATCTGTCATTGCTTTAAAGCGTTCACCCATCACCAGCATCCTTTTGTTGTTGGCATTAAAAACATGGCTGACGTTACAGCAGCAGCGACTTCATCACGCGTTGAGTGCTGTCTGTTTCTGCCAGTAACTGCGTACAGGCAAATGATGACATGGCAGGATTCATCAGCCAACCCTGAATACTGTCACAACCGCAGGATCGCAAAAAATCCAATTGCTCATCAGTCTCAACCCCTTCAGCCAACACTTCCAGACCCAGACTTGCCGCCAGACCCACCATGCGCCGTAAGTGCACCGCCGAGATATTTACCGACACCCGGTTGTGATACCCCATGTCTTGCCAGATTTTAATCTGAGCACAAACCTGCCTCAGTATCCATTCTGTGACAGGAATAATCATGCCGTTGGCTTCGCCTACCGGAATAAATTTGTCTGGCGAGATCCAGCCGACTTCCGGGTGATCCCAGCGCAGCACGGCTTCAAAACCGATAATGTCCTGATTGGCTACATCGTACTGCGGCTGGTAAAAGACCATCAATTCCTGTTGTTCCAGCGCTCCAATCAACCAGCTTTTTAATTGCGTTTGCTGTTGTTGATACAGGCCCATGGTTTCGTCGTAAAAGCAGCCGGTGCTGCGCAGACAACGGTGGCCAGTGATCTGCAAAGTTCCGTTGCCTGGTTTAAAGTATCGGCCTGAACCAGGCCTTACATCATGGATTGCTGGTAATTCTCGATACCAACTGACTCGATCAGTTTGAGCTGAGTTTCCAGCCAATCCACGTGTTCTTCCTCACTTTCGAGAATGTATACCAGCAACTCACGGCTGACGTAGTCTTTGATTGATTCGGCGTAGGCGATACCTTCGCGCAGATCCGGAATAGCGATCATCTCCAACTTGAGATCACACTCCAGCATCTCTTTAGTGTGTTCACCAATAAAAAGTTTGCCTAGGCTTTGCACATTGGGCAGCCCTTCCAGAAACAAAACACGCTCGATCAATTTGTCTGCATGTTTCATCTCATCGATGGACTCTTCATATTCTTTGGCGGCCAGTTTGCTGAGTCCGCGATCCTTGAACATGCGTGAATGCAAAAAATACTGGTTGATGGCCACCAGTTCATTGCCCAGTGCCTTGTTCAGGTGTTTGATCATGGTTTTGTCGGCTTTCATAAATACTCCTGCCTATGCCAGATGAGCGGCATACAAACGGCGTGTGATGGATAAGTGTCTTGAAGTACACAGACTGCCTTGGGCGCGCCATCAATGTCAAGCACCAGCAAATCTTAACTAATTGAGATACAAGGAAAAGAAATTGATAACAAGAATGCTTATGGTTTGCTGTTACGAAGGGAAAAACCGCGTCAGGCTGCGTAAGACATGGCCCGACACTGATCGGCAGGGGCAACTTCTGCGATGAGCTCACGCGCATAACGACCACATCGCCCGCAATCACTGGCAAGACCCAGTTCCGCTTGCAGTTCGGAGAAGGTGGTAACCCCGTCCTGACAGCGCTGGCGGATCTGTGAATCAGTAATCTGGCGGCAAATGCATACGTACATACAGACGTCTCGATGTATAGCTGGTCCCTGTTATTTGATACCAGCCGTGTTGATGGCAAAAAGAATAAATCGTAATAGGAATGATTGTCAATACCATCAGCATTTAAATCCAGGCGCCGGGGGAATGTACGCGAGGTACCTGGAATTCAGGACACGGCTGTCTGGCTCCTGCACGCCAGTCTCAGGTATAGTGATAAAAAATGCGCTTGTGAGCCACTGACACCAACAAGAAGACCAGGCCATGACCAAACCAACACGCTTCTGTTTGCTGGCAATGATTTGTCTAATCAGCACACCTGCTGCTATCGGCCAGAATGTTTCAAACCCGGCTGTTGTCCTGCCGCGCACTGCGGAGGGCACGCCTGACTTGCAAGGCATCTGGACCAACGCAACGCAGACTCCGCTGGAACGCCCCGCCCGCTTTGCTGACCGCCGCTTTATGTCCGCGGAGGAAGCGCAGCAAATGCAGCAGGACGCGCAAGGCCGTGAGCTGTCCGCCGATGCCCCCAGCGATCCCAATCGAGCGCCGCCAACAGATGGCAACACAGCGGCCGCCTACAATACTTTTTGGCTGGAGCGTGGCACGCAGGTCGCGCTGATTGACGGAGAATTCCGCACCTCGATGATCATTGACCCACCCGATGGCAAAATTCCCTTTCGTAGCGACGCTCCTGAACAGAATTTTATGGAAGCGTTGCGCGACATTCATGGTGCAGACGCCTTCCTCGGTCCCGAAATGACCACCATTGGCGAACGCTGCCTGTTGTTTTACGACTTCCGCACCTCAAACTCCAGTGCCGGGCCGCCTATGATGCCCATCATCTACAACAACAATTACCAGATTGTGCAAACCAACAATCACGTGGTGATCATGGCGGAGATGATGCATGACGCGCGCATTGTGCGCCTGAATTCAGCGCACGTGCCAGCGGATGTCTACAAGTGGATGGGTGACTCGGTGGCGCAGTGGGAAGGCGATACGCTGGTGGTCAGTACACGCAATATGCATCCCCAGCAATCACACTACGGTTCCGGACCTGGCCTGCAGGTGACCGAAAAATTCCGTATGGTCTCGCCCGATGAAATTGTTTACAGCTTCACCATGCATGATGAGGTCGCCTATACCCAAGCTTGGACAGCAGAAATGATTCTGTACCGGCGCCCTGCGACTGAACGCATTTATGAATACGCCTGCCACGAGGGCAATTATGCCTTGCCCGGCATTCTGGCTGGCGCGCGCCGCCTGGAAACCCAGTAACAGCACGCGGCAATACTGCTTACACGGGGCCGCGTTCCCAGGGCCCCCAGATGGCAAAGGTAACACCGGGTATCTGAATGTTAACGAACATGATTTCGCCTTGCGGATCAAAACAGACACCCGCAATTTCGCGACCACGGTAATCGCCGGGATCACATTTTTTGCCTGCGGCAGCAATCTGCGAAGCCGTCAGCACAATATTGTTTTTGGCAAAAATATACGATTCGCCGCCAGTGGTCAGCCCCATGATGCGCTCGCCAAACCCAAAGTCGTCTTCTGCGCCGCCACCGTCTTCGCACATCATCAATCCGCCACGTGGGCTGATGGCAATGTTGTCCGGGTTATTGGCCATAGTCGGGTTGGTCGACGCAAACAGGCAGCGCAGAGATCCGGCCACCGGGTCCAACATCCAGACCGCGCCATCGCCAAACCCTGCTTGTCCTGCTTCATTGACGCCTGCGCTGGTGTCAACGATATAAATCATGCCTTCGAAGTACACAATACCCTCACCACGGCTCAGGCTCAATGCGCCCGCATCGCGCGCCTGCAGATAAGGGCCACTGGCATCGCCGTCTGGATCCATATCGGGATTCGCAATATCCACCCACTCAATCTGGTGGGTTTGCCCAGGTATTGGAGCAAACAACTCAGTAAAACCCCGACCAACAATTTTGGCTGCCTGCAAGCGACCACCTTTTTCCAGGGCGCCAGGCGTCTGTGAATCATCGCGCGGAATAAACCGGTATAACGGCGAGCGATTGCGACTGTCTTCCGTCAGGTAAGCAAAACTGTCTCGCGGATCGATTGCAACGGCTTCGTGCTTATAACGCCCCATGTCCACAATCGGCATCGCCGTGGTCTGGGTCGGGTCAACACGCACTTCAAAAACATAACCGTGTTTCAGACCACCTTCCGCTGTCATATCAATGGTGGTTTCTTCACAAGACAGCCACGTTCCCCACGGAGTTACGCCACCGGCACAATTGACCAAGGTTCCGCCAAGGCTGGGTGTGGTTGAAATTTCACGCTTTGCCTGACGGGAAAAACGAATGGTGGTATTGCCGCCCGCGGCATAGCTGCCATCTGGACGCGCAGTCTTGCTGTAACATGCGGTCGCCGGGATTAAGCTACCCATGCCAACTTCATGATTACGAATCAACACAATTTCATTGCCTTCCAGCGCAACCACACCCATCCCGTCCAATCGCTCTGGCACAGGTTTACCATCACTCATCAAATCACCCACCCATGACAGACTTGCATAGGAAAAACCCGCGGGTAACTGCAGCAGTGGCAGTCCGGTCACTTCATCGTTTACGGGAGCAATCGGGCCGTATGGACTCTCGGACAAACGTGACGCGGTGGCTGAACCGCCAGACTGCTTGCCTGCCAGCGATTGCAGGGCGCTGACGACCGGGCTCAAGCCTGCAGCCATGACTGCGGCGCCGCCTTTTAACAAACCACGTCGACTCAAACCACTGCGGGATACTTCATTCATTTAACTCACTCCTGGATTACTGAATCACCATGCGACTCGTTTCTGACGCAACGTATCGGTCTGCAAATGATGCTCGAAGTAAACCACACAATTGTGACAAAACGGTAATACCACACGATGTGATGGTGATGTCGGCGCTGCATATCCATCAGGCGCATGGCACGGTTGAAATGCATTTTTCGCTTTTTGTGCTGCTGACTCTGCTGATTTTTTACCGTGACTGGTTGCCGATTGTTGTTGCTACTACAGTGATTGCGCACATCGCTGGAAGCGATGTACCTGTCAATTATCTGAGTTGTGACTACTCCAGTGAAACAATCACGCAGTTGGCATCCACCTTGTCAGGCCCGTTCAGTCATGTTTTTATCTGCACAGGTGTATTACACAATGAGCACATCAAACCTGAAAAGCGCATCGAGGACATTGATGTCGCGCAGATGGCAGAACTGATGCACATCTGTGAATCCGGACAACAGCAATCCTGTCCTGAGTTGGATCTGCCACGACAGCAGCAAACCTTCGCGGCCTGTCGGCGAAAGCTGGTTGCTGCATGCGACCACTGGCTAGTCCTCACAACACATTGAGACTCAGAATACCGACGTCATTCAGGCCATGCTCACCAGCAATTGATGTGCATCCCCTAAATACAAGCGCTCCCCACCGGTAATCAAGGCCTTTTGCAGGCATTCACACCCAAAACGGTGTACAGTGGGCAAAAGCTCATCAACCCGGTAAGCAAGGGCACTAGCCCGATCCAACCCCAAACATCGATAGTCCCCATCAACGTCAATATAATCAGAGCCGCTCCAGCCATAATCCGTACGGATTTATCCGCCACACCCACATTTGCTTTCACAGAATTATTGCTCCACCTCATTTCCGTTCACGTTTTGTTCATATATTCTGACCAATACTAAGCTACACCTGATTACTTGCTAGATTATTGATCAGAAACAAATCAAGTCTGATTGACACGCTGGCCGGCAGATCACACACACTAAAGGAATGCCAATATGTCTACATTTATCAAATCAATTGTTTTGCTAACCTCTGCTGCTGCATTGGCGGCTTGCAGCACCATCAACCCATACACAGGCCAACAACAAACCAGCCGCGCCGTGCAATATGGCGCCATCAGCGGTGTTGTTTGCGGGCTGGTGGGCGCCATTGACAGTGGTCAACATGCGCGAAATGCAGCACTGGGCTGTGGCGCAATTGGCGCAGGTGTTGGCGCTTACATGGATGCTCAGGAAGCAGAGCTTCGTGAAGAACTACAAGGCACGGGTGTTCAGGTCAATCGCAACGGCGATCAACTCGATCTGATCATGCCGGGCAACATTACCTTTAACACCAATCAATACGACATTCGCCCGGACTTTTTCCCAGTGTTGGATTCGGTCGCACAAGTACTTTACAAATTTACCGATACACGGCTGCAAGTGATTGGCCATACCGATTCAACGGGCGCGCGTGACTACAACTATAACCTGTCAAACCGCAGGGCTGGCAGTGTATCCAACTACCTGGCATCACGTGGCGTTGATCAGAACCGCTTGCTGGTGCAAGGTGTCGGCCCGGATCGCCCGATTGCAAGCAATGATAATGAACAAGGTCGTGCCAGCAACCGACGTGTAGAACTGCAAATTGTTGCGGTTCCGCGCTAGGTTGTTGGTGGCAGACACACGGTCTGTCAGTCCTTGATCAGTTGCGCGAGATTGCTGGCGTAAAACAGCGCGGCTATCGATACCAGCAGTGCAATACCAAACCACTGTATGGCATACGCAAAATGCCCCCGCGTTTCAACGCGGGGTAAGCTCCAGTGGCGAGACAGCACACCCGCTTGATCAGCCTCCAATCGCAACACATAGGGATAGACGGGCTCGCCCAGCAATTGTTCCGCTTGTTTGACATTCATACGCGGCAAACGCACAGGCCAATCCGTGTCGGTCACCTCTCC
This sequence comes from Gammaproteobacteria bacterium UBA6173, assembly GCA_002422225.1. GTDB lineage: Bacteria > Pseudomonadota > Gammaproteobacteria > Pseudomonadales > Pseudohongiellaceae > Pseudohongiella. Next base: position 7,314 of record DITX01000189.1, read on the forward strand.
TGCTGGCACGTCAAACTCCGGCACGTGTAGTTGGGCAATCAGCGTTTGCTCGCCACTAACACTGGCAGGCACCGCTGGCCGCCCCAGATCGGCGCCAGCCGACATCCAGCCACGACTGACCAACACCAATGGCCCGCCATCTGTCGGCCTCAGCGGTGTCACCAGTTCATAGCCAGCGCGTCCCTGAAAAAACTGAAAAGCCACCAGAAATGAAATGTCATGCTGATATTCACCGGAGAGTTGCACCCGGGTCATATTGCCGGGCGCCGGGTCGGCACGCTGGGCTATATCAGGCTGCGTAGTGTCTGCCACACTGTCAGCTACACTGGGCAAAACACTCAGCGCAACCGGCTGCGCCACGGTACGCTGTTGCATCGCCAAGGCCAGCGCACGCTTTTCATCCGCTCTATCCAGTTGCCAGAAGCCCAAGCTGATAAACATGCCCAGACTCGAACAAAGGCAGATAAACACCAGCGGATGAAAGCTGATTGTCAGTGTGCCTAGCCTGATAGTGCGGGAACGAATACCGGCAATATCCACGTCCTGCCCTCTTATTGTTGTTATGTCTCAAAAATGCTTACTGCGGAATACTGATATCCACCGGCTGCACATTACCAAAGCGCTCAAGTTGATCACCCAGTTCAGCGGCATTGCCTACGACCAGTATCCGCAAGGTATCCGGTCTCAGGTAACGCTGTGCCACCGACTGCACATCAGCCACCGAGACTTGCTGAATCTGTGCAACCAACTGCTCAAAGGTATCTGGCGGCAAACCTGCGTAGTCATTATTCATACGCTCGCGCAACACTGCGCTGATACCGGGGTACTGGAACACCAATGTGTTGAGGAATTGGTCTTTGGTATCACGCAATTCCGCATCACTGATGGGGTCGTCCTGAAGCCGCCTGATCTGAGCTACGATGGCCTCAATCGCAGCGGCGGTGGATTCACTTTGTGTCATCACCCCCGCACTGAAAGTGCCGGGAAAATACAAACCACTGCCATAAGATCCGAACACCGAGTACGCAAGCCCGAGTTCGCTGCGCACCACCTGCATCAAGCGGCTTGAAAAACCACCACTTAACACTCTGTTCATGACTTGTAAGGCCGCATAGTCCGGACTGTCACGCATACCCCCAATGTGACCGAGCAACACATAACTCTGATTCACATCTGGTTTATCTACCAGAAAAATGCCCGAGTCAAAGCTGTAATCCACGGGCGGGAATTCCAGCGGGCTCTGATCACCAGACGGCACCACGGAAAACGCGTTACTTAACAGCGCTCGCATCTCAGCCACATCAAAATCGCCAGTCACCCCGACCATCATATTGCGCGACACAAAAGCCTGTTTGTGAAAATCCAACACATCTTGCTTCGAGATGTTACTCAGCGTTGCGTTTTCTATGCGCCGTGCGTATTTGGACTGCTGCCCATAAATCAATCGCTGAAACTCTCGATTGGCGACACTGCCCTGATCATCATTGCGCCGGGAAATGCTGCTGCGCTGCTGCGTGATGGCCAGTTGCAAGCGCTCCTCAGGAAACGCTGGATTGACCAGCACATCCAGAAAAACCGGCAATAAAGCTTCAAAATCATCGGCCAGCACATTCATACGCGCCGAGCCCGAGCTGAATCCGATTTCCGTTTCAATTTCAGCCGCCCGATTCTCCAGCATCCGGTTGAGCTCATTGTCCGGGTAGTTCACTGAACCACCACTGCGCATCACGGCACCGGTCAGATTTTGCAGCCCCACTTTGTCATCAGGCACTAGGATTCCGCCGGTGCGAACCAGTACCGTCAGATCGATGAGCGGCAGTTCACGATCTTCAACCAGATAAAAACGAATGCCATTCTCAAGCTCAAAAATCTCCAGCGCTGGCATGTCAAAATTATTGATCTCGGGATACTCAAACACTTCCCAGGGGTTGGGTGCAGATTGTGCGTGAGCAACAGCAATACCTGCCAGCGTCAGGGCGCTGGCCATGGTCAGTCGCCGGAGGCTATACAACATCATTTGTTTTATCATCATGACAGTCATCACTCCTGCTGCACGCTGCTGTTGCTGATCATGCCAACGGTACGATTACTAGGCACCAGGTACTGTTGGGCAACACGCTGTAAATCAGCCAGTGTGACCGCCTCAAGATCCTCCAGGTACGCAAACGCCTCCCGCCAGTCACCGCGTTGGGCATGCGCCTGCGCCAGCCCCAGCGCCAGACCCATATTGGAATTCAGCCCCCGGACCACGCCTGCTCGCGCATTGGTTACCGCGCGATCAAGTTCTTCCTGGTGGATATCCCCCTGTTTGGCCTTTTCAATTTCTTCATTAATGACCTGTTCAACAGAGGCCAGTGACACACCCATATTGGGCACCGCAAATGTCACAAACAATGAGGGAAACCTCGAGCCCGGAAATCCGGTCAGCGCCTGCACACCGAGTGCTAACTGCTCATCCTGCACCATGCGCTGATAAAGTCGGGACGTTCGTCCGGCAGACAGAATGTGACTCAGCATTTCCAGCGCCGCTGCATCGGGATGCCCGGCCGCCACTGTTTTATAACCGGCTATAAACAGAGGCTGGCTTTGCTCTTCAATCACAAAGCGACGTTCACCCCGTTGTGCGGGTTCGATGGTTTTGACCGCAGGGGGATGTGGCGCCGCGGGCATGGCTGCAAAATATTTTTCCGCCAGCGCCCGCATATCCTCTGTTTTGACGTCGCCGGCGATGGCGATTGTCATGTTGGAAGGCACGTAATAGGTCTCAAAAAACCGCTGGGTATCCGCAATGGTGGTGGCCGTGATATCCGAGGACCAGCCAATCACCGGATTTCGGTAAGGATGCGCGGAGTAAGCCACACTCAGAAACTCCTCCAGCAGACGGCCTTGTGGGTTGGAGTCTGTCCTCATACGTCGCTCTTCCATGATGACGTCTTTTTCAACATAAAACTCACGGAACACAGGGTCCATAAACCGCTCAGCTTCCAGAAAAAACCAAAGCTCGGCTTTGTTCTGCGGTAAGGAATAAAAGTAACCGGTGGCGTCCGCACTGGTAAAAGCGTTCAGGCCTACACCCCCTTCACGCTCGATAATCTGGGAAAACTCTTCACTCTTGATATAGGAGCCAGCCTGTGTCTGCCATTGCTCAAAAGTCTGCCAAAGTAAATCCAGACGGCTCTGATCCGGCGCTGATGAGTAGGATTCTGCAAGCCATGCGCGATAGGCATCATCCATACGCTGCAAGGCTTGCTGCTCCGCCTCGTGATCGTTTGTGCCTATCCGACTCGAGCCTTTAAACGCCATGTGTTCAAAAATATGCGCAACGCCGGTATTGTTGACCGGCTCATCAACGCCACCCACATTTACAAAGGTCACAAACGTGGCAACTGGCGCGACCGGTCGCTCAACCACAATAAAGTGCAAACCATTATCGAGCGTAAACTCACTGACCCGCTCGGCAAAGGCATCAAGATCCTGCGCAGCCAGCGTCAACGAAACCGTCGCCAACATCCCTGCCATTAACCCTGTCACAACTCTTTTCATTTCGGCTCCTATCCATAACTTTCCTGCGCGGGGCAGCTATTTGCCACTCCCCATCAGAATTATGCCTGCCAGCACCAACGCGGCCCCGAACACCTGCACACTGGTCAATGGCTCGGAAAACACCAGCCGACCAATCAGCAGCACAAACAATACCGAAAGACCGGTATACACTGGATAAAGTATAGACACCGGACTGCTGCGCAGCACAAGAATGTAATAAAAGAAAATAAATCCGTAGACAGACAGAGCCGCGAACACGGCTTTCCAGTGTCCCAGCAACATATTGATGTAGTTATCATGCGGCTGGCTGGAGACCCATTTCAGTATGCCGTGAGAGGACGCCAGTAAGGTGGCCAGCACAAGGGCGTGCATCAGCACAGCGGCATATTTAATCATGCAAGGTACTCTTGTGTCGGTTGATCAAAAAATTCGGACGTCGTTTTACTTCATCGTAAATGCGGCCAACATAAATGCCAATCAGCCCAACACTGAACATCAATACACTGCCAATAATCAGAATCAACAAAATGACGGTTGTAAAACCATCTACGGCGCGCCCGGCCAGCTTGTCAGCCAAGGCCATGCCACCAATCACGATGCTGAGTAGAAAGGTCAAAGCGCCCAGCGCACTCACAATCTGCAAGGGAAAGGCCGTAAATGAGGTAATGGAGTCGATGGCATAACGAAACAAAGCGCCGCTGCCCCACGCGGAACGTCGCCGCGTTGATCTGGGCACATCAAAGGGTATCTGCACGGTTTCGAAACCCAGCCACACCACCAGCCCTCGAAAGAATCGGCCATGCTCTGGTAGATCGCAGCAGGCGTTAACCACCTCCTTGTCGAGCAACTTGAAATCTGTATGCCCGTCGATACCAAGGCGCGTAAAGAAGTTAAACAGCCGGTAGAAAATGCGCGCCAGGGTGCCGCGCATAAAACTTTCATTGCCACGCGATTCCTTGACCGCTTCAACCACGCGAGCGCCGCTGCGCCAGTGCGCCACCATATCGGCAATCAACGTTGGGGGGTGCTGCAGATCGCTGTCCATCACGATGACCGCATCAAGGTGCCGGGTTGACTGCAACCCTGCTGCAATGGCCGACTCTTTGCCATAGTGGCGGTTCATACTTAACAACTGCACCCTTGCGTCTTGTAAATGCAATTGCCGCACGATGGCGCCGGTGTCATCGTGTGATCCGTCATCAATCACCACCAGCATAAACTCGGTATCAGCGATGGTGTCTACGGCCGCACGAATCACGGCCAGATTGGCAGCAATGGATTGCGCTTCGTTATATGCCGGAATAATGATCGCAATAGCGTCCACTGCTTTACTCCCTGACCCAATTGATGGCAGGCCCATTGTGTTTGATCAAAAACGCGTCTGAATAACTTTGCCACCCCTCTGGGGACTGGTATCGCACATAAAAACTGGCGCCTTCGGCCAGAATCGCACGCATCTGCCCTTGTGGTGGCGCGGGTATCACCCCGATTCGATCCGAGACTAACTGATAAACGCCATCGGTATAAGGGCCAAACTGCCAGGTAACAGTGCTTTGTTGATAATCAAACCGCACTGACATTGGCGCCAGGGGGCGCAAACTCACCGCCAGTTGCTGACGGCGCATCTGTGCATCGGCGGCTTGATCCCGCATACATTGGCATTGCGGATCATAGGCAAACAAAGCTTTGCCATTGGCCTGAGCGAGATAAATATCATCAACCACCACAACGGGTGAGGTCTCTGAGCTGATAGCTTTTTTAAGTTCAATAAGCCCGGTCACAAACCACAAGGCGGGCAACACCTCCGCGGAAGGTTGGTAAGCAACCGAATCATTCTGCTGCCACACAAAGTCACCCTGCACATCAAACGCTTTGCCGACATCAGCCATGGCCTGGCGTGCCGGCAGCGCCTGCACAAGACTCAGCACGGCCAACATACCCAGCGCGGCCAACAACCAGGGCCTTGATCGGCCATCCGCAAAACGTCCCGCAAAAAATGCCATCGAAAAACTCAGTGCAGCCCAGAAGGCAAACAGGTAACGATCGGCCTGCACGATACCTGGCGATTGCGCTAAGGGCGCCAGCGGTAACAGCACCAGGGCCGCTGTCAACAGGGTAAACAACGGCCAGCCACTCCGCGCGTGGCCGTGAACGGCATGTTGCGAATGCCGGTATTTTTGCCGCAAGTAATAGCCAATCAGCAGCAGATACAGCAGCACAAACAACGGCCAGGTGCCGCCACTGAGCAGACGCGGAAAGCTGAGGTAAGACGCAACGACCTGTTGCAAAAATGCAGCGCTGAAGTAGCTAGCGCTGTCTACGTAACCGCCGGTGACCGAAGGCAACATCCAGCTGCGCCAAATAGCATAAAACAACAGCACCCCAAAAAATGGCGCACTAGCACGCACGCGCTTTTGCCATGAGGCTTCAGGCAGACACAATAGCATGGCCGGCAGCGGCACATACACTTCCTTGGCCATCACCGCCAGCACGTAGGCCAGCACAGCCAGTGTCAGTATGCTCAAGGCACCGGTGCGCAAGTAGCGTACAAAACCGTAAAGCGCTAGCAAGGCCAGCACCAAGCCTTCGGCATAATGGCGTGTCATCAGCTGTTCGGCCACCATCATGGTGGGCAATCCACATAAAAACAGCACGCCGCCGGCGACTGCAAACCTGAACTCGCACCATAAACGCAACAACACAAACAGCAAAAACGCGGCTGCAGCCAGCAAACTCACTTGGTGCAGGTAAAAAAACCAAGGCGACATACCTGCCAGAATCAGATCGATCTCCATCGACAGAATCAGCAAGGGCGTGAGATTGGCAGGCGAAAACTGCTGCCACACCGCAGGATCCAGCACATCCTGCACAATAGAAAATTGATGCGCATGCAAAAGGATAGACGGGTCATCCCAGCGCCAGCCGGCTGAAAACACGCCCGCATTTAAAAGAACTGCCAACAACAGCAGGGATGCCGCGATTGCGAGCAGTTGCAGGGGCTTGCTCATTGTGCTGCTACCATAAAATTGTACCCGCGCCTTAAGTCATCTGGGTTAAAAAACCAAGATGTTCGCATGCGCGATAACGCACCACAAGCCTATGGCTGAACTCATGCAACTTCACATTCTCCATCCATCTGCCGATAAGCTTTGGCTATGCATTGAAACTGGTGTCATGATGAGCGATGAACGTAAAACAAGATTCTCGCGGCCAGTGAATTTAATGGCAGTAAAGCGGTCAAAGCAGCGGGTAAAAATAAAAAAGAAACCAGAATCCGGGGGCCAGCCGGTGCCACTTGCTTGTCATGTGTTTTGTGGTAATGTGTGCGCCTTTTTTGACCCCGGACACTAACCGGAACCCTCCCCAGCCTGATCAGACCAGGTGTTTCCCCAGGATATTTGAACATGAAAATCGGTGTGTTATCCCGCAACGGTAAACTGTACTCAACACGACGACTCGTTGAGGCTGCCAAGGAGCGAGGGCATGAGGCACGGGTGATTGATGTTCTAAAGTGTTACATGAACATCACAGCCAACAATCCCACCGTTTTTTATAAGGGCATCGGCGATCCTGAGGCCTTGGAGTTTGACGCAGTGATCCCGCGCATTGGTGCCAGTGTCACCATGTACGGCAGCGCTGTGCTGAGGCAATTTGAGGTAGGAGGTACTTATTCTGTCAACGAGTCAATTGCGATTACCCGCTCGCGCGACAAACTGCGCGCGCATCAGTTGCTGGCACGTCGCGGTATTGGTCAACCCATCACCAGTTATGCGCATTCGGCAGACGCCACCACCGATCTGATTAATTCTGTTGGCGGCGCACCGCTGCTGGTCAAAGTGCTGCGTAGCACGCAAGGTAATGGCGTTGTGCTGGCAGAAACCCGCAAGGCGGCTGAAAGCTTGATCACCGCGTTCCGTGGGCTGGAAGCCGATTTTCTGGTACAGGAATTTATCAAGGAAGCCTCTGGCACCGATATCCGGTGTTTTGTGGTGGGCGATAAAGTGGTTGCAGCCATGCAGCGCACAGCCATGCCGGGTGAGTATCGTTCTAACCTGCACCGCGGCGGCTCTGCCAAGGTTGTAAAACTGCGCCCTGATGAGCGCAAGCTCGCCACCAAAGCAGCCCAAGTGATGGGACTGGATGTGGCCGGTGTTGACATCATTCGCTCCAATCACGGACCACTGGTACTGGAAGTGAATTCCTCACCGGGACTGGAAGGCATCGAAAAAGCCACCGGCATGGACATCGCAGGCGCCATTATTGAATACATCGAAAAGGACTGCTTGCGCGGCCCCAACAAAATGCGCGGCAAAGGCTAAGCTTGTTATACATCAGGCTGCCGCCGAAAAGCGGCGGCGCAGCCACTTTTCCAGCTCTACAATCAACAGCACAGCGACGCCAAAACCAAATACCTGTATGCCTTGCAGCAGGCTGAGTGGTTCAGAGCCAAACGCATTCCCCATAAACGGTGTGTAGGTGAAAAACACCTGAAACAGCGCTACCGCAGCAATCGAATACAGGACTGCCGGTGTGCCTAGCATGCCTTGGAAGCTGATCGAACTCCCGTAGCTGTAGCGCACGCTGAACAGATAAAACATCTCCATCATCACCAAAGTGTTCACCGCCATTGTCCTAGCCGTTTCCAATGACGCACCTTGTGCCTGTGCCAGCAAAAATTGCCCGAACACCCCAGCAGTAAAAACTACCGAGACCAGTAGAATCCTCCACACTACTTGCACCGACAACATCGATTCACCTGGCTTTCGCGGCGGGCGACTCATAACGCCAGGCTCTGGAGGCTCAAACGCCAAGGCCAGTGCCAGCGCGACTGAACTTACCATATTGACCCAGAGAATTTGTGCGGCCGTAATCGGCAAGGTCAGCCCAAACAGAATAGCAATCACCAGGCTCAAGGATTCGCCACCGTTAATTGGCAACAAAAAAGAAATCACTTTGCGCAGATTGTCATAAACGCTTCGGCCGGCGCTGATGGCCACCACTATCGAGGCAAAATTGTCATCCGCAAGCACGAGTTGTGAGGCTTCGCGTGCTGCCTCACTGCCCTTTTGACCCATGGCAATGCCCACATCAGCCCGCTTGAGCGCTGGCGCATCGTTTACACCATCGCCCGTCATGGCCACAATCATGCCTTGAGCTTGCAGGGCCTTCACCAATCGCAATTTGTGCTCCGGGCTGGTACGTGCAAACACATCAAGGTCACGCACCACCGCAGCCAGGGCCTGATCATCCATGCGTTCGAGTTCAGCACCGGTCAAGACCTTGTCTGCATGTTTGAGTCCGATCTGACGTCCTATGGCGGAGGCTGTTCCGGCATGATCACCGGTGATCATCTTGACCTGTATGCCGGCCTCATAACACAAGGCCACGGCAGCAATGGCTTCCGGACGCGGCGGGTCCATCAATCCAGTCAGCCCCAGCAAGATCAGACCTGACTCGACGTGTGTGTGGTCGACGCTTTGCTGCGTTTTTTCGACCGGTTTGACCGCAAAGGCCAATACCCGCTGCCCGTTGGCCGCGATTGCTTCCGCCTGTTGATGCCAGAAATCACTGTCTAATGGGACGGATTGGCCAGCGCGATCAAGTTGATGGCCACACATAGTCAAGAGCCGTTCCGGAGCACCTTTAACAACAATCAATTGACTGCTAGCAAACGCAGATTCGGCTGGACAGTTGTGCAGCGTCGCCATAAACCGGTGACGCGCATCAAACGGCAGACTATCAATACGAGGCCATGCGGTTTTGATGGCAGCCTGATCAAGCCCGGTTTTGGCCGCAAGCGCCAGCAACGCAGCTTCCATGGGGTCCCCCATGATCTGCCAATGCCCGTCGTCGTTTTGCTGGAGTATAGAGTCATTACACAGCACCGCTGCCAAGGTCAACCGATCGAGCAGCTCTCTTGTCTCGGAAGGGTCTGAAAGTACTGATTGCCCATTTGTATCAAGAATCTGGCCATCCGGCGCGTAACCGCTGCCGCTGACCTGCAAGGTGGTATCCGCCAAAGCGAGGCTGGCGACCATCATTTCATTGCGCGTCAATGTCCCGGTTTTGTCGCTGCAGATGACAGAAATGGAACCCAGCGTCTCAATGGCGGGCAACTTTCTGACAATGGCATTACGTTTCGCCATGGCCTGCACACTGATGGCCATAGTGACCGTCAGCACCGCCGGCAAACCTTCAGGAATCGATGCCACGGACAAACCGACCACAAGCACAAACAGCTCATCAAACGGCATACCCTGAACGTAGTATCCCCACGCCAGAATTAATGCTGCTGCCAGTAAAATGAAGCCGGTCAACCAACGCGACAGTTGCGCAATCTGCTTGAGCAACGGCGTTGACAGCTGTTCAACATCGCCGAGCAGATGACTGATGCGGCCCAGTTCAGTATTTGCCCCCGTCGCCACCACGACGCCGGTGCCTTGGCCGGTATTGACCAGGGTGCCACTGAACGCCATACAACTGCGATCACCCAAGGCAGCGTCTTGCGCAACCGGTTCTGTCGATTTTTCAACAGGCAAGGACTCCCCAGTGAGTACGGCTTCTTGAAGCGTCAGTGTGTTGATCTGCACAAGTCGTAAATCAGCCGGCACTTTGTCACCGGCTTCCAGCAGCACCAGATCACCCGGCACCAATGCTTGTGCATCAATGGTTTGCCGAACGCCATCGCGAATCACGGTTGCGCGCGGCGCCAACATGTCTCGAATCGCTGCGATGGCTTTTTCTGCTTTGCCTTCCTGCACAAACCCAAGAACGGTATTGACCAGCACCACAGCAAGAATAACGCTGGTATCCAGCAAATGGCCCAACAAGGCCGTAATACCAGCAGCAGCGATCAGGATCAGAATCAGGAGATTATTAAACTGTTGCAGAAACCGTCGGAGGGGGCCTGCGCGTGGCGCTTCCGGTAAACGATTTTGCCCTGCCAGTGTAAGTCGATGAGCACTGTCGGCAGCGCTGAGGCCGGACGCACCAACGCCGAGCGCTGCTAGAACAGACTCAGCATGGTCAGTATGAGGACTTTCTAAGGTGAATTTGCTTAAGCCGGAGTCGGCTGTCATCAGCCATTCTCCGACTTAGCCTTATTGCGCGGCAACCGGCGCCGGAATAGGGATGTTCATCAACTCTGCTGCAATGGTGCTACTTGCAACACTCATGGCGCGGTAAATTGAAGTACGGTATTCACCAGCAGGGACTTCAACCCACTGATCAGCCTCTTTGTCCCAGACTTTAGTGATCTGACGATCTGCAGTCTGGTACGCCAGCATGATGCGACCAATACGGGTGAGTGTCACCTCCTGCTCCACACCATCGACATCCATCACTTCAGTGTAGGTATCGAGTGAGCGACCATAAGCACCCTCGGCCTGATACAAGCCAATCAGCAAACTCAATTTCTGGGAAATCGGTGCTTCCGGGTTATTGATCAGGTTGCGGATGCGCTCTACCTGATCACGGCGGGCTTCCAGTTCAAACGGCAGATCAGACTCAACGAACTGCTCAATGCTGCTCATCATTTGATCGATCAAGCCATTTAAGGGCGAGTTCGCATCATCGGCCAGCACAGCAGCGTATTCAATGGACGCAGCCATCTCAGTGATCAGCTGTTCCTGACGGGCAATGCGTTCACGAAGCTGGGTATTGGTCAGGATCATGGCTTCAAGCGACGTGTTTGCCTGCTCGAACTGCTCCTGCACAGAACCGGTTTGTGCAAATGTCTGGGTGCTCAAGCTTGAGCTCAGCGCGGCCAAGACTACCGCAGCTGCGGCCAAGGGTCGGCGGACCAATGACCTTGAAACGTAATGCAGGGAATTCATAATTATTCTTCCTCGTTGGGGAGCCACATCTTAAAACAGATAGCGTGGCGAAAACAACCCGTCTACCCGTTCCTGCGTCAAACTACTCACGTGAATTGCATTTCGCGGAGCGCCCGTTCTACGGGCTTTCCAGCGCGCCCTCTCGCACTTTTTTAACTTAAATATGATGGCAAGCGGCAGTGACATGCTCGTGGCAGGACGCATGATGCTCGAGCACGGGCATTTGTTGACTGCAACGCTCGGTGGCCTGCGGACAGCGCGTATGAAAACTACAGCCCGAGGGCGGATTGATCGGCGATGGCACATCCCCATGCAACACGATGCGCTGGGTCTTGTGGTGCGGGTCAGGCACGGGAATCGCTGAGATCAATGACTTGGTATAGGGGTGCTGCGGATTCAGATAAACACTTTCACCCGGCCCGGTTTCCACAATCTTGCCCAGATACATAATCGCAATACGATCAGAAATATGTTTGACCACAGCAAGGTCGTGCGCAATAAACAGGTAAGACAGCTTGAGCTCCTGCTGCAGGTCAATCAACAGATTCAGAATCTGACTTTGAATGGACACATCCAGCGCCGATACGGGCTCATCACAGACAATCAATTTGGGATTCAGCGCGATAGCGCGTGCAATCCCGATACGCTGGCGTTGCCCGCCAGAGAACTCAAAGGGATAACGCGTCACAGAACGAGCGGGCAGCCCTACCAGATCGAGCAGATCCACAACGCGTTTGCGCCGGGACGCGCCATCACCCATGGACTGCACAACCAAAGGTTCTTCCAGAATTTCACCCACGGTGTGCCGCGAATTCAGCGACTCCATCGGATCCTGAAAAATCATCTGAATATCACGGCGTATGGGTTTCAAGGTGCGCGCCGGCAGCCGGGTAATGTCTTGCCCCTGAAACAGAATTTGCCCCTCTGTTGGCTGGTAAAGCCGGGTGATGCAGCGGCCCAGCGTGGATTTGCCACAACCTGATTCGCCAACCAGACCCAAGGTTTCGCCCGGTGCAATGCTGAAACTCACGCCATCCACGGCTTTATTGAATTTGGACGCCCGCAGCAACAAGCCCTCGCGCACCGGAAAATGCATTTTCAGGTCGCGCACCTGCAAAATTGGCTGAACGGCATTTTCCCTATCAACGCTCATGCCGTCACCCCGCTCCGGCTATCAACGGCCGGCAGCTCCCGCCAGCGCAGACAGGCCAATTCATGGGACGCACTGATGCTCTCCATCGGCGGTTGCACCTGCACACACTCATCCGTTCGGAAGGCACAGCGATTTTCGAAACGGCAACCCTTGGGCAGATCCAGTAGCCCCGGCACCATGCCTGGAATAATCGCCAGCTTAGCTTTTGGCGGGGTATCCAGCCTGGGAATGGAAGCCAGCAAACCTCGTGTATAGGGGTGAGATGGTTTATCAAACACATCGGTCACCGTGCCTTTTTCAGCCACTTTACCAGCGTACATCACCACCACATCCCGGGATGTTTCAGCTATCACGCCCAGATCGTGGGTGATCAGAATCACTGCCATGCCCATGTCACGCTGCAGCTCCGCAATCAACTCAAGTATCTGCGCTTGAATGGTGACGTCCAGCGCTGTAGTAGGCTCATCTGCAATCAACAACTGCGGCTGACAAGCCAAGGCCATGGCAATCACCACACGCTGACGCATGCCGCCAGACAATTGGTGCGGATACTCAGCCATACGAATATCCGGGGAGGGGATGCCCACTTTGTCGAGCATCTCCACTGATAAACGTAAGGCTTCCTGTTTGGTGATTTTTTTGTGCAGCAGCATCACCTCGGCCAACTGGCGACCGATGGTGTGGACTGGGTTCAGGGCGGTCATTGGCTCCTGAAACACCATGCCAATTTTTGCGCCGCGGATTTTGTGCATTTGATCCAGCGTCAACGACACCAGATCCTGACCTTGAAACAAAATCTGCCCGCCAACAATTTGTCCCATGGGCTGTGGTAACAATCGCATGATGGACTGCGCCGTGACACTTTTGCCGCAACCGGACTCCCCCACAATGCCGAGCGTTTCGCCAGCATTGACCGAAAACGTGACATCGTCGACCGCGCGAACGCGGCCCTCGTCAGTATCGAACTCTGTAATCAGATTCTTGATTTGTAAAATCGGGTCAGTCATCAGGCAACCTTATTGCAGCCGGTACTGATCATACACACGGATTTGGGGCTCGAACGTCTGACCAGCACGACGCGCCGCCAGCGTTTCCTGTTTTAACTGCTCGTCTATCCAATGCACATGCAGTTCGGTTGCCAATGACGGTGATTTATGGTTAAAAAACTCAGGGTACTTGACCCAGCGCCAATGCCCGATCCGGTAAAAATCTTGCACAAAACCGGGCACAAACGAGGCGTACTCGTACACAAACTCCTGCATGCGATGTGAAAGTTCACGCATTTCATCCACATCGTTTGAGGCCACAAACTGATCAATCATCTGGTCCAGCTCATAGCTGGCCAACGCTTCCATGTTATTTGTCTGCACCTTGATCTTGCGGTCAGGGTTCACGCTGCCGTCCTCAAGGAAGGCATCATCATAGGCATTGTCCGAATGGTAGTAATCCCAGAAACGTGCGTACATTTCAGTACCGACGCCCAAGGCAACAAACCCGATGTCGTGCTGCTTTTCCTGCACTTTTTGCCAACCGGCAGTCTGATCCAGTACTTCTATGCGGAACTCCAGACCGGCTTTAGCCGCTTCTTCACGCAGAATAGTCAGGATGTCCGCCATGGTGGTGTAGCCCGTGGTGATGGTAAATGCCAACCGCTGCCCCTGCTCGTTCACCAGAATGCCATCCGGCCCGCGTGTGGTGAATCCAGCCAAGGCAAAGTGCTCAAGTGCTTTGTCGATATCAAAAGGCCGCGCACGAATGGTCGGGTGCGAGAAACTGCCAAAACCGTCGTTGGCCGTGTGCATGCGGGAGTAATCGCCGCGGAAGAAACTCTCGATCACCAGATCCCAGTTACTGGCGTACTGAATCCCAAGCCGCACGTTCTGATCATCAAGCATGGGACGAGAGGTGTTCATCCACAGACCATAGTTGGGGCGTGGACGCTGGTTGTAAAACACTGATTTGTGGATATATCCATTGGCAACATCCGGGTCAGTATCTGGCAATTTCTCATACCAGTGTTCCGCCAGGTTTAAACCAAACTGATCAATGTCACCGCGTTTAAAAGATTCAAAGACGTTGTTGGCATCGCGAATCACATTCAACACAATGCGATCGACGTTGTAGCGATTAGCGAAATACTTTTTGTCCTTCGCCCACCAGTCCTGCAAACGCGTCAATGTCACTGAACGACCCGGTATCAGATCCTCATCGCGAATCACGTATGGCCCTGTGGTTGGTACAAATTTCCACTGATAACGCTCCACAAAGTCGTCACCCAGCTCCTTGTAAAAGTGTTGTGGTTCCGGGCGCAGGTCCAAGGCCTGATAGGCAAAGTCCGGCTTTTTGGTATTCATGGTAACGGACAAGGTATGGTCGTCGTACTTGGTAATATTGCTGAAGGTAATGTTGTAATAATTGTTGTACCAAGGCGCAACAATGTATTCCGAGCGGTTAAAGAAAAACATAAACATGAAATCATCAACGGTGATGGCTTCACCGTCCGACCAGCGTGCTGCCGGATCAAGACGCGCATAAACAATGCCGTTTTCGTCATCAATGGCCCATTCTGATGCCAGCGCCGGGTAAAAATCATAGTCGGTGTCGGGATGTTTTAATGCCAGCGGCAGCGTGACATCGTCCAGAATCCAGGTACGGAACGCACCGTTGGAATCAGGCCCGACATAACGCAAGGTGCGTGGAAAATCCTGAATGGAACCGTATTGCGTGCCACCTTTTTTGGCATCAGGCGAGCCCAGATCCGGCAGACCTTCGCCGCGCTCCCACACCAGATCCGCTGGCAAATCAGCCAAGGTTTTGAACTGGAACAGATCTGGGTGCGCAGCGTAATAATCCAGCACTTCCTGGGTATTATCCCTGACTTCGCCCTCTTCAGTTGCACCACCACAGGCCATCAGCAGCGCTGCCAGCACGATGCCTGCAAAGCCATTTCGCGCGGTTCTGTTCATGTTGTTAACCTCCAGCAAACACCTTTTGAAAAAATCCGCCTTGTGAGCAGAGACATCATTTGTACACAGTAAATTTTTTGGGATCGAACGATTCCCGAATAGCTTCGCCAATAAAGGTCACCAGCGTCAGCAGCACAACCAACGTGCCAAAGGCTGATGTCACTATCCAGGGTGCAGTGCGTAAATTGGCAGTACCCTGTTTAAGCAACTCACCCAGACTCGGGGTGGGTGGTGGCAAACCAAAACCCAGAAAATCCAGCGCGGTAATTGCGGTGACTGCAGCAATCACGGTAAATGGCATAAATGTGACCAGGGTGGCCAACACATTCGGCAGGATATGTTTAAAAATAATACGGGTATTGGAGGATCCGATCAGCCGCGCCGACGCCACATAATCGCGCACCTTTTGTTTATAGGTTTCCGTGCGCATGTAATAGGTCATAGATGTCCACGAAAACAACACCATGACCGTCAACAAAATAGATATGCGCGTAAAAATCGAGAACGTCGCCGGGATGACTGAAAAGATGATGATGACCATGTACAAAAACGGCACGTTGCTCCAGATTTCTATAACGCGCTGGAATAACAAATCAAATAGCCCGCCGAAATACCCCATGGCAGCACCGATGGCGATACCAATTACATAGGTCGCCAGGGTAAACGCCATGGCAAAAAACAAGGCGGTTCGCGTGCCATAAAACAAACGCGCGAGGATATCGCGACTGGTGGAATCGGTCCCCAGATAATGCTGATACTGCGCTGATGGCGCCTCTGGTCGAAAAATACCCGTGGTGGAGTGATTTTCGTTGGGGCTGTAAGGCACCAGCGGTAGCAATACCCAGTTGCCGCTATTTTCTTCAGCGAAGCGCTGCTTTAACTCGCGGTAGTTGGTTTCATAGGTGTATGGCAAACCAAAATCGGTGCCCGGATGAAACGCACTATAGGTAGGGAAATACCACTCACCCTCATATTTCACCACCAAGGCACGATTGTTGATAAGCAACTCACCCACCACAAACAACCCCAGCATCACCATCAGAATCAAAAAGCTGTAGTAGCCGCGTTTGATCTGCCGGAAGCGTTTGAGTTTTTTAATGGTCTGTGGGTTCAGTCGCAACATGTTGACCTCAATTAAATCGAATGCGAGGGTCAACCAGCGCAACCAGAATGTCTGAAATGATATTGCCGATCAGCAGCAGCAAACTGGCTAACAACACCACGCCCATGACCACAGGGTAATCCCTGTCCACAATGGCGTTAAGGCCCAGCAGACCAAACCCGTCAATATCAAAGATGGTTTCCACCAGGAATGAACCCGACACCAACAAGGTGATGTTCTGACCAAAGGTGGTGGCGATAGGAATCATGGAATTGCGCATNNTTGTCCATCAGATGATTTTTGAGCAGCAGCGTCACCAGTGCAAAACTGCCAACCAGATAACAGATCAGCGGCAACACCGAATGCTGCACCAGATCCACTACCTTTTCCCAAGGGCCAAGTTGATTGAACTGCATGCTGACGAACCCGCCCATCGGAAACCATTCCAGTTTTACGGAGAAATACAGCAGCAACAGCGATCCCAAGGCGTACCCCGGAATGGCATAACCCACAAAAATCAATATAGAGCTGACGTTATCGACCATGGTCCGGTGTTTGATGGCCTTCAGTACGCCTAAAGGAATACACACCAGATAAGTCAGCACTAGCGTCACCAAGCCGTAATATAGCGACACCGGAAAGCGACTACTGATGACCTGAGTGACCGGTTGATTGTAGCGATAGGAGTTACCCAGATCGCCCTGCAGTACTTTGCCCATCCAGTCCACGTAACTGGCGAACATCGGTTTATCAAAACCGTAATATTCGCGTAAACGATTGAGCTGATCCTGTGACAAGGCCATACCCTGACCTGCCTGACTGGCACCACCGCCACCGCTCATTACACTCATCTGCTGCGATTCCATGATGGCCCGCTCAAGTGGGCCTCCGGGGACCAAGCGAGTGATCATAAAAACAATGATGGTGACCCCGATCAGTGTCGGGGGAATCAGTAATAATCGTCTGAGAAAATAGTCACGCATGGTTGTGGCGTTTGTCCTCAGGATACTGCGTCGGAATACAGATGACAGGCGACCAGTCGGTCTTCATTCACCAGCGCTAACAATTCTGGTGTTTTTTCGCGGCACACCGGCATGACCTTGGGACATCGACCGGCAAACCGGCATCCGGCGGGCACATTGACCGGTGAGGGAATCTCGCCTTGTATCGGGGTGGATAAACGCTGTTTTTCACGGCCGGGATCGGGTTCAGGATTAGAGGCGATCAGTATCTGTGTGTAAGGATGTCGCGGTTGAAAATACACATCAGCGGCTTTGCCTATCTCCATCACTGACCCCAGGTACATCACCGCCATGCGGTCGCTGATATACCGCACCATGGACAGGTCATGCGCAATAAACAGCATGGTCAGCCCCATCGATGTTTTTAAATCGTTAAGCAGATTCACCACTTGCGCCTGCACTGAGGCATCCAGTGCTGAAATCGGCTCATCACACACCACAAATTCTGGCTCCATGATCAACGCGCGCGCAATGCCAATACGTTGACGCTGACCGCCGGAAAACTCATGTGGATAGCGCGAGGCATGCGCGGCATGCAAACCGACGCGCTCCAAGGCCGCCGTGACTCTGGCGCGCACATCACCCGCCTGTATATCCGGTTTCAGACGCAAACCTTCGGCAATGATTTCACCCACGGTCATGCGTGGATTCAACGAGGCATACGGATCCTGAAAAATCATCTGCATGACATTCGCCATACGCAGAAAGTCTTTTGGCCGGTAATGTGCAGGTAATTCTTCGCCTTTGTAGATCACGCTGCCAGCTGTTTTGTCATACAAACCCAACAGCGTCTTGCCCAGCGTGGATTTGCCGGAGCCGCTTTCGCCAACCAGACCCAGTGTTTCGCCCTCAGCAATACTGAAACTGACACCATCGACCGCATGGACACGTTTACCGCGGCCCATGTCAAAATAACGCGTGAGTTTTTCCAGTCTGATCAATTCACTCATGCCTGCACCTCGTCGATGTGTGCAGTTGCCTTTTTATAGAGTCCTTCAGACGCGCCGGTATGCTGCGGATGTTGTTGCCAGCAGCGCGAAAAATGACCTTCATCCAGTGTAAAAATGGGTGGGTTATCTGATTGGCACACCCGCATGGCGCGATCACAACGCTCACAGTAGGCACAACCTGCAGGCGGAGAGAACATGTCAGGCGGGCTGCCCGGTATCGGGCGCAAGCGGTGATCTTCACCACCCGAATGGCTGGGCATGGCCAGCTTCAAACCCAGGGTGTAGGGATGCGCCGAGCGGTAAAAAATATCTTCAACAGAACCCGATTCAACAATCTGGCCGGCGTACATCACCGCCACCCTGTCAGCCATACGCGCCACAACTGACAAATCATGGGTAATCAACACAATCGCCATGCCGGTTTCTTTCTGCAATGACTGCAGCAGATCCAGAATTTGCGCTTGAATGGTGACATCCAGCGCGGTGGTTGGTTCATCGGCAATCAATAAGGAGGGTTTGCAGGCAATCGCTGTGGCAATCATCACGCGCTGCAACATGCCACCAGAAAACTCAAACGGGAATTGTCGGGCGCGCCGGGCAGCTTCCGGAATCCGCACCATGTCCAGCAACTCAATTGCACGACTGAAGGCTTTGGCATGACTGTAACCCCGGTGCACTTCCAGCGTTTCGGCAATCTGATCGCCAATACACATGGTTGGGTTCAGGGAACTCATGGCATCCTGAAAAATCATGCCAATTTCATCACCACAGATGGTTTTGCCATCAAGTTTGCGCTGACCCAGAAATTCCTTGCCACGCAGTTTTGCAGATCCGGCAGTGATACGACCGGGTGGCATCGGAATCAATCCGGTAACGGACTGCATCGCCACTGATTTGCCGGATCCTGATTCACCCACAATAGCCAGTGTCTGCCCGGACTCCACCGAGAAGTCCACGCCGCGCAAGGCTTTAACAATGCCGCCGTAGGTATCAAACTCGACGTGTAGATTACTGACCTCCAGCAACGCCGTCATACCGAATTCCTCATTTTTGCATCCAGCGCGTCGCGCAGTCCGTCACCCAGCAGGTTAAATGCCAATACCGTCATGCTGATCATCAGCGCCGGGAAAATCAGTTCATGCGGGTGGGTAAGCATGGTCTTCAAACCTTCATTACACATGCTGCCCCACGACGCGGTGGGCGGCGCCACACCCATGCCAATAAAAGACAGGAAGGCTTCCGTAAAAATCGCGGCAGGCACCGCAAAGGTCAAGGTCACCAGAATGACACCCAGTGTGTTGGGGATCATATGTCGCCAGATCAGGTATTGATGAGAGCCTCCCAGCAGGCGGGCAGCACTGACGTAGGCTTCTTCTCTTATCTGCAAAATCTGGCCGCGGACCAGACGCGAGGTGGCTGGCCACGACAGGATCACCAAGGCTATCAACATGGGCACAATGCCGCTTTCACCCGGCCCGATGCCAAACACCACCTGGAACAGAATCATAAACAGCAGGAAAGGCAGTGCGACCACAAAGTCGGCAAAACGCATCATCGCCTGATCCACTTTGCCGCCGATAAATCCGGCGGTTGCACCGTACAGCACACCAATCGCCACAAACATCAAAGGCGCCAGCAGGCCAATAAACAGCGACACCCGAGCACCAGCCATCAGGCGCGCCAGCATGTCACGCCCCAGGTAGTCAGTGCCCAGCGGGTGCAAGGACAGTTTGACCGCATCTCCAATTTGCAAGGCATCCGGGTCGTCAACCAGGCCACGACTTGCGACTTCGTCGCGTGTAATCACGCGTAAGACATCAGCGTCAACGGTTTGTGGTGATCCAATACGTTGACCAAGGTCGTCCAACGCTACCACCGAGTAATAATAAGTGCGCGCACGCAAATCCAGTCTGTCCTCATACCAGTTGATACCATCGCGGGTAATGGAGGCAATTGGCAGGCCCAGTATCAACTCAGTCTGAGGCTCATAATGGTTGCGATAGATGGAGTAAGACGAGGCCGATGCCACAGCATTCCAGAATAATCGTACCTGCTGCGTGGTAGGTTGCGCCGCTAGGCGTAAGCCGTCACCCTCACCAAAGCCCTCGTCAATACTGACGCCGTCCCAACGCTCAAACGGTTCAACCAATACAGCGGCCCTGCTCGCCAAAGGCCCCTGACTGATTTGGTCGATATCCTGTAACGCCGGGTCAACACGCCAGACCAGCGGCCCTACAAACGTGAATAACATCAGAAAAATGATGATGTACAGCGACACGATGGCCCGGCGATTGGCTTTTAACCTCGCCCACGCGTCCTGCCAATAGGAACGTGAGGGTCGCACAATGCCGGTAGTTGGCGCTGAGGGTGGCAGCGCTTCAAAATCTGCAGGACGCAAGGTTCGGACAGGTAAGGCGCCTGCTACAGTCTGATTGCTTGTTAACGTCTGGTCAGTCACATCGGGCCTCACTTCAACCTGACCCGCGGGTCAATCCAGCCGTAGACAAGATCCACGAGGATCACCATAAACACCAGAAACGCGCCATAAAACACCGTGGTGCCCATGATGACGGTGTAATCCAGTTGCTGTACCGCTTGCACAAAGTAGCGGCCCAACCCAGGCACCGCAAACACCAGTTCCACTACAAATCCCCCGGTGGTAATCGACGCAATTGCCGGCCCCAACACCGTAATAACGGGCATCACTGCGTTGCGAAGCTGGTGACGGGTAAAGATTCGGGCAGCCGGGACCCCTTTGGCACGTGCAGTGCGCACGTAGTCAGAACTGATGACCTCCAGCATGGAGGAGCGCATCAATCGTGTCAGATAGGCCATGGTACCCAGCCCCAGCACCAGTGCAGGGAGCAACATGTGCGACACCGTTCCCCAGCCAGCCACCGGCAGCACCGAGAACCCCATCATGGCATTCAGATTCACCAGCGACAGCTGGCCAAGCGCAGCAAAGACAAAACTTGGCACAGAGATGCCCATAATCACCAAAAACATAATGATGTAATCCGGCAACCGGTTGCGGTACAGCGCGGTTAACGCCCCCATCAGGATGCCTCCCAGCGCGGCGAACATCACTGCCAGTACACCCAGCGTGGCGGAAACCGGGAAGTGCTCCCGGATAATGTCATTCACTTCACGATTCTGCTGGGTAAAAGAAATGCCAAAGTCCCCGCGCATCATGTTGCCCATGTACACAAAGTATTGCTCGAGCAAGGGTTTATCCAGTCCGTAACGCGCCTCAAGATTAGCGCGGATGGTTTCATTGGTTGCCCGGTCACTGGACAGCGGGTCGCCGGGCACGTTGTGCATGGCCAGAAAGGTAGCCGTGGCAATAAACCAGACAGTAATGATGCCCTGCAAAATGCGTTTGACGGTATAGCTCCACATACGGTGTTATTCCTCAATCCATGCGTAAGTGAAATCAATTTCAGCGCCGATGACCCGCCGGATCAATCCACGCAAGCGAGGGTCTGTCACGTACACGTAACCACGCTCGTAGTTGGGAATGATGACCACGTCTTCATATAACAGGCGTTGAATCTCCCCAAACGCATTCATGCGCTCGACGGTATCCAGTGAACTTTGCGCAATACGCACTTGCGCATCCAGTGCGTCACTGGCGTAACGTCCGCGGTTATTGAGGTTCCAGGATGAAAACAGGTCGGCAAACGTCAATGGGTCGTCATAGTCCGGCCCCCAACCTGCCATCACCATGTCAAATTCGCCGGAGGTCATTTTTTCAAGGCGCTGACGGAAAATCTGGGCATCGATAATCACGTCAATACCCAGATTGCGTTTGAAGACTTCCTGATAGTACTCGGCCTGCATGCGGGCGGTCGGGGCGTCACCTGTTAATAGTGTCATTTGCGGCAGCTGATCGAGACCCAGCTCATCTAGCGCCATTCGCAGATGTTCGCGAGCCAAGGTGATATTGCGGTTATAAAACGGTGCGGGATATTCATCTCGCAAGGAGTCTTCTACACCACGGAGCCAGCCCGGAAACAGGCTTTCCCCGGGCAGATATCCCGGCAGTTTGATCACACGATTGACCAGTTCGCCAGAATCCTGGGCTAGATAAAACGCCTTACGCAAATTGAGGTTTCGGGTCAGGCGCTCATCCCGGTGGTTGAACTCGATAAAAAACACCGTACCTTCCTGAAAGCTCTGAATCTGCCAGCCTTGCAACATGGCCTCTTCGAGCATGGTGGCGCCCAGGTCGGCCATCACAATCTGATTGTCTTTAAACAGGTTAAGCAGGGTATTGGGGTCGGAAGTCATGTGCGCAAAATTGATGACTTCAATGCGACCGCGATTGTCATCCCAGTAATAGGGGTTGCGTTCGAGGCGCATACTGGAACCATGCACCCAGCTCGTCATGATGTAGGGGCCGTTGTACAACATCTCATCAGCATCGGCGCCATAACGGCCGTTGGTCGCGGTGTAAAAATCTTCGCGCGCTGGCAGGAACGTTACAAACGCCACCATACGATCAAAGTAGGCGATAGGCGTTTCCAGCGTCACCAGCAAGGTACGGTCATCGAGCGCGCGTACACCCAGCGTGTCTATTGGTAGTTCACTATTGTTGATTTTTTCGGCGTTCAGAATGGGGTAAAGGATAAAAGCGTATTGAGAGCCGATGGCAGGGGATACCGCATTGCGCCAGGCAAACACAAAATCATGGGCGGTGACAGGCTGGCCATCACTCCAGCGCGAGTCTTCCCGCAGCCAGAAGGTAATTTCGCTACCGTTCTGCTCCCAACGCTCAGCAACCCCACCCTCCAGATTGCCCAGCTGATCATAACGCAGCAAACCTTCCATGACATGATTCAAGATCATGCCACTGACCGCATCGGTGGCGATCATGCTGTTCATTTGGGGAGGTTCATCGCGCAGGTAGGTGGTAATCGTATTTGTTTCAAAGTCCACTGCAGTGCGCGAGCCGCCAGCCGTGCTGCTGGTCAAGCCCGCCAGCCAGTTCAAAGCAAACATCAGTGCAGCAACAGCGAGCAACGCGATAACAGTGAAGACAATAAGTTGGCGGCCAGCGGCGCTCAAAAGACGGTTGTCAACAGAACTATCGGATTTCATATTTGTCATGAACTCAAGTTGTCACAGTCCCCGAAGCATAACCCAGCCATATTACTAACGTCGACAGATTTGAACAGCTTCAGAATTCAAGGCCATTTTGCCCGAATCATTCAAAGCTACCCGCTTTTTACCCGAATTGATCCTGTACTCTTGAGTTAGCAGGGGTACAATTGACGTGTAAATTCGTCCGATCGTCTTTGCTTTGTGGCATTTTTACTCGAGAGCCGTGTATCAGCTGACGATTCATTCACTGGTTCCTATGGAGCCAATGGGAGAACAACACCATGAAACAGATTTTTTCCGCCGTCGCGATTACTGCGGCAGTCCTCACGTTGACGCTGGCAAGCGTGGATGTCCTGGCCTCCAGCAGCAAGAACAAGGGCAGCAGCGCTTCAAGCAGCCATACCACCAGTGCGAGCAAAAGCTCCACCAAAAATTCAAAATCAGACAAGAGCGATAAGTCTGGTAAGAGCGATA
>DITX01000024.1 GCA_002422225.1 Gammaproteobacteria bacterium UBA6173
GTGAAAACTTATGGGACAGCAATGATACCAACTAAAACTTTCCCTGCTGCTTTAATAACTGCTCATACTATTATCACTAATTCTGAGTCTGACTTAGAGAGTGACTGAAGCTTTTCCAGATTAATCTTGAGCGTAACTTTCGTTAGGCAACTGTCATGTTGCGACTTTTGTTAGTGCGGCAGCCTGAAATTCTCCCTGTATTGGTGCCGCGTACTTACGCATGCGTAACCCGGCAGCCTGATTCATCTCCCGCATCAGGCAAAAATGCGCTGGAAACAGCTGAGAATCCGCAGCATCCACGGGTTGGCCTGTTTTATGCAGGAATTTTTGCACTACGCCATGACTCTGAACTAAGAAGGACAAGGTAATGAGATCACTTGCGAGCGACAAACTGGATGAAGGATACACAATAAATTTGATCAGAAAGGATAGAAAGTCCCGACTGATTCTGACAGTCAGTGTTGATGAAGTTCAGTCCAAACCTCAAGTCAGGCAGGAGTTCCGCAATATTGACTCGCTGGCCGACTCACTGCTGACCGAAGGACAGCAGACTCCAATTATTGTTTCCCCCCGTAATGAACAGGGGATTTATGTTATTCAGAAAGGAGAGCGCCGCTGGCGGGCTTGCAAGCACGCCGGCATTGCGGAAATTGATGTTATTGTTAACAACAAGGTGCAAAGTGCTCTGGATGAAACCGCTGGCGAACTTATTGAAAACATTCAGCGCGACAACCTGACAGCGCTGGAAATAGCCAATGCCCTGCAGCGTTTTGTGGACAATGAGTGGAAGCAAGTGGACATTGCCAATCGGCTGGGCAAGTCAACCAAATTTGTCAGCTCACATCTCGGACTGTTGCGACTTCCGGAGTGTGTAAAAGATATTTATGAAAAAGGTTTATGCGCCGACACAGATACGCTCAACATCCTGCGACAACTGTTTGAACTGTCTCCGGCAAAGTGCAAAGAGCTTTGCGCAGAGGCAGCGTACCGTGGCATTTATCGTCAACGTGCACGTGATGTTCTTAACGAAACCTACATCCAGATTGACAAAGCCCAACATGATCCCCAGTACGCGGGCTGGGCATCCAAACGACGTGACTCCAATTCGGGACATCAGGAGCCCAGCTCCAGCGATGCCAATCTGTGGAACCCGGCCACCCCTGACAAGCTGATCATAACCGTCAGCGTTATTCGTGGCAGGTACAGTAAAACCAAAGGCATATTATTAACGAACCGCGTTTCGCCCGGCGGCGAGCAGGTGTGGCTGAAAGCGCAAGGCGAGCACGAAGACGAAGGCATCATCTGCGTTAACGCCTCTGATCTGACCATCATCAGTCTGACCGACTAAGCACTCCGGCGACGCTCAACGGCGCCGGTATGCCACAACGGAGTCCGCATGTATCGAGTAGGCAGAAATTCCGATCTCGTGATAAGTCATCGAGATCGCCATCTCTCCAGAGATCACATAGGGTTCGTAAATCGATGGCAGATCATAACCACTCTCCAAAGTGACATGAATAATCTGGTTCGGCGGCGGTGCTGGGGTGTGGATGCAGGCGCCAAAGTACGGCACCAGGAAGAACTCAGTTACCCGCCTGTCATCGTTGTACTCGAGCGGCACAATAAACCCCGGCAGCCTGACTCGCTCGCCATCGAGCGCCTCTACCACCTCAACCGACTGCCATACATCCGAGGCCAGCGCATTGCTGTAGATATCGTCACGTCCGGCGCCCAATGCAGCACGCGCACCACCGGCCTCCGGTTCATGTTGCTGAATGGGTTGCGCCATCAGCGCTTCCCGGTCGGCGTCAGTCAGCAGTTCCAGCCAATTGAGTTCGCGGTAGCTGTCAGCCAGCACCAATGGTGTGCACAGCAGACTGATCAGCCCTATCCACATGCACAAAGACTTGATCGGTTTTACAGTCAAAAACACATCAGAGTAAGACATACGACAGACCTTTTGTTTGGCAGCAGGGTTAATCATCAGATTTATTTGCAGGACTACAGTGAATCATGCAAAACGCTTTCCAATTCTTAAAAGAATTAACAATATGCTAGTCAGTTGACCAGCATGGCGCCAAGAGGCTCGAACTATGCACCACGTAATTTCTTTACAAGACCTCAGTTTCACATGGCCCGGTGAGCACAACCCCGTCCTGAGTATCGCGGATTTTAAGGTCACAGCCAATCAGAGTATTTTTCTGCTGGGCGCATCCGGTTCCGGCAAATCTACTTTACTTAAATTAATTGGAGGCCTTATGTTGCCTGATACTGGCACAGTTGAGGTACTGAATACTAATCTTGCCAAATTGAGCAACCGACAGCGTGACGCTTTTCGCGCGCGGCACATTGGTTTTATTTTTCAGCAGTTCAACCTGATCCCTTACCTCGATGTCTACACCAACATTCTGGTTTCAGCGTCACTCAACGGCATGAAAGCTACTGCAGTCCGGAACAAACTCAAAGACATCATGGCAGCCCTGTCGTTGGCTCCGGAGCTGCTGGACCGGCGCGCCGACCAACTGAGCGCCGGACAGCAGCAGCGCGCTGCAATCGCCCGCGCCATTATCAATGACCCCGAGGTGATCATTGCCGACGAACCCACTTCGGCGCTCGATGTAGAGGCACGGGACAGTTTTGTGCGCTTGCTACTGTCAATTCGCGAGCACAGCGGCGCCTCTATTATTTTTGTCAGCCACGATCGACAGCTGATGCCACATTTTGACCACGTGCAACGTATTGCTGATATCAACGCGGCCTCACACAGGAGTGTGAACGATGCTGTTTAAACTGGCCTGGAAGAGTCTGCTGGAGCGGCGGGTAAGTGTACTCCTGACCATCGCCACGATCTGCATCAGCGTTTTTATCGCAGCTGGTGTAGCTCATGTGCGTAACCAGGCGCAAAGTAGTTTCGACCGCACAATTTCGGGAGTCGACCTGATCATCGGCCCCCGAACCAGCCAGATTAATCTGATACTCTATTCCGTGTTCAGGATAGGTTATCCGGGCAATGGTATTTCTTGGGAAAGTTTTGAGTTGATAGCCAGTGATGATCGCGTCGCATGGATCATTCCAATTTCACTGGGTGATTCCCATCAGGGATTCAGGGTAGTCGGTACAGACAACAATTATTTTACACATTATCAGTTTGGCCAAAGGCAGAACCTGTCTTTTAACAGTGGCAACGCCTTTGACTCGATCTACGACACAGTTATCGGCGCTGACATTGCACGCGAGCTGAATTATCAGGTTGGCGATACGCTGACCCTGTCCCACGGTGTTGGCACCACCAGCTTCCACCATCATGATAATGTGCAGTTTGTAGTATCAGGTATTTTGGGCGCGACCGGCACACCGGTTGATCAGGCTATACACGTGACCTTGCAGGGGCTGGAAGCCGCTCATGGCAATGTTGCCGCCCATCACCCTGNNNCACGAACACGAACACGAAGATGCTCATGATCATGAAAACTCAGAAGATACGCATGCGAAACTTCTGGCAACCCAGGCGCGGTCAAATCCCGGCGCGGGTTCAAACCTTCAGAATCAGGTACGGCCATCGCAGATCACAGCAGCGTTTGTAGGCCTGAACAACCGCGCCGCTGTTTTTTCGCTGCAACAGGCAATCAATGAATATCCTGCAGAACCGCTAACCGCTGCATTACCCGGTGTAGCATTGGCCGAGTTATGGCAAATGATGGGCATGGTGGAAAACATACTGCTGGTGATCTCAGTGCTGGTGTTGATTTCATCACTTACCGGGTTGTCGACCATGCTGCTGTCTTCGATGCGGGAACGCCGGCGTGAGATTTTCCTGTACCGTGCGGTGGGCATGCCATCGCGATCGATACTACTGCTGGTGGAAGCTGAAGCTCTGGTTATCACTGCGCTGGGAATTTTGTCTGGTTTTGCCTTACTGTTTTTAGCCACATCTGCCGGCCAGAGTTTCCTCAGCATGCGTTTTGGCATCTTCATCAGCCAGAACCCTGTCAACCAGCAAAGCCTTGCGTTCGCCATGATCATTATGTTGTGTGCCGCACTGCTGGCATTGATTCCTGCTATCAGCGCCTATCGCAGCTCACTGGGACATCAACTGACAAGTTGAAATGCACAATCGCGTAACAAAATGCACGCCAGCGCATTAACTTGGTGCCGTAACACTCGCCTCACCGCGGTATCGGTATTGCTAGTTTAGTTTTTTAGTCAGTACACACGAATTGCGAGTGGTCCGTTTCAGTAATATTACATTTGGTACAGATCCTGCTTTATCAATGACAGAAAGACGCTTTTTACTAACGTTAACTGAGGTCTTGACCTGACCAGGAGTGGCACATGATTGGAAAAAGTAAATTTTTCGGCGGACCCTCCAGCCGCCAAAGAGCGCTGGGCGTAGCCATTGCTGCGACAATGTTTTTGTCGTCATTGGCATCGGCACAAGACATTACAATGCTCAAGGAGTCAGCCATGGATCTGGTTGACCAGCGCGCAAAACTGGTACAGGAAATGGTAGATTCAATTTTCTCTTTTGCGGAACCGGGGTTCCAGGAATTTGAAACGTCGGCTTACATTACCAATGTTCTGCAGCAAAACGGTTTCGAGATTGTTCATGGTATATCGGGCATTCCCACGGCGTGGACGGCAAGTTGGCGAAATGGCACCGGTGGCCCAAAGATCGGTCTGGGCAGCGATATTGATGGCCTGCTGGGTTTATCCCAGATTCCGGGCCAACCTACCATAGAGCCTCTGGTGCGCGGAGCGCCCGGCCACGGCGAAGGCCATAATTCTGGCATGCCTGCCATGGTGGCTGCTGCACTGAGCGTGAAAGACCTGATGCTGCAACACAATATTGAAGGTGAGCTGATGTTATGGCCTGGCGTCGCCGAGGAGCTACTGGCAACCAAGGCGTTTTTTGTACGTGACGGCATTTTTGATGATGTTGACGCCAATATTTTCTCCCATGTTTCGCGCACGCTGTCGACATCTTGGGGAGAATCCGGCGGCAATGGCATGGTGTCTGTTGAATACACCTTTGAAGGACGCACATCGCACGCTGCGGGCGCGCCTTGGGCGGGTCACAGCGCGCTGGACGGTGTTGAAATCATGAACATCGCCTGGAATATGCGTCGCGAACATTTACCCCTGACCCAGCGCTCACATTACGTCATTACCAATGGCGGCGGACAACCGAACATCGTGCCCGGTGAGGCCTCTGTGTGGTACTACTTCCGTGATACGACGTTTGACGGTATCCGCAATCTGTTTGAGATTGGTAACACCATTTCAGAAGCTGCCGCCATGGCTAGCGGCACTCAGGTCAGCCGCCGGATTCTCGGTTATGCTGCCCCACAACACGGCAACCGGCCAATGGCAGAAGCTGCGCACAAAAACTTCCTGATCGTAGGACACCCGAAATGGAGTGAAGATGATCTTGCCTTTGCGCAGGCTGTGAAAAGTGAGGCTACCACTTCTTTTGTGCCCTACATGAACCGGGGTGCAGAGGAAGAGGAATTGCTGGCGATTGCGATCGAACCCTTGAGTGAACCACCACCCCCCGGCTCGTCCCGTGGCGGCGGATCAGACGACATCGGTGACATTATGTGGAAGGTGCCTACCATCACAATCCGTTACCCATCCAATGTGGCCTATACCACCGGGCACCACGTAACGGCGGCGATGGCCATGGCGACACCAATTGCGCACAAAGGTGCAGTAGCCGGTGCCAAGGCAGTCGCCCTGACTACACTGGATCTGCTGACAGATCCTGAACTTGTTGCTGCAGCCAAAGACTACTTTCAAAACGAGCAGCTGCGGGGCATGACTTACGATCCGGTGCTGTCAGCAGATGATACGCCAGGCATACATCTGAACAAGGAAATCATGGATCAGATGCGGCCCTTGATGCGCGAGTTCTACTACGATCCCACTCGTTATGATTCCTATCTTGAACAGCTGGGAATTGAGTACCCGCCACGGTAATCCGGCACAACGTATTGTCCAGGAGAAAACAATGAGCATAACTTTGCAAACTCTCCGCCAGCCTGCAAGCCGGCGAAAACTATTGGCGGTCGCCGTTGCGACCAGCCTGTTGATATCATCACTGGCTTCTGCGCAGAACATTGACGAACTAAAACTGTCAGCCATCGCCCAGATTGACCAACGCGCCAAGCTGGTGCAGGAAATGGTGGACTCCGTGTTTTCATTCGCAGAGCCCGGTTTTCAGGAGTTTGAAACATCCGCCTACCTGACCGGCATTCTGCGAGCCAATGGTTTTGAAATTGTCGAAGGCATCTCAGGGATACCAACAGCCTGGACAGCTACCTGGAAGAACGGGAATGGCGGGCCTAAAATTGCGCTGGGTAGTGACATTGACGGGCTGCTGGGTCTATCACAAAAACCCGGCATCCCCACTATTGAACCCCTGATACCCGGAGCCCCCGGCCATGGTGAAGGTCACAACTCCGGAATGCCGGCGATGATTGCGGCTGCGCTGGCAGTGCAGGAAATCATGACGCGCCAGAATATTGCCGGAGAGCTGATGTTGTGGCCGGGAGTGGCCGAGGAACTGCTGGCCACCAAAGCGTTCTACGTGCGGGATGGTCTGTTTTCCGATGTCGACGCCAATATCTTTACCCACGTAGGCCGCAATCTGGGCACGTCGTGGGGACCCTCCGGTGCCAGCGGACTGGTGTCAGTTGAATACACCTTCTCCGGCAGCACCTCACATGCTGCCGGCGCCCCCTGGGCAGGACGCAGCGCGCTGGACGGAGTAGAAATCATGAACATGGCGTGGAATATGCGGCGCGAGCATTTGCCGCTGAGTCATCGCTCCCACTATGTGATTACCAACGGCGG
>DITX01000206.1:0-5432 GCA_002422225.1 Gammaproteobacteria bacterium UBA6173
GTCGCCACACGCCTGAAGGATTCGGTTCGCGACGGCGATACCGTGGCGCGCATTGGTGGAGATGAGTTTGTTGCTGTACTTCAGGACGTCCAGGGGCTGGACAACATCAAAATTGTGCTTGAGCGCATGATGCATGCCGCCGCTGATCCCATTCATTTACAAGGGCAAACGATGAAGGTTTCCGCCAGCATGGGGGTGAGTCTGTATCCGCAACACGAAGATATGACTGAAGACCAGCTGATGCGACAAGCTGATCAGGCCATGTATCAGGCAAAAAACGCCGGACGCCGCCGGGCTCATTTGTACAGGGCTGACGGCGAACCCGTTGTTTTGCATATTGATAACAGCTGACTAACTCCAACGATTGGTATAGTCGATCAAGGTCTCGGCAATACCGACTTCGGATAAGGAATGTCCTGCGTCAGCAATGATATGCAGTTCAGACTCGGGGAAGGCTTTGTGCAACTCCCAGGCGTTTTCTACCGGACAAACCACATCATAGCGGCCGTGAACGATGACCGTTGGAATGTGCCGTATCTTGTGTACCTGATTCAACAGATAGTTGTCCTCGTCAAAAAAGCCTTTATTCATAAAATAATGGCATTCGATGCGGGCAAACGCGTCTGCAAACTCGTCGTCGCCAAAACGCGCCGCCGCAGAGGCATCGTAGCTGAGTTTGGATGTCGAACCTTCCCACACAGACCAGGCCTTGGCGGCATCGGCCCGCACTCTGGCATCCGGGGATGTCAGGCGGCGGTAGTATGCCGACACATAGTCATGGCGTTCGTTCTCGGGAATGGGCCGCTTGTACGCTTCCCAAAGATCCGGAAACAGCTTTGAGCAGCCTTCCTGATAAAACCAGTCGATTTCCTTTTTACGCAGCAAAAAGATACCGCGTAAAAACAATTCAGTGCACATACCCGGATGTGAGCTGGCATAAGCCAGCGCCAGCGTTGAGCCCCAAGAGCCACCAAACACAGCCCACTGCCCAATACCAAGATGTTCCCGAATGCGCTCAATATCGGCAACAAGATCCCAGGTGGTGTTGTCGCGCAATTCTGCAAACGGCGTACTCTGTCCGCAACCACGTTGATCAAACATCACAATACGCCACTGAGTGGGATCAAAAAACTGTCGGTATTGCGGCAAGGTGCCACCACCCGGACCGCCGTGCAGAAACACGACAGGTTTGCCACGAGGATTGCCCGATTGCTCAAGGTATAAGGTATGCAGATCGGACACCTGCAGAAACTGCGTATCAAACGGCTCAATTGCGGGATAAAGATTTGCCATCACACCACTCTCTTGTCCAGGATTGCACTATCTTAGTGAAAATTGATTCATGGAAGTCCGATCAACTTTTTACCCGAATGCAATCATCAGGTTTGCCGCTGTGCCGGTGGGTGATCGCCTGACATGGCAAACTGTTGTATCAAACGCTCTGGCGCCATCGGTTTGGCATACAACCAGCCTTGTGCAAAGTCTACGCCGCGTTTGCGCAGGTATCGGGCCTGTTCTTCCGTTTCCACACCCTCAGCAACAATCTTTAATCCAAGGGTTTTAGCCATTTCAATAATATGCAAGACCACCAGACTGGTCGCCGCTTCTTTGTCGATGGCCTCGACAAACAGCCGATCAATTTTCAGCGCATCAAACGGTATGGTTTCCAAATATGACAGACTCGAGTACCCGGTGCCAAAATCATCAATGGCCACATGAATGCCACGTGATCGCAACATGTGAACAACGCGTGCCGCACGTTCGGGATCGATCAGCATACGCTCAGTGAGCTCTACGGTGATCTGGCCTGAAATCGCCCCGGTGCGCTTTTTAAAATCAAGTAACAGATCCAGCGCGGCATCTGATTGCAGGTCGCGTGCAGACAGATTGATGGTGACAAAAAAGTCAGGTACCGCCGTCAAAAACGCCCCCATGTCATGTTCAACCAGATGAATGACACGTTCAGTCAGCGAGGTAATCTGACCTGTTTGTTCGGCAATTGGAATAAAAGCGTCGGGGTACACGATTTCCCCATCTTTACGACGCCAACGCAGCAAGGCTTCGGCACCCAGCCATTGCCCGGTGTTGATGTCGACCACGGGTTGGTAAACAAGATAAAACTCTTCCCGTTTGAGCCCCATTCGAATCTGAGTGGCCAATGATGACTGCTGTCTGGCCAGGTAGATAACAGCAAATGAAAAAGCAATGCCTGCAACAATTGAAAGGGGCAACAACAGTAGCAAAAATTCACGCACGCGCTCATTGAGATAACGAATCGGTATAGCGGCAACTGCACCGGTAAACCGTATATTGTCGGAGCGCACCACCGCAACGATATACTCACCATCCACAAAGGCGGCTTCGGTCAAATCTTGTGTTGAGACAATCCAGCTCTCGTTGATGGGTTGATTGGAGGTGCGGATTTCATTCGTTGTGGCATCAAATGTTCCAAATAAAACACCGTCCAGATCGACCACCAGATCAACGGCCTGCGTACGATGCGCCATGGCAATAAACCCAAAGCGCTCTAGTGAGACATAAGGCACTTCCATATCGCTTGGCAAGGGGGATAAATAACGCAGTGCGGTGCCATCGGGTGTCACCAGATCGGCAGGCCCCAGATCCAGTCCCTCTCCATGTTGCCCCAGAGTCGAACAGATTAATCGATCGTCCCGAACAGCGCCCGCCACTTTCATGAACTCCATTGAGACACCAAGTTCTTGCATTTGCAAGAGCATCGCGTCAGAGCAAGGATCACCGGGGTTCTCAGAATATTCCAGGAACAGTATTTCGTTGGCAACACGCATTTGTTCAACCGCGCGATCAGAGCGGTCGACCACCACACGTGCGTAACCCAAGGCCCGGCTGAACTCCGTTTCTAGCCCTTGTTGTTGCGCTATATAGGTAGCGGCTAATGGCGGACCCAGCGCCACCAGCATGACGAGAATAATAAGTATTTTTATCGCCCTTGAACGGCGCATGTATCCCCTCGTCATTATTGTCTTTTAAGGCGTGTACTCATCGTAGTCCACTAGAATCTGTTTTGTCATCCGTCTTTTTAACGGATGCCTTATGTAATCGACTGCTTTGTGACTTCCTTAACAGTATTTGCCGTTTATCGTATTTGTAAATGCCTCATGGTTTGAATATTCATCCTGAAAATGACGCTTTAACACGTTGTCATATCTGATCTTTATTGCTACATTCGGGTGCTGGCCCGTGACACCAGAGCACTGGACTAACACATCTGCCCCATCCACAGTATTTAAAACAATAGCGGTGAATATCATGTTTGACAGAAACAAGGACCGACAACCGGAAAAAATTGATCCCCCAGCCCCTTCTGCACCTGCGATGGATAATGCGTCGACCGCATACAGAACGCCTGCCGCCGCCACCGGAAAGTCAGCTGTGCTGGGCGCCACCATTCGCGTTAAGGGAGAAATCAGCGGCGACGAAAACCTGCTGATTGAAGGACAAGTAGAAGGCTCTGTCAGTTTGTCTGCGCATGAACTGACCATCGGAAAAACCGGAAAAGTACACGCCAATATCACAGCACGAACCATTCGAATTGATGGTGAAGTGCATGGCGATATCGCTGGCAAAGAAAAAGTGGTGGTATCCAGCACCAGCAACATCAAAGGCACGATTGTGACCCCCAAAATGACGCTGGAAGAAGGTGCGCGCTTCAAAGGCACCATCGATATTGATCCAGCACATGCCAACAGTGGCGGCACTGGTTTCAAACCCGCTGCGGATAAACCTGCCTGATGTTGAACACCGCTGAACAGCTTGACGCCCTGGGCAGACAGACGTTACAGACACGTCTGATGCCCGATGTGCTTGAGCAGTTGGCCGCCAAGTCACACTTGATGGTGTTTGATATTGGGTTTGGTGTGAACGAAACCATCGCGTTTTTTGGCAATCGCAAATGTCGCCTGCACTTCAGCGCGCTGCATGAATCCTTACGTGCGCCGCCCGTGGTGAAATCAAAAACCCCCTTCGGCCAGTTGGCAAATCAATCAGAACAAGAGGCAGCACTTTACCAGGCCTGGCTGGAACGTTTTCAATCGGCCATGCAATTTGCGCCGGGCACCCAGTTAGATCTTTGTTTGTTCTGGGACTTTCTGAACTATCTGGATGATCAGGCTCTAAAAGCCTTTGCGGATGCGCTGGCCCCTTACACTGGGCCACAAACACTGGCACATGCCTATATCCTGCTTAAACCGGAAGCGGATGTGTTAAATCGGGAGTATGGCGTCAAGGCTGCCGATCTGATCACAGTCAAGCCCGCGCAGTATGGATCGTTAGCGTTTTATGCTCGCCCACAGGCACGCGTGACGTCCATGATGAAGGGGTTTTCAGTCAAGCACAGTGTGCTGCGCCGTGATGGCTTACTGGAAGCGGCACTCAAGTCCGCTTGAACCGTGTCAACCCTTGTTATCACCCACCCAGCGCTGGTTTTTTATTATTCCGACGATTTCGGCCAAAATCTGCCTGGAAAACGTGTTCTGCTAGGCCAACACCCGCCTCTGACATGGTCAGATAGGTTTGATCGGCGCCCGCTTTAATGATTTTTTCAGCCTCATCACTGTGCATACTATGCGACACAACCAGCCCGGCAAATCCGCTTTTGCGCAACTTCTGAGCGGCAATCACTTTGGCTTCCATATCATTGATGGTCAGTATCACTGCATTTAGCTGGGCCAAATCCAGATTCTGCCAGAACACCTGATCTTCTGCATCCGCAAAAAACACGTTATGGCCCAGATGCTTATGCATTTCTACACGGGCAGGATCCGAGTCCAGTGCCACCAGACGGCACTTGTCTTTCAGGTGCTCATAGGCAGCGGTACCCGTACGACCCAAACCCATGATCAACACTTCAGCGTCGCCAAGTGACAAGGGTTGCTCATCCGGGTGACGGATATTGCGCTCAAACGGAATCAGCCGGCTCGCCAACCGTTCATACAGGGGATGGGCAAAGCGGTTAAGCGGTGCGCTGACCAGAAACGACAGGGCGGCCGTCAAGGCCAATGGGACCAGCCACTCTGGCAAAACAATACTGGCAACAATCAAGCCGAACTCGCTGTAATTGGCCAGGCTTAGACTGGACAAAAAGGCGCTACGGGCACGTAATCGGAACGCCACCAGCAGCAGGAAAAAAATAATGGCTTTAAGTGGTAGCAGTGCCACCATCGCCAACGCAAACACCCAGGCTTGTGAATCAGGCAGCCCGCCAATACCTATCTGCAGGAAAAACCCCACCAGAAAGAACTCTTTGATTCCCCACAGCGTTTTGGACAGCTCGCCCGAAAGCCGATGATCGGCCAGCAACGCACCCAGCACCAAGGCCCCTAACTCAGAACTCAAGCCGACCAGTTCAAATCCATAACCGCCCACCACCAGCGCCAGCAGCAATCCGAATAACA
>DITX01000206.1:5511-11477 GCA_002422225.1 Gammaproteobacteria bacterium UBA6173
CTCTCGTTTGTTCTCAAGGACTTTGGCGGCCAATACCGTGCTGGAAAATGCCAGCGCAACAGACAACATAACCGCCGTGTACAGATCCAGACCAAATACCAGAAACAAGGCAGGGGCCAACAAAATCACAGAGATCACAAAGTGCAGCAATCCGCCACCAATCACTTCGCGTTTGATCAGATTGCGCAGATTCAGCTTTAAACCTACGGTAAACAGCAGCAGCAACACACCCAGATGGGCGACATGGTCGAGCACTTCGCCAGCCTCAGCCGGCATACCCAGATCAGTGGAATACGTAGAGATTGCAAACCCCGCTGCCAGATAACCCACCAAGGGTGGCAACCCAATTGTTCGCACCAACAATCCAATACTGAACGCAAAACCAATCCATACCGCTTCTAGCAACATTCAGTCTGTCCTCACGTCTTTGTCACACCATCAATTGCTTGATGCCAGCCAGCGCACGATCAACGTGCGCCAATGTGTTGTAAATGCCCAGACACAGCCTCAATCCACCAGTCCCTGCACCTGCTATGCGGAACTCCTCATACAAACGATTGGACAAAGGTCCACCCTGCCCGGCTTCAGTCTGCACAACAACCACACCAAAACTTAATGCAGTATCCAGTGGTGTCACCAGCGGTAAACCCAAAGATTGAACACCACTTTTAAGATGCTGGGACAGTTGCACGGTACGTTGTTCAATGCGGGCCGACCCGATGCTGTCGTGGATGCGCGCCGCAACACTCAGCGCTGCCAATGCCGCGTCATCACGTTGCCCAAGCGACTCGAATTTGCGGGCACCACTCAGCCGTGTCTCGGGACCATTGCCCCACCAGCCTGAGGCAACAACGCCTGGCCAAATACGGGCGCGCTGATCGGCCTTGATATACAACAGGCCAACTTCTTTAGGCCCCTTGTACCACTTGTGCGCACTGGCGGCAAATGAATCCATACCCAATGCTTTTACATCCAGAGCCATCGCGCCCCAGGTCTGCGCGCCATCGACACACACATAAATACCGCAGGCTTTGGCAACCTTGATGACATTAAATCCGTAACGCGCCGCGCGCACCTGCCAAGCCACATGGGTGGTTGGGTGATTTTCATCCCAGATGATCACCTCATCACCTGCAGACAAATCGAGGCCATTATTGATG
The DNA here is from genome assembly GCA_002422225.1 of Gammaproteobacteria bacterium UBA6173. Classification (GTDB taxonomy): domain Bacteria; phylum Pseudomonadota; class Gammaproteobacteria; order Pseudomonadales; family Pseudohongiellaceae; genus Pseudohongiella. The sequence goes on from DITX01000206.1 coordinate 6,672, forward strand.
ATGTTGTTGGCCTCGCTGGTATTGCGCACCAGTGCAATGTCACCCGCACTGACCTTGAGCTGGGCTGCGACCAGCGCACGGGTGTTCTCAAGCAAGTCCAAAAATTTGCTGCGATTATTAAAAGAGCAATCCTGATCAATGTCGGCGGTCAGAAACGCCACTTGTTCTGCCACCGACCTGAACGAAGGACACAGCTTGGCAGCATTCATCGGCACGGTGGTTTCAGGAAAGGAAAATTGCTCACGTGCCATCTGCCAGTAATCTTCTCCCGACATAGGCTGATTGAATTGAGCTGACACAGACTGCTGAGCAATCGCCAATTGCGACGACAATGCCGCGGCGCCCAGCATCAGTGCGCTGCTGCCTTTAAGGGTGCGGCTCAAAAATTGACGGCGGCCTTGATCGGGGGTGCTCAGCTGTTTGCTCATTGTGCCTGCGCCTCTGATACCAAGCGACCGCCTACCCAGGTTTTCGACACAGCTGTGTTCCAATTTTCCGTAGGCTCAACAGCAAAAATATCCTGATCAAGCAGACTAAAGTCGGCTTTTTTACCTGGCTCAACCGGAAAATCCGATCCGTTGGCGATAATGACGCCAGTATCCAGCAGTTTTCGCCAGGCACAGGTCCCGAGAATACGCACCTCGCCAAGACGATCCTGCGCCATGTTTTTGTCACTGGTGGCATACATACCTTGCATGGACGGAATCACGCCCAACTCGCTGAAACGCAGAATATCTTCATAGCGCAGAATCTGGGCATGCTCAATACGATGGCGCTGTTCCCAGGTGTTGGTGTTCTGAATCAAGGCTTCAACGTTGCCCATGACAATTATGTTGGCGCCGTCGCCGATGGCATGCACATTAACCTGAAAACCGGCGAGCATGGATTGATTCATCATTTTCACACTGCGAATCAACAAGGTGCCATCGTCACTCACGAAATGACCAGCTGCCAGATGTTCTGCAAACTGAGTGTCGGTTGCGGCCAGCATGACCGCCAACACGACTGAACCACATGGGTGTATCGATACCAGCCGCCAAGGTCTCTGCGCTGGGGAACTCATTGCTCTCCCAAAGTACCTGATTCCAATCTCGGCCCTGAATCCATTGCAAACCGGGGTTAGCCTATTGGGACGCGATCACGCGCTGCACAGTTTCCTGTTTACTGCTTGTCCCGATCATATCCACCTGCAACTCACTAAAACCGTAGTTCAACACATGACCGTGGCATCAATCAACCTGGGCAATAACGTTTTACCTTCACCATTAATAACAGTAAAACCATCACTGTCGGGCAACGGCTCGGCCTCTGAAAAAACACGATCAATTGTATCTCCGGTAAACTGCAAGGCACTGAACTGCACCAGTTCCCGATTGCGGTTCATGGTGTAACCATTAACGTTGGTAAGGAGTGTTGAGGCCTGCGGCGCGGATTGCGCAAACAGCAACTGACTGATCATGGCCGATACCGTCAACGCGGCGCCAACAACAATTAAAGAGTATCACCCATGTCATACTCAGCACGGATTCGCCGCCCACTGATCACCGCTCTGATGCCCGGCGATCTGATCTACACCGGCACACCTCAAGGAGTGGGTGATACCATGACGCCACCACAGTATCTGCAACCTGGTGACGTCAGAGCGTGCTGACTTGCCCGGTTGCGGTTAACATATCAGCAGCGAAACTGAACGAAGGTAATGTACACACACCATGACACCCGCCATCAATGTTGCCCGTAAAGCCGGCATCAAACACAACCTTCACGAGTACAAACACGAGCCCGGACATGAATCATATGGCCTTGAGGCTGCTGAAAAAATGGGGGTAGAACCCGCCCGTGTTTTCAAGACCTTGATTGTGGCCACCGACACCAAAGAACTACTGGTGGGCATTGTGCCGGTGAGTGCCATGTTGAACATGAAACAGATTGCTAAAGCCGCTGGTGCCAAAAAAGCGGCAATGGCGGCAGCCGCTGACGTACAACGCAGCAGTGGTTATGTGCTGGGTGGCGTCAGCCCGTTAGGGCAAAAAAAAGCGCTGCGCACTTTTATCGATGAATCAGCACAACAGTTCGACACTATTTTTGCCAGCGCAGGGCGACGCGGCCTTGAGATAGAACTGGCGGCGGCCGACCTGGCTACCTTGACCCGAGGCAGCTTTGCCCGTATCGCAGATGACGAACATTAAGTACGCGCTAATTCCCTGGGCCGGGCACCAAAGTCAATTTCAACACGGGTGCCCTGCCCCAATATGCTGCTGAGACTGATTTTCCAATTGAAGCGTTCACATAAACGCCGCACCAGATCCAACCCCATCCCGGTACCGTGTTGTTTGGTGGAATAACTGCGTTCGAACACCCTGTCGAGTTGATCCGCAGCAATACCCTCACCGGTGTCCTCTATGCTCAGGCAATTGCCTTGCAATCGAACAAATATCAGTCCGTTGTTGGTATGTTCGATGGCATTGCGCAGCAAGTTGCTCAGCACCACCTGCACAATACTTTCACTTTGATCCAGCAACAGATCGTTGTTTATCTGTTGCTGCAACTCAATATTGCGCGCTTTCAACTGCGCATCATGATCTTCTACCAGACGGCTGATAACATGACCAAGTTGGGTTTGTTGTGCACTTTGTACAGGACGAGCATCCTCGCGTGACAGCAACAAACTGACTTCGATAAAACCCAACATGTCGTAACACGCGCGGGATATCCGCTGCAAGGCGCGCTCAAAAGATCGCGATTGAGTGGCAGCCTGTGATTCCAGCACTTCGACCGCGCCCATCACCACCGACAAAGGTGTACGCAGCTCATGACTGGCGGCTACTGCAAAATATTTTTCTCGTTCTACAAACTGATCAAGGCGCTCAAGATACAGATCAAAGGCCTGTGCAATACGCGAGACCTCACTGCCATAGGGGCCGGATGCCACACGCACTCCGCGTTGATCGGGGCGTATCGCAGTGACCTTTTCAGTCAGCGCCTGCAGCGGAGACAATACGGCCAGTGACGCGCGGTAGCCCGCAAAAATGGCGACAATTAGCACCAGAAACGTGCCTGCCGCCAGCAGTTGTAACAACCAGTGTTCTTGCTGCTCCCACTCCGTAATGTCCTGACTGAGCACCACCAAGCCGGTTTCAGCAGAACGTACTTCTACCTGAAAGTAACGTTCATCCACGCGTACACTGTGATGAGATCCCTCAGGCAAAAAAGCAAACTGCTCAGGCAGCAAGGTCAATCCATCTCCGTAATATAACTGCCAGTCACTCAACAAACTGTCATCAAACTGCGCGGGGCCACCAGGCGAATCCATAATCAGTGTCAGCTGATCAGAGACCATATGCCCGAAGGCCACCGCCTCCAACCTGACTTTAATTTCCCAGATCACCCCCACAAACAAGGTGCTGATAACGGTGACCAACATCACAATAGCCCACATAACCCGGGCTCGCAGACTCAGCTGTTTTATCATCGGATTTCTCGCTGAGCACACAGGCGATAACCAATACCGTGCACGGTATGAATCAGTTTTTCAGAAAAAGGTTTGTCGACAATCATACGCAAGGCATAAATATGTGTGCGCAAAATGTCATTGTCTGGCGGACTATCACCCCACACATGCTGTTCCAGCTCCTCACGAGTCACTACTCGGTGTGAGTTTCGCATTAACAACTCCAGCAGACGACGTTGCACCGGATTAAGCTCTAGGGGGACGCCTTCGCGTTGAGCCTGACGCGTGTCGGGTGTATAACTCAGACTTTCCACCATCAGCGTTGAGGCGGCCGTTTTCAGCGCGCCACGTTTAACCAGCGCCTGCAACCGCGCCTCCAGTTCTTTAATCGAAAACGGTTTCACCAGATAATCGTCAGCGCCGACTGCAAAGCCTTCCAATTTGTCATCCAGTTGATCGCGCGCGGTAAGCATCAGCACAGGCGTTGTGACGCCCCACTTTTCCCGCAATTGCTGACATAACACAAACCCATTCATACCCGGCAACATCACATCCAGCACAATGACATCAAAACCTGCAGCCGATGACTGACCGGTCAGTTGCGCAGTCGCCAATGCCAAACCCGAGGTGCCCGTGACCGCAAAATCGAGCGTGTGCCCCAGAGGCTCCAGATAATCCGCGATGTTGGCTGCGATATCACAATTGTCTTCGATCACCAGAATATTCATAAAGCTGTCCGCTGTTTGCGCCGAATAACGTCAGTATGTGAGTCAGCTTGCAAAAAAAATGTCAACACGCCACTGATCATGGCTAAATCACGCCCGCCCGTCCCACAATTTATGCCATTAAACGCACGATTTGAGCATTTCGACAAAATTTCGACATCGCCAAGCCTAAGCTAAGGGCCTGATGATAACTTCGGAGTACCTGACCGTGACGGGCCGATTTAGAAAACTACCGTGTCTGACGCTGCTATTGGCGATAGCACTGTGCAATAGTCAAAGCCATGCACAGACTGGCCAACACCCACCAGAGCATCCGCCCTTGCAGAAAAGCAGCAGCATCCAGTTTGCTGATGCATTTGACGAGGCATTGCAACAGGCACCTGAAGATGCGCTGACTCGATCCGCGCGCGATCAGGCCGACAGTGCCCGCGCTATTGCCGAGCGCTGGATTGTCGGCGCGCCAGCCTGGCAAACTTCGGTTATTAATGACCGACTGCTCAGTGATCGTGGCCTGCGCGAACTGGAAACCAGCCTTGCCGTGGATCTGTGGCGCCCCGGTGAACGCCAGGATGCCCGCATCCGTGGTAGCGCATTTGAGCAGCGCAGCACCGCCCTGCAGAACTACCTACG
>DITX01000206.1:11591-22647 GCA_002422225.1 Gammaproteobacteria bacterium UBA6173
GTGCTGGATGCCCGCGCAATGCTGGTTGACGCTGAACGCAGCTGGCAGGTGCTGACGGGTCTGACCGTGCGCCCGGCAGCCCCCCATCAGGAAGTGCGTACAGCGCAGGAAGAACTTGAACTAGATCATCCACTGTTGGCGCTGCGGCGCAGTGAAATCATGATCAGCGACAGCAACATTGCCGACGCTGAACGTCAGGCCAAAGGCAGCCCGAATGTCAGTCTGGGAGTACGGCGTGAACGCGGCGACTGGCAACAGAACCACATTCAAAGTGTTGGCATCAGTGTCTCCATTCCCTTTGCGAGCCGCGCGCTTGTGTCGGCCGGCAGCGCCGATGCACGCTCCGCTAGGACTGACAGCGAACTGGCCATGATTCAGGACATGCGCGCGTTGACGGCGCAACTGCATGAAGTTGAACACGAACTGTTTACCCTGGAACAAGCCTTGCCCCTGACTGAGCGCCAACGCGATGTTAATCACCAACAGTGGCAAATGGCGCAGACCGCCTTTGCCGTCGGTGAAACCGATCTCACACAGGTCATCATGGCCATGCAGCGCGCACAAGACAGTGCGCGCGAACATCAACTGCAGTTGATGCGCCAGCAACACCTGAGGTCCGAATATAATCAGATTATTGGAGTACTGCCATGAACGCCCTGAAACCACTGGTATTTGCATTCATCATGCCTGTTATGGCGAGTGCCATTCATGCACAGGAATCCATCCCACTGGCCGCTGATGACCTGCAACGTATGGCGATTGTGTTTGCGCCCGTACAGGCCGTTGCCAACAGCGACGGTGATCGGGTCACAGCTACCGTGGTCAGTCCACCTGATGCGCCCGCCACTCTCAACGCGTTATTTGCAGGACAGCTGCAAAGCTGGCATGTCGACACCGGAGCAGACGTCAGCGCCGGCCAATTGTTGGCCACCCTGCGCAGCGAAGATCTGCTGGAAGCACAACAGATTTTTATGGATGCTGTCATTGCACTCGGCCACGCGGACGCAGCGCAGGTACGCGATCAGCGCCTGTTTGACGAAGGCATTATTTCCGAGCAACGCCTGCAGGCCAGCAACCGTGACCGGCAAATGGCCGCTGTGGCTGAGTCCAGTGCCCGGCGTCGTCTCAGTTCTGCGGGTTTCAGCAACAGCGACCTGTCCCAGTTGCAAAGCGGCTCCAGCACACTTGGGCAATACCAGCTCAAAGCACCCACAGACGGAGCGATCACCCAACGTCTGGTGCAGGCCGGTGCCCAGGTCAGTGATGGCGACGCATTACTGGCACTACGCAGCACCGACCAGCTGTGGGTCAACGCGCGTGTACCAGCGCGCATCGCCGACAGACTGACAACAGGCAGCAGGCTGTCGCTGGCTAACAGCAGCGCGACACTGATCTTGCGACAGATTGACAGACAAATTGACAGCACCAATCAGACCTTGGGCATTCTGGCGGAATTTGATGCCGACAACAGCGTGTCCATGTTGCCGGGACAGCTTGTGACCTTGATCCTGCCGCCAGCCGATCGCGGCGTGCGGGTGCCGGCCGAAGCTGTAGTGCACGCAGGTGAAGAAACCACCGTGTATGTGCGCACCACAAACGGCGCAGAAGCCAGAGTGCTGCAACTGACGCCCTCAGGTCGGCATTACATTGCGACCGATGGACTGCGCGTGGGTGAAGAGGTGGTGGTGCAAGGCAGCGCAGTACTGAAAGGTATTCAGCTCGGTTTGGGAGGCACAGAATAATGCTGGCTAAACTGGTTCAGCTCTCTCTCAGCCAACGCTTGTTGACCGGCCTGCTCGCTGTGCTGCTGGCAGGCTTCGGAACGCGCGCCTTGCTGCAACTGCCGATTGACGCCTTTCCGGATATCTCTCCGACGCAGGTAAAAATCATCATCAAAGCCCCGGGCATGACACCGGAAGAAGTTGAGGCGTTAATTACCCAGCCTATTGAAGTGGAGTTACTGGGTATTCCCCGAAAAACCATTCTGCGCTCTATTTCAAAGTACGCGCTGAGCTCCATCACCCTCGATTTTGAGGAAGGCACCGATATTTACTGGGCGCGTCAGCAGGTCAGTGAACGCATTGGAAACGTCTGGGAGAACCTGCCCGGTGATATCAGCGGAGGACTGGCGCCAATGAGTACGCCGCTCGGCGACATGTTTATGTTCACTATAGAGAGCGACACGCTGACGTTGGAACAAAAGCGCTATCTGGTGGACTGGGTGATCCGCCCGGCACTGCGCACCGTCCCCGGCGTGGCCGACGTCAATGCACTGGGCGGTTTTGTCCGGACCTATGAAGTCACTCCCGATCCGGCCGCCATGGCACAACTGAATGTCAGCACCGAGGCATTGATCGCGGCGCTGGAACTCAACAACAAAAATGACGGGGCAGGACGCATCAATCAGGGCGAAGAAGCCATGTTGATCCGTGTTGCNNGGGACGCGGGTGCCGTTGGCGCAGATCGCAGCGGTGGCCATAGGGTCGTTGGAGCGGTACGGTTCGGTGACCGCCGATGGTACTGCGGAAGCCGTGCAAGCGCTGGTGATTGGGCTGGCCGGCGCCAATGCCCGCGATGTGGTGACAGGCGTCAAAAACAAACTGGCTGACATTGAAGCAACACTGCCGGAAGGCACTCACACTGAGGTGTTTTATGACCGCAGCGTGCTGATCGAGGGTGCCGTCCAGACGGTATCAACCGCCTTGATAGAAGCGGTGGTACTAGTGATTGTGTTGCTGGTGTTATTCCTCGGGAACCTGCGCGCAGCAATCACCGCAGCCATGATTCTTCCGTTGTCGGCATTGGTGACATTTTTGCTGATGAGCAACATGTCGATGAGCGCGAATCTGATGAGTTTAGGGGGCTTGGTGATCGCCATCGGCATGTTGGTGGATTCTGCCATTGTGGTGGTTGAAAACATCGTATCGTCGATGAGTCACCACAGCAAAAACACAAAACTGCCGCGCCTGCACATTATTTACCGGGCCGTCAAAGATGTCGCTGCGCCGGTCACGGCAGGTATTCTGATTATCATCATTGTGTTCCTGCCCTTGCTGACCCTAGAAGGTCTGGAGGGCAAGCTGTTTGGCCCAGTGACCATGACCATTGTGTTTGCGTTAATTGGCTCTCTGGTATTGTCGCTGACCGTTATTCCGGTGATTGCTTCATTCCTGATCAAGGCGGAAGGTCATGAGGAACCCTGGCTGGCCAGAAATCTTCTCAAAGTTTATAAACCCCTGCTGATAAAAGCGCTGGCAAAACCCATCTATGTGCTGGTGCTGGCAGCAGGCTTGCTCGGGGTCACGGTGGCGATATTCCCACTGGTGGGTAAAACCTTTATGCCTACCATGGATGAAGGTGATCTGATCATTCAGCTGGAAATGATTCCGTCCATCAATCTGGAAACCTCAACGCACCTGGTTCAGCAAGTTGAAAAAGCACTGCTGGCCGAAGTGCCGGAGATTTTGCGGGTAGTCTCGCGCACAGGATCAGATGAACTGGGCCTTGATCCCATGGGTCTCAACGAATCTGACATGTTTCTGCATCTCCGGCCGCACAGCGAATGGCAGGTCCGCACCAAAGCCGAACTGGAAGAACGTCTGCGTACGGTGATGGATAAATTCAGCGGTATCAACTACGGCTTCACCATGCCTATCGATATGCGAATTTCGGAAATGCTGACTGGATCGCGTGGCGATGTGGCGATCAAACTGTTTGGCGCCGATCTGAATGCCTTGAATGAATACGCGCAACGCATTTCCGATACCGTGTCAGGTGTGCCCGGCGCGGTTGATACCACAGCCACCTTGAACGAAGGCGCCCAGTACCTTCAGGTCAGTATTGATCGACAGCGCGCAGGGCAACTTGGCATCAACGCCGATGAATTGCAGCGCCGGCTGCGTGCCGAAATTGAAGGCCTGCAAGTGGGCACGGTAATTGAAGATGGCGCTCGCATTGCCTTGATGATTCGGTTTGACAAAGTACGTGGTGATGGCCTGGCGTTCATGCGCAACAATCTGATCAATCTGCCGGAGGGTGGTTTTATACCACTGGCCGATGTCGCGGACATTCAGCGCGTGGAAGGCCCGGTGGTGATCAATCGAGAAAACAGTCAACGCTTTGCGGTGATCCGCAGCAATGTTGAGGGCCGCGATCTGGTAGGGTTCGTGGATGAAGCGCGCAGTATGATTGCCGCGCAACTGGACTTGCCCGAAGGCTACACCTTGGAATGGGGCGGCGAGTTTGAAAATCAGCAACGCGCTGCTGCGAGACTCAGCCTGGTAATTCCTGTGGCGTTGTTGCTGATTGCGCTGGTGCTGTTTATGACGTTCCATTCCATCAAACAGACCTTGATTATTCTATCTAACATTCCTTTTGCCATGACGGGTGGTTTGATTGCCCTGTGGTTGACCGGGGAATTTTTATCGGTGCCGGCATCGGTCGGGTTTATCGCCCTGCTGGGTGTCGCGGTGCTCAACGGTGTGGTGATGATGTCGCACTTCAATCATCTGGCTGACAAAGGTTTTGATGTGGCACATGTGGTGCAGGAAGGCGCCATGCGGCGTCTGCGCCCGGTGATGATGACAGCCACCATCTGTGCCATTGGCCTGGTGCCTTTGCTGCTGGCCACCGGGCCGGGTTCAGAAATACAAAAACCACTGGCGATTGTGGTCATTGGCGGGCTGATCAGTTCCACACTGTTAACGCTGTTTTTGTTGCCTATCACCTATCGGCGCTTTCACCAGACTAAAACCCTGACAGGAGCTCACTCATGAAAACCATGCTGATACTCAATGCATCGCCCGCATTGGAAGAGGACCTGGTGGACTATCTGCTGGAACATCCCGATATTGAGGGTTTTACAACGTTTGCAGCCCATGGTCATGGCAGCACCAGCAATTTGTCGGTCACAGAACAAGTCACCGGTCGGCGCAAACGCATTCAATTTCAGATCCTTATGAATAGCAATGTAGTGGATGCGCTGACGGGCGAGCTTGGCAGCCGGATTGGACGCGATATTGTGTACTGGCAGGTGCCGGTATCAGGTCTGGGCAGAACCTGATCCCGGCCAAAATTGCCCTGTTACTCGAGTGCTTCATAAACCCCGGTTTTGAAGCGCTCACGGAAACCATTGCCGCCAGCGGGTGATACCTGCGACATGATGATAGTGACCATATTTTTACTGGGGTCTATCCAGAAACGTGTGCCGGCGGAACCATCCCACCAGTATTCCCCTTGATTGACGGTATGGTTGTATGCCGTTGGATCCAGTGCCACGGCAAAACCGCCCAGACTCCAGCCGGAACCCGCCCAGTAGCCATTGCTGCCGATGGGCATCAAGGCATCAGGCACTGCATTTTCAGCGGCCTGACGCACGCCCTCTTCACTCAATACTCGTTGGCCATTCGCCAAGCCATTGTCCAGGAACAATTGCGAGAACTTCAGAAAATCTGCCGTGGATGACACCAGCCCTACGCCGCTGCTGCTCAGGGCGCGCGGCTCAGTCACAGGAATATGCTCCATCTCATGCGGGCGCAGTTTACCCTCAGCATCGGGACGATAAACGGTTGCCAGCCGATCGCGGCGACTTTCGTCAACATAAAACACCGTGTCGGTCATGCCCAATGGTTCAAAAATTTCCTGCTGATAAAAACTCTGAATGTCTTGCCCAGACACGACTTCAATGATGCGACCCAACACTTCAGAGTGCATGCCATAACGATACGCTGTACCCGGGTCTTCAAACAACGGCAGGGCCGCCACGTTATCAACCAATTGCTCCAGTGTCTGGTGGTAACTGTGCACGTTGTTGGCGCGGTATAAGGCGCTGTTTCTGCCACCAATGCCTGAAGTGTGCAACAGTAATTGCGCGATGGTAATGTCACCGTTTCGTGGGCGCACTTCTTCCACGTCAGCATCATTGGCGTCCTGAATAACAGGTTGATCCGAAAACTGCGGCAGGTATGTCTGCACCGCATCGTTCACACTGAGCAGGCCCTTGTCCTGAAGAATCAGAATGCCAAGCGCGGTGATGGGTCGGGTCATGGAGTAGGTGCGAAACAAAGCATCGGCTGTCATTGGCTGCTGCGATTCAATTTGTTTGTAACCCAACGCCTGCAAATAAACCAATTTACCGTCTTTTAAAATGGCGGCAACGGCGCCCGGTATATCACCGGCATCAATCTGCGCCTGCAAGGTAGCGGTGACCTGCTCCAGTTTTGCCGCTGACATACCGGCGGCAGAAGCACTGACACTTTCAAACCCGGGCAGGCTTGATACTGACTGCGCCTGAGCAGCATTGGCAAGCGGCAGCAACAAGGCCAGTGCAATCATAGCGTTACGCGTCAAACCCGGTGCGGATCGGGTGGCAAACTGCGTCTTCTTAAGGATAAGAGGTGTGTTTGTCGAACACAACGACTGCTTCATGGTGTGGCTCCAGAACTGCATAGGCAGTGTGGTGGTCAGTGGACCGGGTTTATCAGAACCCCAAGCTTACCCGCCACTGAGCGCGCCGACAATCTGCACCCTGTTATTGTCTGCAACAGGCACATCCAGCGAACGCACCATGGTTTCCCCGACAAACATGGCGATATGGCGGCGGATACCGCCCTGCTCATCAACCAGCCGAAAACGTATGCTGGGGAAACGTCTATCCAAGGCCATCGCCTTGTTCGGTGGCAACCGGCGAGAATGCAGGCGGTGTTTTGGCTTCTGCCCAGCTGGCGCCAGCATCATTGGACATAAACACGAAGGGGCCAAGATGTCCGCTGCCAACAGACATCAATTGATAAGCGGGTTTGCCTGTCATGATCGATCCCTCCGTTGGTTTTTATTGTTCCAGCGTTACCACAAAAACGTGTCGCAGTAAGAATAGTCCCGGGGCTTGGTGGTCGTCTAGCCTGTCTAAGCCTTGACATGTCCTCGTAACAAAAATTGACTCATTTAAGGCATTTGGTTTATTCTTCGAACGATCGATCGCACAGAAAATCACGTCAAAACAAAATATTATGAAAAGTAACAAACTGATCGCTCTGTGAAGATTGGTAACGCTTTCCCATCATCCGGAAAGTTGTAACATCGCCCGACAACAAAATCAGAACAACAATTAGCAAAGAACGAACATAGAGGGCTGTAGGCCGCCCCGTAAGCGCTGATAGGAACTTGTGACTATTTTCGCAGCGGACTGGTTTTTACACACCTCGTTGGTCGGCTTTGCTTTTTTTATGGGCTGAAAATGCCAGGCGATAAACTTAACTGCAGTAACAATAAGTATTAAGGGGGGGAAACCCGATGAAATTGAAAGAACTGTATCGGTGTATAGCTTGCGTAACACTGGTTGTACCCACGCTGGTGTTCGCTCAACCAGCGCCTGAGATCGAAGAGGTTGTTGTTACAGGTTCATTGATTCGTGGCACACCTGTTGACGCAGCACTACCAGTCGAAGTTTATTCACAGGAAGACCTGAAACTGTCAGGTTCTCCATCTGCTCTGGACTTTGCAAAAAGCCTGAGCATCTCCGGTGCCACATCCGGTGAGTCTTACTATTTTGGCGGTGCCGCCCTGACCGGTAGCGTCAGCTACAACCTGCGCGGTATCGGCTCGGACAAAACTCTGTCGCTGTTTAACGGCCGACGCGTAACACAGAACACGTCTGTTATTCCATCTATCGCTTTGTCGCGTATCGAAATCCTCAAGGACGGCGCGGCCGTAACCTACGGTGCGGATGCAACGGGTGGTGTTGTTAACTTCATCAGCCGCGACAGTTACGACGGCGTTGAAATTCAATCATCTTACAAAGCTATCGACGGTTCTGACGGCGATTACACCTTTGGTATACTCGGCGGCTTTGGTGGGGATAACACCGATGTCATCTGGGCAGCGCAGTGGGAACACCGCTCACGTCTGGATGCCAAAGAGCGTTCATTTACTGAACTGCCTTACGGCGTCAACCCTGCACCATGGTCAACACTGACCAACCTGGCCGGCTGGTTGCCCCGCGGCACGCTGCCAGCATCACAGGTTTACAACCCCGCTTCTTCTACTGCGAACGGCGACTGGGGCGCTCCAACGGGCGGTATCATTTCCGACTTTACACAGAGCTCTTGTGAAGCGGTAGGTGGTATCTACGTTAACAACTTCAGCTGTGCGTATAACTACATTCCTTACTACAACCTTGTAGCAGATAACGATATTTACCGTCTGTACACCCAGGTAAAAACTGCGGTTACTGACACCATGGACTTCTACGTGCGTGCGGCCTACTCCATGGTTGACACACCTAACCAATACGGCTCACCGTCACAGCCTGTGATTCGTGGCCCCGCTATCCATGGCGGCGCGACCTACCAGCTATACGTACCGAAGTCCAACCCATTTGTGGCTGACTTTGCCCAGCGTACCGGTTTTGCCAACAACCCGGCTTATGCAGTAACCCAGGGGTTCACTCCGGTGACTTACCGCGCCTTTGCGCACGGCGGTCTGGATACCCTGGCCGAAGCCGGTCAGTTCGGAACCCCCAGCAAAATCCGCAATAAATTTGCCCACATCTCTTCCGGATTTGAAGGCGAGTTTAGTAACGGCATCAGCTACGATATCGCAGCAACTTACAACCGTACCAACCTGTACGCCGACAGCCCGGACATGATGCTGTACCGTGTTCAGGAAGCCTTGAATGGTTTTGGTGGTCCAAACTGTAACGTTCCCGACCAGAACCCTAACCGTTTTGGCACACAGAACCCAGCCATGGCTGGCTCTGCAGGCTGCTTATGGTACAACCCCTTTGCATCCAACTTTTCAGCTCAGCCTGTGTACGGCTTGGCTAACCCAAGTTATGTTCCGGGAGCAGAGAATTCAGACGAGTTAATCGAGTGGCTGTTTAATGACCGAGCTGCCCGCGAAATCAACTGGAACCTGACCTTTGATGCCGTATTCAGCGGCGAGACGCCAATTGCACTGCCAGGCGGCAATGTAAGTTGGGCGGCCGGTGGCCAGGTCCGTACTACTGAAAACAATGAGGTCGTCAGCGATCCACTGTTTAATGGTTCAACCCCTTGCCAGGTTCCCGCATCAGGCGGTCAGGTTCCACGCGACCCAACAGACCCACTGTACAACGGCTGCACACCTGACGGCCCAGGCCCGTTCCAATTTTTCGGCACTAACATACCAGATTACAGCTCTCAGGATCAGACCTCCGTATTCGGCGAGTTGAGCTTGCCAGTGTTTGATTCCCTGTATCTGTCTGCAGCGGTACGTTACGAAGAATTCTCTGGCGACTTGAACTCAACGGTTTACAAGGTATCCGGTCAGTACACATTGACTGACAACCTGTCATTCCGTGGTTCATATGGCACTAACTACCAAGCACCTGGCGCAGATATTATTCCTGGCGAAGTGACCAACGGCACTAATAGCTACACCATCGCAGCTGGTAACTGGCGGGGCGCACAGACAGTAACTTCAGCCGGTATTGTTCCGGAAGAAGCAACTGTCTGGAGCACAGGCGCCATCTGGCAATCTGAAGGCTTCACCGCTGGCAGCGACTTCCGTTTTATTGTTGATTTCTTCAACATCGAAACTGAAAACGAACTGGCACTGCTGGCTTCAGCCAACCAGATCGCAACCGCGGTATTCAGCATTTCCCCAACCGGATCTGCGACTATCCCAACCAATGGTACTGCGCTGGCAAACTGCGCTCACCCGCTGGCAGGTCGTGTTGTATTTAACGGCCAGTGTGTTCAGGGCGTGACGTCAGCAGCTGACTTCGCATCTGTTCGTACTGACTTTGGTAACGGCCCAGGACAAACCACAACTGGTTTTGACATTCAGACCAGTTATGGCTTCCCGGCATTTGCAGGTGACCTGACGTTCAGTGCAAATGCGACCAAAATCAACGAGTTCAAATTCACTGCAACAACACTGGATGGCTACACCATCAGTGCTGGTGATGACCGTTTGGGCTTCCTGAACTTCGCAACCATCGCTAACGCGGTGTCTGAGTGGCGCGGTAACTTTACTGCCAACTACTCACAAGGCGACCACAATTTCCGTCTGATGACTCAGTACATCAAAGGCGTAAAGGATGATCGTTTCTTCAACGCTGACGGCTCTCGTGTCGGTGACGCAGCGTTAACACCAAACGGCCGTCAGCCCGGCACAACAACTCCATTCGGCCCAAGCACTTACGGTGTGTATGGTGATGATTGGATCGCGCTGGACTTCCACTACACCGTGGACCTGGCTCGTTGGGATGCTACTTTGAACGCTTCTATCCAGAACCTGACGGATGAAATGCCACCAGAGTCTCGCCAGGAACTGGGTTATGACCCACGTATCGGCAACCCACTGGGTCGTACGTTTGAAATTGGTCTGACCAAGCGTTTCTGATCGGCTGACATACCAGCACACTTCATTGGGTGCTGAATTCAAAAGCCCTGCCTTGATTTGTTCAAGGCAGGGCTTTTTTTAGGGCAGCAAAAGATTAGTTCTTGTGGGCAGGCATCCTACGTCTATTCGTAGCGCAGCGTGTCAATGGGATCGAGATTAGCTGTTTTGCCGACGGGCAGAATGTCAAACACAAACAGGACGCCGACAAAACCTGAGAAGCCGAGCGCCAGCAAGGTAAGGCAACAGCTGGCGATGCGATGATATCAACGGTGGTCGCCAGGTTACCCGACGGGGATTGCTCGGCCTGAGCGGATTGATTCACTTCCATTTTTGATCTCCCTGAGTAAATGGTGAAGCAATAGACCGGAGGTTAACCCCTGAGTTGGCAATTGTCATCCTGAATGCGCTAAAGCGAGAAGATCGGTTATCCGGTTATCCATCGCAAACCCTCAAAATCTATTGGTTGTTGCAATATATACACAACTGCTGTGTACTTATTCACCTATATTTTATAAATGAGTTTCAAGCCAACAAACCGGCCGCCATACACAGACACTGACAGGGAGAATGTTATGAGCGCAACGTTATTGTGGATACTGGTCGGCATCATTCTGATTGTATCGGAGTTGATGGCCACCAGCGTGATTGCTGTCTTTTTTGGCATGGCAGCCGT
>DITX01000206.1:22678-30560 GCA_002422225.1 Gammaproteobacteria bacterium UBA6173
CGCGGCAAGTTCAAGCGCTGGTTCAAGGGCTACACCGCCGACGCCAGCGAGGGCAGACCTGACTTTCAGCACGACATAGGTGAGCGCGGGGTGGTCGTGGATGATTTCGCGCAAGGTGGCGGGCGCATCACCCTCAACGGTGTGCGCTGGAAAGCATTTTCCGACGAAGATCTGAAAGCAGGCGACACCGTCTGGGTAACCAGCAACAGCGGAATTGAACTGACAGTGTCAAAACACAAACCCTGACCTTTCGACCAACAATCACTCAACAACTTTCAACTCACAAGGATTATTAACAGGGGAACACCATGGAAGAACTCAGTTTCGGCACTATTCTAGCGATTGGTTTTGCACTAATCGCCGTCATCACCGTCACCAAAACCGCGCGCATTGTCCCGCAGCGCTCTAATTTTGTGATTGAACGGCTGGGCAAATACTCCCGCACGCTGGATTCCGGCTTTCACATTCTGATTCCGTTTATCGACAAAGTGGCTTACCAACACACTTTGAAAGAGGAAGTCATTGATGTCGAACGCCAAACCTGCGTCACCAAAGACAATATTCAAGTCGGCATCAACGGCGTGCTCTACATGCAAGTGGTAGATGCCCACAAAGCCAGCTACGGCATTAATAATTACCGATATGCCGCCAGCCAGCTCGCACAAACCACCATGCGTTCAGTGATTGGCCAAACCGACCTCGACAAGACCTTTGAAGAGCGCGCAAAAATAAACGAGGATGTGGTCACGGCGCTGGACGAAGCGGCCACCCCTTGGGGCATCAAAGTCCTGCGTTACGAAATCTCGGACATTGAACTGCCAGCCAGCATCAAAGATGCGCTAGAACAGCAGATGCGCGCAGAGCGTGAACGGCGCGCCGCCATCGCAAAGTCAGAAGGTGAACGCCAGGCCATGATCAATGTGTCCGAAGGCCAGAAGCAAGAAGTCATCAATTTGTCTGAAGGCGACAAGATGCGTCAGATAAACGAGGCCGAAGGTCGCGCCCGCGAAATCGAACTGATTGCCGAAGCCACCGCTACCGGGCTCAGACTGATAGCCGCCGCAATCCAGGAGCCCGGCGGCAAAGACGCTGTCAGCCTGCGCGTTGCGGAACAATACGTCAAAGAGTTTGGCAACCTGGCCAAGCAGAACAACACCATGATAGTGCCGGCAGAGCTGGCCAATATTGGTGGTGCCGTGGCCGGGCTTACTGAGATTCTGAATCTTGGCAAAATGAAGTGATTGGCTGCTCGCTGATGGCATAGCCAATTGGGTAATTGCAGGCAGGCTTGTGTTGGTTTAGACGTGGGCCATTCGGTTTAATGGCACAGAATTTCAGATAAGCGAGCGCCTGCTGATTGGTGGTTGACGCCGGGATAATTTTTTACCAGCTGAAAATTCGGACCGTTACTGATTTTCCCTGCATCCGACTTTTTAGTTCCCGCGATAGTGTGACCAGCAGCTCAGGTTTGATGTATAGGGGCATCAAATGATAACTCACATAGCACTTTTTGATCTGGACTGCTCCAAAGAACAAGGGCTTCTTGTTCTTTTGGATATGTTTTGTATCGATGTAAAATTCAGAAGCATGGTCGACCGTGACATCGAGCTTTGCTGCATAAGGCGCCATGATTGACCTGAGCTCCGCAAATACTGACTGTAAATCTGCCATTTCAATCACGCCCTTAAGCTGATAATAGTCGACGATCCGTAAGACCGGCAATTATCTCGCTACCACGCCACTGCCGATTCCCCAAAAGTTGAAAAAGGGGATCGTGCCTGAACCCCCAATTTTCGGTTATCCTTCAACTCATAAGGAGGATAGTCCATGAAAGTTAAACACACAAACGTTCGCCCCCAACGCCAAACGCTGGCAGCCGTTCTGCTATCAGTCGTACTGATCAGCCTGAACTGGACAGCAATTGCCGCTGAAACCAACTACCGAGTGGACCTGTCCGAGCGCGTCATGCAACAAGTCACCATCGAAGCGCGCTTCAGCGACGTGACGGGCGACACGCTGGATTTTCACCTGCCCGTCTGGCGCTCCGGACTGTATCTGGTGCTGGATTTTGTTGGCACGGTGTCCGGCATGGAAGTCAGTGATGGAAATGGCAACGCCCTGTCCTTTGAGCAGACCGCGTCGTCTTCCTGGCGGGTCAGCAGGCCCACTGCCGGCACGGGAGATGTGGTGGTGCGTTACCGTGTGTATGCGGACAGTCTGACCGATCGCTCTCGCCATGTGGATGCCGATCATGCGTTTTTAAATCCGGCTGCTGTGTTTGTGTATGCCGATCAATATCGCGACCTGCCTTTGGACGTCACTATCGATCTGCCTGCCGGTTGGAAGGCGGCCAGCGGCATGGCGCAACCGGATCAGGGTCGCTTTGTGGCACCACATTATGACCGCTTGGTGGATTCACCAATTGAGGTCGGAACCTTTGATCTGGTCTCATTTGAGGCCTCAGGCATCAAGGTCGATTTTCTGATTCATGGCATCTGGGATGGCGATGAAGAGAGACTGACACGTGATATGAGCGCGCTCGTCACCGCCACAGCCGAGGTGTTTGCCAACTCTGCCACGGGCCTGCCAACGGATTATTACCTCTTTATGCTGCACAGCGGCGACGGTTTGGGTGGCGGTACCGAGTACTACAACAGCACGGTGGTCCATACCGACCCACGCGCGTTCTGGGACAAAGAACGCTGGCAGAGCTTTCTGGGACTCATGGCCCATGAGTTTTTCCATACCTGGAACGTCAAGCGCTTCCGCCCAGCATCTATCGACCGCTATGACTACCAGAACATCAATTACACGGAATTGCTGTGGGTCGCTGAGGGTCTGACCAGTTACTACGATCAATTGCTGCCGGTGCGCGCGGGCTTGGTACCTGTGGATGATTATCGTGATCAGCTTGCCGACACGATCACCAGCGTGGTGGATGCCCCCGGCTACAATCAGGACACGTTGGCGCACGCCAGCTTCGAGGCTTGGACCAAGGGCTTTCACCGCGGTGCTGACCGTGCAGCGGACAAACCCAACCGTACCGTATCGTTTTACAGTCAGGGAGGGTTACTGGGATTGGTGCTGGACCTGGAAATCCGCCGGGCGAGCAACAACGAGCGCAGCCTCGATACCGTGATGACCGCGCTGTATGACGATTTCCCGCTGGGAGGCGGAGGTTTTACTTATGCCGATTTTCGCGACCGTCTGGCGGCCGCCGGCGGTGACGCCCTGGCTGAACAACTCGACGGCTGGGTCTACGACACGCAGCCATTGCCGGTGGCAGACGCTCTGCAATCGATAGGCTGGGTGCTGGGCCGCGAGGATACCAGCGAGGCGTCGGTGCAAGTATCGCTGGAGGCATCACTGCGCGGCAATCCCCCGGTGGTGGTGTATCCCCGACTTGATGGTGCGGCATGGCGCGCGGGTATTAATGCCGGCGACGAACTGTTGGCACTGGATGGCGTGCGCATCGGCGCCAACCTGGATGCCCTGCTCCGGCGTTTTAACCCCGGTGATGAGGTTGAGTTCACGCTGTTTCGCGACGGCTTTTTGAAAACCCTGCCGCTAACACTGGATCCAGTGCGCGGCGATCATGAGATTGAAGTTGATGACAATGCCAGAAGGCAGGTTCGTCGTGCGCGTGCTGACTGGCTTGGTGGCGCGAAGGAGGATGACGAGGAGTGAGGTGTCCGGGGTGATCGGGGCAAGCACAAGCAGCTGATTTAATCGTTATCGCGCACCTTCCAACGAGTGCCATAACCTTAGAATGATGATAGCGCCCACATGTTGGGAAAGTCTGGTAGCAATTTGATCTTGCCAAGCAACTCTGCGGCTATTCTGGCGGCCGCAGAGGGATTGTGGACCGCGATGCACTCCCTGAGACGTTTAAGGTCTTCAATGGCTACGTCCGTGCAAACCAGTCTCACTTACCTGATCTCGGCGCATCTTGCTCGTTTTCAGCCCCCCCCCCAGCTGCTCATCCAGTCATGGACAACCCGAGATTCCCGGTCGGTCCATCGGCGAGCAGGACTTTGGGGTTGCTGACAATCGCGCGGGCAATGGCCAGCTCGTCGATCAGATTAAAACTCTGGAAGATCACACCAATGTTGGATTTGCGTATGCTGGCGCGCTGAGACTCGCTATATCCGGCCAGATCCTCACCGTTCAGGTAGTAATGCCCGCTGTTGGGCGTATCCAACAAACCCAGAACGTTGAGCAGTGTTGACTTGCCGCAACCTGAAGGGCCCATGATGGACACAAACTCACCTTTTTCAACACTCAGGTTAATGTTGTCGAGTGCAGACGTTTCAATTTCTTCCGTGCGGTGAACTTTGCAGATCTTTTCAAGTGTGATCATGATGTTCTGATTCCTTGGTTTCCAATGTTGGTTTACTGACTTAATTGCACGCGGTCAGCGTTGGCTATAGAACCGTAGCCAGATGTAATTACTCTGTCGCCGGCATTCAAGCCTTCACGTACCTCGATAAAACGATTATTGCGTCTGCCGACACTGATCGTGCGGCGGTAAGCATTCTGACCGCTCGCATCCAGCACAAAAACCCAATTACCACCGGTTTCCTGTACAAAACTGCCAATCGGCAACAGCAAGGTCTCCTGAGGACCGCCCAGAATCAACTCAGGCTGCAGCGTTTGTCCGCGCCGCAAATTCTCTGGTACGTTCGTGTCAAAAAAGAGGTGAGTTGACCGGAGATGGGCGCGCGCACCTTGCTATTGGACAGAACTGCCGATTAGGGGTAACGTACAGCGCCCAAGTAATAACAATGACGTGCTTTTAGGGAGTTAGGATCATGAAAAGAAGATTGCTCTTTACCTTGGCAATCGTAGCGAATCTGTCGCTACTTGCCCTGCCGGCCAGTGTGCTGGCCCAGCCCAATATCGAACCAGCTGAACCGTTCAAGGTCGGCACCTTTGCTGTCGGCAACGAGCAGTTTGCCGGCCTCGTGATGCGTAATGACTCCTTGATTGTGGATCTGGCTGAAGCCAACAAGGCGCTGGAGCTGATGCCGGAATATCCCGGCGTCAATATGCCCGATGATGTACTCGGTCTGATTGAAGGTTATGAATACGGGCTGAAGTACCGTGTTTACGAAATCGTCAACGAACTGGTGGAATCAGGCCAGTTAAGCGGCAGCAACCGACCCGGCTACATCCATGCAGTGGCGGATGTCGATATCCGCGCGCCTATTCAGTACCCCAGCAAGATCATGAACGCAGCGGTCAACTTCTACACCCACGCCTGTGAGGGCTGCACCGAAGAGCAATTGATCGCACGCACCCGTGAGCGTCAGGAAAACCGTGGTGTGCCCTACCTGTTCCTGAAGCCAACCCGCGGCGCCGTCATCGGTGATGGCGAAGACGTGATCATGCCTTATGGTCGCGACGAGATTGAATACGAAGTCGAAATGGCCATCGTGTTTGGCCGTACCGGTAAATATGTTTCCTCAGCCCGTGCCTATGATCATGTTTTCGGCTACATGGTGGCGATGGATATCTCCGATCGCGGAGGCCGTCCGCCAGGGGGCTTCAGCTCAGGTCAGGACTGGTTCGTTGGCAAGGGCCACGATACTTTTGCGCCGCATGGCCCGTGGATTGTGCCCAAGGAGTTTTATGGTGACCCCATGGAGCGTTTGCATCAGATCACCGTCGTGGATGGCGTCACCGTGCAGGAAGCCAAGGCCGGCGACATGATCCACAATATCCCGGAACTGATCGAATACGCCTCTTCGCTGATCACGCTGTTCCCCGGCGATGTGCTGCAAAGCGGCACTTCTGGCGGTACCGGTTCGGGTCGTGTTGAACGTGCGACCGGTTCAGGTTACCTGGTTGATGGCGAAACCATCAGCGCCACTATCGAAGGTATCGGCACGCTGACCCACCGGGTGGTGCGTGAGCAGAGTGTGCCGGCCGATCTATCCGGTTCGCAGTTGCCGCCGACCCGTACTTACCGTAATCGTTGATCTGGGGTGATGGCACACCTGATGGCACACCTGATAGCACAAAAAGCCCTGACTCATGGAGTCGGGGCTTTTTGTGGTGGCGATTCAGTATGAATCCAGCCTGAAACTTGACTTGGATCTGACGCAATCCTACCATGGGATATACCAGTGGTATCCACCAAAAGTCAGAGGGCAAATATGGAGCGAGCGAGCATCTTCAAGAGCAACAAAAGTCAGGCCTTGCGGCTACCCAAACCAGTGGCCTATCCCGATTCCGTCAAGCAGGTAGACATCGTTGTACAAGGGCGTGCCCGCATTATCACTCCGGCAGGCGAATCCTGGGATACATGGTTTGACAGCGAGAGCGTGTCCGATGATTTCATGACAGATCGCGAACAGCCGCCACATCAAGAGCGTGATGTCCTGTAATGTTGAAGTATATGCTGGATACCAACATCGCAATTTATACCATCAAAAACAAACCAGCCGAGGTACGCGCAGCGTTCACCGCCCACTATGGCCAAATGTGCATCTCTGCTGTCACGCTCATGGAGCTGATATACGGCGCTGAAGCGTCTGCCTCAGTTGATCGGAATCTGCGGGACATAGAGGGGTTTGCTGCGCGACTCGACGTACTGCCGTATGACAACGATGCCGCGGCGCACACTGGACAACTCAGAGCGGAGTTAAAAAAAAATGGGCCGACCAATAGGGCCATACGATGAAATGATTGCCGGACATGCCCGCTCACAAGGCTTGGTGGTGGTGACCAACAACATCAAGCAGTTTGAGGATGTACCAGGGATTCGGTTGGCCAACTGGGTCGACTGAACCCCAAAGCCTATGACGCTGATTGGTTTAGAACCCGAACTATTGCCTATTGCAATACTGCCCTGAGTCACGGATTTCTTCAGGAATTACAATTTAAAATTTCGGAGAAACAATGGGCGTAAAGCCGCCACTTAATGCGCTGGCGGGTCTTGGCCAGCATCTGTCAGCGTGTGTGGTCGATAGTTGTATTCAGGGGCTTTCCAACGCTTCCAGACACTGGGGTCCACAGACACATTGACTGCGGGCTTGCCTTTCATCCCTTTGTTGAAATGTCTGAAGTGCCTGCCATCGCCCGGGGCTCTCAACTTGCGGAACCACGCATAAACCCCTTTCAAAAATCCTCTGAAGGAATCCCGTGGTTGGGTTTTCCAGGCATCCTCTGCAGCGGTAAACCCATCCAGCTTCAGCCCTGCGCTTGAAGCCTTCTCCATCATCCATTGGAAAGGAATGTCGGCAAGCAAGTCCTCTGCGCCATAACCACCGCCTACGTTTGCATGAGCGCCGATAAACCAACGCTGTTCAACGTCCTGGTTTTCCGGTTTCTGCTGTCCATTGTCACCCGTCCATAACGGCACGTCGTAAGCGGCTCGGTGTTCATCCAGTGCAACGGCGTGGTACGCATAATTGACAATGCTGGAGAGTTCGGTGTCGTGCCACGAGAATTTTCCGTGCTCAGACAGGTTTGTTCCAGGAATGCCTAATGCGCCGACGGTATCCCATACGCCTATCAAGTAAACCCTCGGCGCGCGGCTGTAGTTGTGCCTGTAAGCCTGGCATTCTGCGCAGTCCGGGCTCAAGCGTTTATCTCTGTAGATGCGTTCTGCTTTATCCAGCAAGCTGGGAGTTACGATACGCAGAAGCCCGCATTTTCGTATCAAACCCACAAGACTTCTTGCCGTATAGGCACCACGACTGAAACCAAAAATCCAAATTTCGTCGTTGTTGTTGTAGTGTTTTGCGAGCCACTCGTAGCCCTGTAGCAGATTCTGACTTAGCCCGTGGCCAGAGACGCCACCTAATAAACGGCCAGTCTTTCCAGTACCTACACCCGAGTCGTAGAAAAATCTGCCTCTTCAGAAAAATCTGTGGGC
>DITX01000131.1 GCA_002422225.1 Gammaproteobacteria bacterium UBA6173
GGGGCTGATGAGGGGACGGAGCTCTGCGACCTCCGTCCCCGATGCTTACCTCCCCGATGCTTACCTCCGTCCCCGCGCCTCACTCCCAGACACGCTGCACCGGCAAGGGCTTGCGTGGCAAGGGCTCAGCCCGCATAGCCGCGTTATACAAAAACGACGCAATCACCACGGATGCCTGCATAAGGTCTTCGCGACGCGCGTAGTCGTAGGTGTCCAGATGTGAATGGTGTGTACGCGTCGAGTAATCCAGCCTGTCTTGCACAAACTGAAAGCCGGGCACACCCACATCATCAAACGGAATATGGTCGGTGGAGCCGGTGTTGCGCAGCGTCACTGTGTCGGCCCCCAGATCATTGAAGGGTTTCAACCATGCTTCAAAAATCGGCTGCACGGCAGAGTTTTCCTGGGCATAAACGCCACGGATTTTGCCGCTGCCATTATCCATATTCAGGTAAGTGACGTGGCGCGCATGACCGGGCAACAACTGAATAGGCCACGTGACATCACGCACACGCGCCGGAATAGCCAACTGCTCAGGATCCGTTGTCTCGGGTCGTGTAGCAATGTGCTGTGCAACATAAGCCCGGCTGCCAATCAGACCCTGTTCCTCACCGGACCACAAGGCGATACGGATGGTGCGTTCGGGCTGCACACCAATGGCTTTCAGAATGCGCACGGCTTCCATGATGGTGGCAACGCTACCCGCATTGTCGGTGGCGCCAGTGCCGGCATGCCAGGAATCGAGATGCGCGCCTACCAGCACGATTTCATCCGCACGGCGGCCACGGCCGGGGATTTCAGCGATGGTGTTATAGGCGTTGAGATCTTCTTCATGAAAGCGCGCATCCACTTCCAGTGACACCGATACCGGGCGGTCATCGTCGAGCAAACGCGCCAGCATGTTGTAATGTTCAGCAGCCATTTGTAAGGACGGCACGCCGGGGTTGGCATCTGCATCCTGCGCCGCGCCGGCGCCAAGTCGCACAATGCCATAGTCGCGTGAACTGATGTACAGCGTGGCGGCGACACCTTCTTCCTGCAGATAGGCGTTCAGCTTTTCGCGGAAGTGATGCGTGCGGGCACGAGCGCCCGCGACCGGCGGCGTGGCGTCAGACGGAATAGGGAAATTGATCAAATTTTCCAGCGTGTCGTCATCGTGGCGGTGCACCATGGGGGCGTCACCTTCGGCAATCACGCGCGGGGCTTCCATCATCAGGATTTTGCCGGCGAGCTTGCCGCGATGCTCTTCCAGATCGTCGTCATCAGCCAGGGTGATGCGCATCACTTCACCTTGCACAAGTCCATCCGTGGCGGGCGTCCATGCTCGTGGATAGGCAATCAGCGGCTCTTTGCGGGGCGACTCCATGTGCAAAGACACGCGGTCAAATGACCAACCTTTGCCAAAATGGAAAGGCTCCAGTCGCGCGTTGCTCAGGCCCCAGTCGCTCAGTTGGTCACGGGTCCAGGCATTGGCTTCGTCCATGCCGGGTGAACCAGTCAGTCGCGATCCAATGACATCAGTCAGGTGCCACAGGGTATCCATCACTTGCGAGCGGTGCAGCCCCTCTTGGCGGATGCGGGTGACCACGTTAAGGTCAACGTCTTCAACGGCCTGGGCCGTGGCGGTGTGATCATTCGGGGTGTAAATAGTAAAAACAACAACAGCAGCGGCCACAGCGGCCGGTTTGAATAACTTGAGCATTGTGAAGGTTCTCCCTGAAAGTAACCGGAGAGTAAACCGTTTATGACAGACCATACAAGGCGAATGATGGGGACGGAGCTCTTCGACCTCCGCCCCCATAGGCAACGGTCAAGACTCAGGGTATGATCCGTGCTCGGCAGCGCCAACGCGCGGCCAGTACCTATTAAGAGTGACTGAAAACACCATTATGCTGATCCGGATTTACCGCAATCTCAAGAAAAATATCACCGAAGACGGGCTGATTATCAGCAGTTCCGGCTTCCTGGTGAACAACATGGTGGGCAAAATCGACTTTTCGCGCCCTTTACGCATCCTTGAGATTGGCAGCGGCCGCGGCGCATTTACGCGGGAACTCATCAGCCGCATGTCGCCTGATTCGCAACTGGACATCTGCGAGATCAAAACCGAATACAACCCGTGGATTGAACAACTGATCAGCGCGACCCCGGACAAGCACATACAACTGCATAACTGCTGTGTGACGCATCTGCTGGTGGAAGCTGAACGATACGATGTCATCCTCTCGTCCTTACCCTTAAAGAACTTTGAAGATCCAGACAGTCAGCATGCGTTTTTATATCAGGTGATTCACGCCATGCGCCACGGATTAAAAGAAGGTGGTATTTACCTGCAGTACCAGTACTTCAAAAGCAACAAATCCGATATTGAACAGGTGTTTGGCAAAAAGATGGACGATGTCAGTTTTGTGCCACTCAACATCTTGCCCGCCTTTGTTTACAGCATGTCCAAGTAAGCCACCCCCCAGTCACTCCTTGAAGTACACCATCTGATGCGTTGTCGCCAACAACTTGCCATCGGCTGACCAGATCTCTGCGCTCTGATCAAAAAAGCCATTCTGATATGCCTGAGCCCGCGCGCAGCCGAGC
This sequence comes from Gammaproteobacteria bacterium UBA6173, assembly GCA_002422225.1. Classification (GTDB taxonomy): domain Bacteria; phylum Pseudomonadota; class Gammaproteobacteria; order Pseudomonadales; family Pseudohongiellaceae; genus Pseudohongiella. The sequence goes on from DITX01000131.1 coordinate 2,590, forward strand.
ACATGCGCGCTGCCGATCTGGGCCAACGTCTGACTATCGGCGTGGAAGTACGAGGTCATGGTCACCGTGCCGGTGGGCGCCCAACGCTGACGCCGCCAAACGGTCCAACGGCGTTGGCATTGGCATTGGCATTGGCATAAGCCGGATGGGTGCGCGCGGTGTAACAACTAGGCGCGGTTTCAGCCAAGGCAATGGCCTCATCCAACGCATGCGTAGCAGTGGCGGATATGTTGTGAACTCTCCTGCGGGGTTAACTGTGCGGGTGCAACCAGCCTTCGGCGAGCATCTCAAGCAGACGATTCAACGCTTCGCGGTCATTTTGTACATAAGCGGACTTCAGAAATTCATCTGCGTTTAAACCACCGTGTTCGGAAATTGAGTCCCGTCGATAGCTGAAGCGCACGGCAAACTGGCCCGGAGTTGGCTCTTCAATCACCACCCTGCACTCCGCGTGCATGGGCTGGTGGCGCCCATCCACAATCGAGTAAATCTGCTCGTGGGGTGTCAGCGTCACTTCGTCACGCAACTGGGTGTCTGCGAAGCTGATAATACGCACAAACCGGGTGTCGTCGACGGGTTGCAGCGTGCACTCCAGCCCCGGCGTGAAATAGCCGGGATAACGGGCACGGAACACCAGCGCCTTCCACAAATCAGCGCGATTGATGACGGATCTGCCCGCCGCGCTTGGGGGCGCGATCGCAATGACATGATCAAAATGCAGCAACTGTCGGGTCAAGCGCAATTACCTTGTGACGAGATGGATTCAGCCTGCAAGTCTAACCGGCACAACGGGAAGCTGTACACCCGCGCTTGCCTTCCACGCAACTTCGTGTAAGTTTTGCGTTTTTTAACCTAGGGACTACCCAACCGATCATGCCTATCTGGACACGCCAGCCCAACCTGCAACAAATTGCCGAACATGCCAACAACACTGCAGCAAGTGCACTGGGCATCGAATACATCGAAGCAGGTGATGATTTTTTACGCGGACGTATGCCCGTTGACCACCGTACCGTGCAGCCGTTTGGCATCCTGCATGGAGGCGCTTCCGTACTGTTTGCTGAAACGCTGGGCAGCATTGCGGCCAATCACTGCTTGCATCAGGACAATAAAGTCGCGGTGGGACTGGATATTAATGCCAACCATATACGTCCGGTTGCCGAAGGCTGGGTGATTGGCACTGCAACGGCCGTTCACATCGGCGCTACCACACAGGTCTGGGAAATCCGTATCGAAACCGAGCAGGGTAAAATTGTGTGCATTTCACGCCTGACCATGGCGGTTGTGAACCGCAGCGCATGATGTTTTGCGCGGGGAAATGCTGGCTTCGTTAAACCCCTTATTGAAAGCATTTTCCCCCTCGGTTATTGTTCAGCCTGATCTCGCGAGCAATAACAACACAGGAACTCTTCATGGAAGCCTTTGTCACCACTATTAACAATATTATCTGGAGTCCGGCGCTGGTTTTCCTGTGTCTGGGTGCTGGTCTGTTTTATTCCATTCAGACCCGTTTTGCCCAGGTAAGGCTCGTGCGCGAAATGTGGCGCCTGCTGTTCCGCAAAAACTCATCGACTGAAGGCATTTCGTCCTTTCAGGCGCTGGCAGTGTCGCTGTCTGGCCGCGTAGGCGTGGGCAATATCGCAGGTGTGGCGGCAGCAATCGGATTTGGGGGACCCGGCGCGGTGTTCTGGATGTGGGTGGTTGCTTTTCTTGGCGCCAGCACTGCGTATGCAGAATCCACACTAGGCCAACTCTACAAGGTTGAAGAAGACGGTCAATATCGCGGCGGTCCGGCCTATTATTTTGAACGTTGCCTGGGGCAGCGCTGGCTGGCGGTGCTGTTTGCACTG
>DITX01000144.1 GCA_002422225.1 Gammaproteobacteria bacterium UBA6173
CGATCTTCAACAACCCAGGCCTATGTTACGTTTGCTGCAGGGAGATGTTGGGTCCGGCAAAACCGTGGTTGCTGCGCTGGCGGCACTGCAAGCCGTCGACAATGATTTTCAGGCTGCCATCATGGCGCCCACTGAACTGTTGGCGGAACAACATTATTTTAACTTCTGCCAATGGCTCGAGCCCTTGGGACTTAAAATAGGATGGTTGAGTGGCAAGGTCAAAGGCAAACAACGGCGCGAAACCCTGGCTGACATAGCCGATGGTTCTGCTCAGCTTGTGGTCGGTACTCATGCGCTGTTTCAGGATGAGGTGGTCTTCCAGCGTCTTGGGCTGGTGATTATTGATGAGCAGCATCGCTTTGGTGTTCACCAAAGACTCGCCCTGCGTGAAAAGGGACTTAATGAGCAAACTCAGCCGCATCAACTGGTCATGACCGCCACCCCTATCCCACGGACTTTGGCGATGAGTGCTTATGCGGATCTCGATGTCAGCATCATTAATGAATTGCCCCCTGGGCGCACTCCCGTCAACACACTCATCATTGCAAACACCCGCAGACCCGAGGTGATTGCCCGTATCCATGCGGCGTGTCAGTCTGGCAGTCAGGCCTACTGGGTTTGTACCTTGATAGAAGAGTCTGAAGCACTTGAATGCCAGGCAGCCGAAGTAACCTGGCAAGCCTTGCAGGCGCAGCTGCCTGATTTGAATATTGGTTTGATCCACGGTCGCTTGAAGCCCGTAGAAAAAGCGTCTGTTATGACGGCATTCAAGAAGGGCGAGCTCCACTTGTTAGTGGCGACCACGGTGATTGAGGTAGGTGTTGACGTCCCAAACGCCAGTTTGATGATTATCGAAAACCCCGAAAGACTGGGTCTGGCGCAGTTGCATCAATTACGTGGCCGGGTCGGCCGCGGCGCAAAGGCCAGCCATTGCCTGCTTTTGTATCAAACGCCCTTATCTTATGCCGGAAAATTGCGATTAGGCATCATGCGTGATAGTAATGATGGTTTTTATATTGCAGAACAAGATCTTGCACTGCGCGGGCCCGGGCAGGTTCTGGGCACCCAGCAAACCGGGTTGATGAGCTTTCGCATAGCCGATCTGGTACGTGACGCTGACTTGCTTGATCCGGTAAAATCAGCAGCTGATTACATTGAACACTCCTATCCTTCACACGTTGACCCGCTGGTAGATCGGTGGCTGGGCGACAGGGAACTCTACGGCAATGTCTAAATCCTTTTTAGTAGTGCGTTGTGTACTGGTACAGGACGACTTGGGGATCGCTCAGTGTATTCTGACGGCCGATGCAATGCTGGATCTGAACAGCCTGCAAACACATGCGCAGCGCAAACTGTTGCCCATGTCGCATCACGATATCGTGAAAGCGTCGCGCAGCCGTCGGCTGACACTGATCACCGGCAGCGAAAATTTTTACTTGCTGCCCACGTTTGTGGATACCAGTCTTGCCGGCAAAGGCAACCTAGTGGTGGATTCTCAAGGCGGCACCTTGGGGACGCTACGCGACACCATTCACAATCAGGGTCAGCATGTGCGTCACCTGGAATTTGCCGTGCCCGGGTCCAAACTGCGGCATGATCTTCCGGACGCCGGGGAAGACTCCAAAAGGATTCATGATTCCATCGGAAATTTCACCTCCTTGCGGATCAAACAGCGCCTGGATGAAACGCTGGAAATACCGCCGTTGTCAGCCACGGCTGACCGCATCATGCAACTGCGCGCCAACCCCAACGCCACCGTAAATGAACTCACCAGTATTGTGGAGGCTGATCCTAGCCTCGCAGCGCAGGTCGTGAGCTGGGCCTCATCGCCCTATTATGCGGCGCCCGGGAAAATACGTTCTGTACAAGATGCCATCGTGCGCGTTCTTGGTTTTGATCTGGTGAGCAATCTGGCGGTCGGTCTGATACTGGGGCGATCGGTTGCTTTGCCTAAAGAAGCCGCCGATGGTTTTACGCCTTATTGGCTGCAAGCTGTGTACTGCTCAACTGCCGTTGAAGCCCTAGCACGCCAGATGCCGGTCAGCAAGCGTCCTCGGCAGGGCATGATGTATCTGGCAGGTCTGCTACATAACTTTGGTTATCTGATACTCGCGCATACCTTTCCTCCTCATTTTGCGAGTATTTGCCGCTACATGGAGGCCAATCCAGCCATCAGCCATGTTGCACTTGAAAATCATCTGATTGGTATCAGCCGTGAACAGATCAGCGCGTGGCTGATGCAGGCGTGGAACATGCCAGAGGAGGTTTGTATCGCACTGCGTTATCAGCAGGACGGCAGCTATCAAGGGCCACACGCAGTCTATGCAAACCTGATTTATCTTGCAATGCGTCTGCTGCGCCAGCACGGCATTGGCGATGCGCCCCCAGAAGCAGTCACAGCCGAGCTGTATCAACGCCTCGGCCTTGACATGGCGCGCTGTGAAGAGGCCATTCAAAAACTGGTCAATTCGGCGGACGTAAGATCAATTGCAGATCAAATGGCTCATTAATGCGTCATCTAATTGAAGTGTGGCAACGCCTTCAGGCACTACTTCAGGTTTATTTGATCAAATCTGATCAATGGCTTGCGCGCAGCTTTCCCGTTGCCTATGCGCGCGCACCCGCCTTTATTCTGTTGACTCGCGCCAACAAGCCTATCGGTACTTACTTGCTGCTGTGGCCCACTCTGACAGCGCTTTGGCTGGCCGCTGGTGGCTGGCCTCAATGGCACTTGATTCTGATTTTTGCGCTCGGCACTTGGTTGATGCGATCCGCAGGGTGTTGCATTAATGATTTTGCAGATGCCGGTGTAGACGGCCAGGTAAAACGTACAGAAGGCCGTGCAATTGTTACCGGGCAGGTTTCCCGTCGTGAAGCCGTGATCTGTTTTTTGGTGTTATGCCTGTTGTCCGCCACACTGCTGATGTTTATGAACACAATGACCATGCTGTTGTCACTCGGCGCGGTTGCACTCACCTTGCTTTACCCATTTATGAAGCGGTACACGCATCTTCCCCAGGTCGTACTGGGCATGGCATTTTCCTGGGGCATATTGATGGCATTTACCGCACAGACTGAGGCCTTGCCGCCGATTGCCTGGGTGCTTTACGTCGCTAACTGCCTTTGGACGGTCGCCTACGATACCCAATACGCCATGGTGGACCGTGAGTACGACCTGCAAATCGGCGTAAAGTCGACTGCCATCCTGTTTGGTGATGCCGATATAGTCATGATTGGCATGTTGCAGGGCATGTTTGTGCTTGCATTGCTGCTGGTTGGCCGCTCGCTGGGGCTCAATCTCTGGTATTACCTTGGGGTGTTTGTCGCCAGTGGCTTATTGATTTATCAACAACTGCTTATCCGCGATCGTCAACCCGATGCCTGTTTCAGGGCATTCCTCAATAATCACTGGGTAGGTCTGGCCGTGTTTGTGGGCGTAGTCCTTGGGGTCTGAGGCCAGACTCACATCAGGACGCGGCAATATGCCACATGGCTGACCTTGAATTGCGCGACTACACTACCCGAGAGTTGATCAAACAGGGTGACACTTGTCATGCAAAAGTTAAAAATCACACATCCTGACTCTGCCAATCGAATAGAAAAGGGCATTGTTCTGGGATGGGCAGTGCTCGTTGTTATTGTGATTCTGGTTGCTGCCGCATTAGCCCGTTTTATCGTTGGTGGTATTTCTGCGCAAGAGTTTGCCAGCCCTGAATTTATGAACGGTGCAGCAAACAATAAGATCAACGCAGATCAGTTTACGTTCTCTGATCCTTGGGTTCGGGCGACCCCGCCAGGCACAATGACCGCAGCCGCCTACCTGAGTATTGGAAATACGGGCGAAGAAGATCGTCTGCTTTATGCGCGTTCTGACGGTGCACGGCGCGTTGAGATTCACACCTCCAGCGAGCAGGATGGCATGATGCGAATGTCGCGGCTGGACACGCTGCCCGTACCCGCTGACGGTGTTGTACAACTGACGTCCGGTGGACACCACCTTATGTTTATTGATATCCCGGCAACCTTTGTTCCGGGGGAGTCAGTGATTGTCACGCTGGTGTTCGAAAGCGCCGGCGCTCGGGATGTTTTGTTTACTGTAAGGGATGTCCGTTGAGCACCGTATCAAAGTTTCTGTTTGTTATTGTTTTTTTGGTGGTTGGCAGTGTTGGGGCCATGACTGCCAGACAGGTATTTGTCGTTGATGAATCGACTGACATTCCAGTACCGGAGATCAATGGTTTTGTACTTCAACAACCACGGGTACTGCCAGAGTTTGCGTTGCTGGACGGTCAAGCGCGAGCTTTTGCACGCTCAGATTTTGAGAGTGCCTGGTCATTGCTCTATTTTGGATTTACGTACTGTCCTGATATTTGCCCTACGGCGATGGTTGAAATGGCAAAACTGAAAGACCTGCTTGCAGCGTCTCGTCCGGACGTTGCGGCTGAATACTATCTTGTATCTGTTGATCCACAGCGCGATACGCCGGAGCGCATTCAAGAGTATGTGACCTTTTTTGATGACAGCTTCAAGGGTTTGACCGGCGACTTGCTTGAGATTGGTAAGTTGGCACAAACCGCGTCAGTCATCCATGTGATCGAACCCTCTGCAGATGGAGCGAGTTACGAAGTGGGCCACTCCTCAACCCTTACCTTGGTGGATCCACAGGGCAATATTCGGGCGATCTTCAAGGAGCCCCTGAGAGCCTCGGCGCTTGCGAACGACATTGATCGTGTGCTGACCTATGTCAAGCGTGTTTCCAACGAGGTTTAAAGCAACAGGTCTAGCCCATATGTAGATCAGGTGAGATTTCGTTCCTGAGGCAAATCACTGAGGTACTCAACAAACTCCACCTCAAACCCATCGGGGTCGATGAAGTAAATATTCCTCCTGAACGGCTCGTCCGCACCGAGATTGCACGGCTCAAAACCGGCATGGTGCAACCGGTAGACCAGCGCGTCCATATTGGAGATCTCGAATGCGATATGAGCCAACCCGATGGTATTGCTGGTCAACACCCTGTTTTCCCCGGAGCCGTTGTCACTGATCGCGAGGTACGAGTAATCATCCCCAAAATGGATCCATTGTCGAGGCGAGCCATACCAATCTCCAGCGCCTTTCCTGAGAACAGACCAGTGCGGCATCGCGGCCTGATAAAAGGTCAGGGCTCTTGTCAGATCTTTTACAAATATATTCACATGTTCAAACCTTACCATGTCGAACTCTCCTCAAATTGAATAACCGGATGTTGAAAAATGTCAAAAGCATGCTAAAACCTGAACCTTGGTTAAGGTAAAGCAATGTCATCACGATTTTTTTGAGGAGTCTGAATATGGATCGCCAGCTTCTTACGCCGGGACAGATCGCAGCCCGGACAGGTCTTGCTGTGTCAGCGCTTCACTTTTATGAGCGTAAGGGACTGATCGCCAGCAGTCGCAGCACGGGCAATCAACGGCGTTATGGTGCAGACGTTATCCGGCGGGTGTCCGTCATCAAAGCGGCTCAACAGCTCGGGGTCAGTCTTGTAGAAATTCAGCAGGCATTTGAGAGGCTACCCAGACACAAGGCCCCCAACAAACGTGATTGGGAACAACTTGCACAGCGTTGGCATCACCAACTTGAACAACGCATAAGGAAACTTCAGTTGCTCAAGGCGTCTCTGACCGGCTGTATCGGATGCGGATGTTTGTCCATGGAAACCTGCCCGCTATACAACCCGGGAGACATTCTTGGAGAGAGTAAGGTGGGTCCCGTCATTCTGGACGCGATAACAGAATAAATTTCAAACGGGTATAAACGTTAACGCAGCGCCATTGCTGCAATATCGCAGCCCGGTGGGTTGTGGACTGTCATTAAAAATATGACCGTGGTGCCCATCACAACGTGCGCACCGGTATTCTACGGGCGCCCTGAACGCATAAATCATTTTTCGTGTTGTCACGTGTTCGTGGATAACGTCCCAATAGCTCGGCCATCCTGTGCG
>DITX01000209.1 GCA_002422225.1 Gammaproteobacteria bacterium UBA6173
CAATAGAGGAGGAGTCCATACACGCTGATTGCAAAAAGAGTATAGACGCTCGCATGTCTGCACGAGCAATCGATTGCATTTGATGAGTGATCAGATGGTTTTATATGATAAAACAGTGAGTTAGTGATCATGCCGAGGTCAGCTGACACTTTTCGTACAAAGTCTCAGGTGCGATATCGGCACCATTCGGCCAGTCATGCGGTATTTCCGCACTCGGTATCGCCACAGTCCTGTCAGTTCGCCAGGATTTTCAATGCGATGGATTGCCAGATATTTATCCTCGATCTCATCAAACTGTTTGAGAATCGCTTCCTTGGCATAAAAGGTCTTGGTGCGACCGGTTCTGGCAGCAAGCTCGGCCAATCGAGCCTCAATCTCTTCAGGTAGCCTGATGGCAAGCATGGGCAACCTCCGGTGATATACCTGTATGAGGTGTATAGCGTAGCGGCATGAGCTCCTGATGGGAACTGACTTGTAAAGCGAGTTGATGTGCTTGAAGTTCAGAATCGCCATAACCACCACTTTTGTTTTGAGAGTCAGTTCAAGTCGCCAGAAAAATCAAGGGCTTATGGAAATTGCTGCGGAGTCGAGTAACGGGCAGAAGAACCCTACAAAGCCCGGTTATGCAGCCTTATTGCGTCCTGCCTCTGTCAGAGCGTACAGGCGGGTCTTGCCGGGCACCCGCTGCATAAGGCCCTCTTGCTGCAGGTCCGCCATCAGGAACCCAGCAGTGTTCACGCTCTTGCCTTTGAACAATGCACGGAACAGGATGAAGGAAATCTTCGTGTGTCCATTGCAGACGCCATAGATGGCAGGCCAGCTGACCCACTCCTGAGAGAAGAACCCGCCAGCATTGTTGGTGGCGATTCAGATATGAGTTATGGCTGAAAATTCTCACTTAGTAACACTATAGTGTAATTTGTTGGCCAGTCCCCGCTAAAGCGTACACATCAAAAAGAAACTTATTTATTGCCTATATGGGAAATAGAAACTAACATATTTCATATAGAAAAAAAGCAATAGATAGGATTCTTTTATGAATGGGTTGTTGGAACAGATAAAAAAGCGGCGTAAACAGCTTGGGCTAAAGCAGGCTGACATGATGCTGCGTGCAGGCATCTCTCGCCAGCAGTATCAGCACATGGAATCCAAAGGCAATCCTCGTTTGGATACGCTGGAGCTTGTTGCCAAGGGGCTGAATTGCGAACTGCTTCTGGTCCCGAAAGACAAGGTGCTGTCCGTCAAGGCGGCTTTGGAAGGGACAAACAAGGCCGCTTCACCAGAAACCTCACAAAAAAGCCTCACAGATGATCCATGGCAAGACATGCTGGAGGATGATGCATGAGTGGGCAAGGGAGTGCAGAACAAGTTGGCGTACTAAAGCTGACTTTGCACGGACAATTGGTTGGATATCTGGCAGGTTTCCAAGGTGGAAGAAATATTCTGACTTTCGCCGATAGTTTCAAGGGCGACGCTGCACGTTTTACATTCAGTCTGGTCACGCATCCTGCATTCTCAAGGGCTGAGCAATTACTGTCTGTGCCTTGGGTCACCCACCAGCGGCTGCACCCTGTATTGTCAAATCTGCTTCCTGAGGGTTCGCTCAGAGAATTGATAGCGCAAGGCTTGAAAGTACACCCTGAGAACGAGTTTCAGATTTTTTCCTACCTTGCTCAAGATCTGCCCGGTGCCTTGATTGCCACACCCATGGAGCCAGAGGATGTACCCGACGTGGTGCTGACTGCTAATGGCCGGCTTGGGCAGGCGGTCAAAGTCATAACAAACCAGCAGGCACACAAGTTTTCACTTGCGGGTGTGCAGATGAAATTCTCCATGAAGGAGCGTGACGGTCGCTACAATCTTGCACAGGATAACGGCGAGTTGGGTGACTGGATTATTAAAACACCTTCAACTCAGCATGTAGATGTGCCACTTAACGAATTTACAGCGATGACGTTAGCCGCCATGGCGGGTGTAGATATTCCAGAAATCAAGCTGGTGGAAAGGGACAGGCTGGACAATTTGCCGCCAATAAAACTGCCTGATGAAAACTTCGCCTTTGCCATCAAACGCTTTGACCGCAACAATAATACGCGCATCCATATGGAAGACTTTGCCCAAGTGCTGGTGAAGTACCCGCACGAAAAATATAACTCGGCAAACTATGAGCAGATTGGGCGTATATTGTTCCAATTTTCTGGGGACGGTCTTGCGGATGCTCAGCAGTTTGCGAGGCGGCTGCTGGTCAATATTCTTCTAGCCAATGGTGACGCCCACCTAAAGAACTGGAGTTTGCTCTATCAGGATAAAATTACGCCCCGCCTTTCACCCGCATACGATATCGTCACAACACGTGTGTATGCGCGGGACGAGCGGGAATATGCCCTGAGCCTTGGCAAAACCAAGGAGTGGTACAAGGTAGATTTGTCTCATTTTGAGGTATGGGCAAAAAAAGCGGACATACCATGGCGGGCGATAAAGCCGCATTTGGCCGATGTGATGGATAGGGCAAGGGCTCAGTGGCCACGGGCATTGAACGACTTGCCGATGAATGACAATCACAAGAACCAATTAAGGCAGCACTGGCAAGCCTTACGGGCTGATTTTCAGATATAAGTGTTGAATTGCATCCAATACTGACCTAGGATCAATTCACGCTGCAATTCAACAAGCAGTCCGTTGATTCGTATTCTCGCAGTTTTCCACCCAAAAGACGTTTCCGCGGAAACGTGTCTTCCAAAATTGTGAACATTTATACCGAGGCCAGCTGACACTTTTCGTACAACGTCTCAGGTGCGATATCGGCACCATTCGGCCAGGCAATCGTGCCCGGACAGATACTCAATGCAGGTGACTTCGTTAAGGTTCCACATATACCGTCTCACTCCAGGGGACTGATTAAATTGAGATCGCTCCCATTTTGCGCCAATTCCCAGTCTGCGTGCAATTCATCAACATGCAAAGCGATCCACTGCCTTGAGAAGAACCCGCCAGCATTGTTGGTGGCGATGCGGAAGTGGGTCTCCCCGGCTTCATCACTGCCGATCTCATAACCGAGGACTCCGGTGCCGGTGAGACTGGTGGTCTCTGCTGACTTGGTGACTTTATTGAAAAGGACTTTCGGACGGGGGACACTTGCCGGGATTGCTGATTCGGGCTACTGTCCGGGGAGTTGAATCAGAGGTATGAATCTGATTCATATAAGATGGTGAAATTGCCGCAAATTGGGGTGTGGGTGTGGTGGCAGGCAAATACTGCTTTCGGACTAATTGAATGTTTTGAAGCGAGCCGTCAAGTATGAAGTTCCGAGTCGGGTACATATATGGTCGCAGCTATATTCAAAAGAAGTTTGTTGTTTCCGGTTGTGTGATGGGTTCTACCCCGACTTCATGAACTCTTCAGAAAAGCCCGTTGTACTCCTTCAACGCAGGCGCTGGTGGTAATACCATCGGGATATTTCCAGTAATGCTATTGACCGGAAATAACGTTGAGGGCCGCAGCAATTAAATTGGATCCGAATCTGCCCAGCTGATGATCTTAATCGCCACCAGTTTCCTGGGCACTTTTAGTTTCTGAGGCTCAACAATCGGACGGCGATATTTCGCACCGAACACCGAACTTTTTCCGAGCTGTTTCCAAAACTTTAGCAGGCATTCCTGATCTGCCCGAGTGGCTACTATGCCAACTTCAGATTTTATGATTTTTAATAACTAACAATGACGTAGCCGTCCGGCCATCGCACCTTGACAGTCTCCCGGCTGTCGTTTGCGCGCTGCTGCACGGTGATCAAGCGCCGCAGGCTCCGAAGAGCCTTCTTTGATTATCTCGAGATTCCGAAAAGCGGTTTTCATCAAATCCTTTTGTAACTCTAGATTAATTGAAGCGACTCCCGCTCTTGGAGAATATGTAGGCACACAACGAATTTGAAAAGATGGGCTGAGAGCGCGTCCAATTGCCCAGCTCCGAGTGGCCTTGCTTTGCGATTAATCATTGCGGCAATCGCAACACCATACCGCCCGCCAGGTGGAGATTATCAATATGTCCTGCGGATAGACCATCATCCGACACCAGATGCATATGCATAGCACTTTGCTCCCCCGAATCAGCCATGGCCGGCGCGTAAGTGCCGATAAACGTTCCATGATGCTGCTCTGAATAAAAACCCACTATCGTTACCGCTTCATTTCGCATCACATAATTGTCTTTTGAGGCCTGAAAAAGTTCTTGGGTGACAACTTGTCCGTTCGTCCGATCACGATTGATGTGCCACTCCAATTCAGCAGGCGCACCCCTAATCAGAAAGGGAAAAGCCGTCATCGCGGTGTCTATGCCGGCGGCGCCAGCGCGCGCCCGGATAAAGCGCTGCAAATCCACGAAGCTGTTAACGTCTGGAGGTATTGGTTCGTCACGCCACGTGTCATTTTTTGTCCATGCAGCAAAAATCGCCGAGCCATCGGTGTCGTGACGCATAACAATATTGCCGCCACGCACCTGCGTGATATAAGGGCGACCCTGGAATATTGTGATTTCCCCGTCCAGCCCTTCATAGGCTCCAAGCCCATACATGCCATTACTACCCGACATCGCAGAGATCGGCACCAATCCGGCAATGTCATTCTGGCCAACAATATCGGTCTGCCGTCCGGCAAATTCAACCAGCCCATCAGAATTGACATGCACGGTCGTGCAGGATGCCATCAGGATACAGATAGTGATCGAGTGCAAAATCTTCATGCAACCTCCAGCAATGGTTGAATCGTTGATCAGTGGTCATGCCCAAACGCGCCTTTTGCCATCATCAAGTGGTGCGGCTGGTGATGATTGCCCTGCACCATGAACCCGGAGAAACCCAACCCTCGGATTTTGGCGACGTCTGCCGGCGCTGAATTGCCACTATTTCCTGGATGGCGGCGAAGGCATCCTGTCCTGCTTCGGTGGGTTGAGCCGACGTTATGCCTGTCTCCATGGCATGCTTGCTGTGGTCCATGGTCTGGGTCTGCTGGCTCGCTGAATGTTGTGCATGCGCGCCGTGGTCAGTGTGCTGGTCGTGCTGAGCCAAGGCCAGCGGGGCTGTCAGTAGGGCGCTTATCAACAGTGTGGTTCTGATTGAAGTTAGGTACAGCATGGTTTACCTCCGGGATTTTGTGTGTGTTGTGTTGCTGTGAGACCAAGTCTAGCTTTATGTCTTCGTATTACTTATGATTTCGATCATATGGCGCATTCATTCGAACATTTAATTGAATATTTGCCGGCTGATGCGCGCTGTGAGCAATCGCTGGCAAAAGATGAGTTTCTGTTCCGGCAGCAGCAACCTGCTACTGCGATATTTGCGGTCGTTTCCGGCCGTATCCGCCTGTTCCGTGATCTGCCTGACGGTTCCAGCGTGATCCTGCATGTGGCTTGTAATGGAGAGACCTTTGCTGAGGCATCGCTGTTTGCAGAACATTATCACTGTCATGCGCAAGCAGACCTACCTACCATAGTTATGCGGTTGAACTCCCATCAATTACTGGCAGCAATTAGTGCAAACAAGGACCTGGGCATGCTGTTCAGCCGAACACTCGCTGCGCAAGTACGCGAAATGCGGGCTATGTTGAGTTTGCGGGATATTAGGTCTGCGAATGAACGCTTGCTTGCCTGGCTGCGCATGAATGCAAAAGGTGACCAGATGACGGTGTTCATCGATCGACCCTGGACAGGCGTTTCTGAGGAGCTGGGGCTGACCAGGGAAGCAGTTTACCGTGCTCTGGCACACCTGCAGCAACAGGGACTCATTGAGCGGAATGGTCGTCAGGATGGAGCCCAAGCTGAGACCATTCATTTGCTCAGGAGGTGACTCGAGCTATTAGTCTATCCACGGGTTCTACCCCGGTCTTACGGGCACTTAGGAAGAGACTGCCGTAGTCTCTCAAGGCAAGTTCGTATATTGATTAAGTTAGAGACGGACCCAGCGGCCCCATCAATGTACAGGCTCCATTATCCGGGGCCC
>DITX01000040.1 GCA_002422225.1 Gammaproteobacteria bacterium UBA6173
GAAGACCTGACCTGGGAAATGTTCCGCGATACGCTGATTGAACAGGCTGAGCAGGGGGTGGATTACTTCACCATTCACGCGGGTGTGTTACTGCGTTATGTGCCGCTCACCGCCAAACGCGTGACCGGTATTGTGTCTCGTGGTGGTTCCATTATGGCCAAATGGTGTCTGGCGCATCACAAGGAAAACTTCTTGTATACGCATTTTGAAGATATTTGCGAAATCATGAAGGCTTATGATGTGTCGTTTTCATTGGGTGACGGGCTTCGCCCAGGTTCAATTGCCGATGCCAACGATGCCGCGCAGTTTGCTGAGCTGGAAACGCTTGGCGAGTTGACTAAAATTGCGTGGAAACACGATGTACAGACCATGATCGAGGGCCCTGGCCACGTGCCCATGCACATGATCAAAGAGAACATGGATAANNATAGGTGCGGCCATGATTGGCTGGTTTGGCTGTGCCATGCTGTGTTATGTGACGCCGAAAGAGCACTTGGGTCTGCCAGACAAGCAGGATGTCAAAGATGGTTTGATGGCTTACAAAATTGCCGCTCACGCAGCTGATCTGGGTAAAGGCCACCCTGGCGCGCAGCTGCGCGACAATGCTTTGTCCAAGGCGCGTTTTGAATTCCGCTGGGAAGATCAGTTTAATCTGGGGCTAGATCCGGAAACGGCGCGCGCCTTTCACGATGAGACATTGCCGAAGGAATCCGGTAAAGTCGCGCACTTCTGCTCTATGTGTGGTCCAAAATTTTGCTCGATGAAGATTACTCAGGAGGTGCGTGAGTACGCTGCCGGGTTGGAATCAGGGCAAATAACGCCTGTGGTTTCCGAAGCAGAGCAGGCAGTGCTGGATCAAGCCATCCAGGCGGGCATGGAAGAGATGGCCGATCAGTACAACCGCACCGGGCGCCAGCTTTACCACAAAGTGTAAGGCCCAGGGTACCTATAGCCATAAGAATTGAATGTAGAGAGTGATTGATGATTGATTTAAAAGCTGATGATCTGAACATTGAGTCTATTGAGACCTTACTGACGCCGGCCCAGTTAAAAGCTGAACTGCCATTGGATGGCGTGGCGCTGGAGTCTGTGCGTGATGCGCGACAGACGATTTTTAATATTCTGGATCGCAAGGATCCGCGCCTTTTTGTGGTAGTGGGACCCTGCTCTATCCACGATACAAAGGCTGCCATTGAGTATGCTGAGCGTCTTAAAGTCTTGGCGGATGAAGTCAAAGACACCTTGTATCTGGTCATGCGTGTATATTTTGAGAAGCCGCGTACCTCTATCGGCTGGAAAGGTCTGATCAACGACCCGTATATGGATGATACGTTCCGCATTCAGGATGGCTTACGCATCGGTCGCAAGTTACTGCTGGACATCGTCTCCATGGGGCTTCCAGCCTCAACCGAAGCGCTTGACCCAATTTCGCCGCAGTACTTGCAAGATATGATTGCCTGGTCCGCTATCGGTGCCCGGACTACTGAATCGCAGACACACCGTGAAATGTCTAGTGGTCTGTCGTCAGCAGTCGGGTTTAAAAACGGTACCGATGGTGGATTGATGGTGGCGGTGAACGCCATGCAGTCGGTCAATAATCCGCACCGTTTCCTCGGCATTAACAAGGAAGGTCAGGTGGCGGTTGTGCGCACCAAAGGCAATCCCTATGCTCACGTCGTCCTGCGCGGTGGTAGCGCGGGTCCAAACTACGATTCTGTACACGTCGCACAAACAGAAGATGCGCTGCGTAAAGGCGGTGTCAGCACTAACATCATGATTGATTGCAGTCACGCCAACTCCAACAAGGATCCAATGATTCAGTCCTTGGTATTAAAGGATGTGTCGCATCAAATTCTGGAAGGTAACCAGTCCATTGTGGGTGTCATGCTGGAGAGCAACATCAATTTTGGTAATCAGAAGATCCCCAAGAATCTTTGTGATCTGAAATATGGCGTCTCGGTGACGGATGCATGCATTGATTGGGCGGAGACTGAGCGTAGCATTCGTGAGATGGCCGCGAAATTGAAGGATGTGCTGCCGGCGCGTGGGGCTTGATTGTATATTTGTCCAGCCCGGTAAGTGGGCTGGTTCTATTGATGTAGACGGTTCCGGGAGCAGCGGGGCATTCCTCAGGACGACGCCTTTGGCGTCTTTATTGTCCTTCGCTCATGCCCCGCTGCTCCCGGAACCTAAACGACTGCAAGATTCCCAGCCCACTTTCCGGGCCCGCACCGACAGCGCCAGCCCCACGCGCCGGCATCGCATCCGTAGCCGCGAGCGCACGCCTGAGTAAGGGGCCGTCTCAGGTTTTGAATGACCACCCGCTGCGCTGAGTGCGATAAGCACTAACCTTACGGCCCATTGCTCATGCAGCGCTCGCGCGCAAAACGACTCGATTTCGACCACCGGCCTTGGCCGCATACAACGCCAAAACTGGATTGGGAATTGGACAAACGTGGCCACAGCTTTGCCCGCTATGCGGATGACTGCCAGATATATG
>DITX01000064.1:0-682 GCA_002422225.1 Gammaproteobacteria bacterium UBA6173
GGATCAACGCCCGTTGCGGTGAACTGTACCGGCTTTGTGCCGTTTGCCATGATGGCCGCCGCCGATCGCAGTTATGGTTATGAGATGGAAATTATTACGTTTCCAGAGAGTGGCATTAGCAGTGGTGCAGACCTGAAGGGCAGGCAACTTGCCTTTACGGCGCCAACCTCCAACTCTGGATTCAAGGCGCCATCCACCTTGTTACACAATGAGTTTGGTTTGGTGGCTGGCACAGACTATCGCAGCGTATTTTCCGGCAGCCACGACAATTCTATTCTGGGTGTTGTGAACGGCGATTATGAAGCCGCTGCTGTCGCCAATGAAGTGCTTAAACGCATGCAAGGCCGCGATGTTGTTAATGCCAGTCAATACCGTTCCATTTACAAGTCGCTGACCTTCCCCACCACGGCCTATGGAGTTTCACACAACCTGACGCCGGAACTTGCCAACCGGATTCGCGAGGCGTTTTTCAGTTTCAACTGGGAAGGCAGCGCCCTGCAGCGTGAGTTTGCTGATGCTGGCATGGCGCAATTTATCCCCATTACCTATCAAGAACACTGGCGCGTGGTCAGGGAAATTGATGAGGCAAACAACACGGTCTACAACTGCGATTGATGAACAAGAATAAGAGGAAAGCATGCTGACATTGACCGGGCTGAGCAAGCGTTATGATACGGGTGAT
>DITX01000064.1:739-6821 GCA_002422225.1 Gammaproteobacteria bacterium UBA6173
CTAAATTACGACAGGCGCGTCGTCAGATTGGTATGATTTTTCAGAACTATGCGCTCGTTGAACGTTTGTCGGTGATGGAAAATGTGTTGTCTGGGCGCCTTGCCTATCTCGGATTCTGGCGCAGTTTTTTGCGGCAATTCCCGTCCTCTGATATCAAGCAGGCATTAAATCTGTTAGAGCGAGTGGGTCTGGAAACCATGTTCGATAAACGCGGTGACGCCTTGTCGGGTGGACAAAAACAACGTGTGGGAATCGCGCGCGCCTTGATGCAAAACCCCAAACTATTGCTTGTTGATGAGCCTACAGCAAGTCTTGATCCCAAAACGTCCAGGCAGATCATGCGGCTGATTTGCGAGTTGTGCCGCGAGCAGCAACTGGCAGCCGTGATCAATATTCACGATGTAGTGCTGGCGCAGCAATTTGTCGATCGCGTGGTGGGATTGCGTGCGGGGAAACTGGTATTTGATGGTCCGCCATCGGCCTTAACCGAAAAGACATTGACGGATATTTATGGCGAAGAAGACTGGTCAACCACCACGGGCGAAACGGACGAGTCCGATGAAGCAGCCGCGGCAGCCATTGATCTGTTAAAACCTATTGGCCAGGGTGGTCACCCATGAGTAGCCCGTCAACAGACTCAGGTGCTGATCAGCAACGCCTGGCCTTGCTTAAAGACGGCATCTGGAAGCCCTTGCCACTGATTCGCGACGCGCGCTGGCGCTGGGCATTAAACGCAGCCGTGTTGTTATACATTGTGCTCGCGTGGCTGAGTGTGGATGTCAACTGGTCGCGGGTTGCACAAGGTATGGATCGCGGCGTTGCTTTTATGGCGTCGTTTCTGCAGCCAGATTTTGTGACACGCAGTGGCGAAATTTTTACCGGTCTGAAAGAAAGTCTGACCATGACGTTGGCGGCCACCGTGATTGGCGTGTTGCTGGCCATTCCTGTGGGACTGGGCGCGGCACGCAATATTTCGCCGCTGCCGGTGTACCTGTTTTGCCGCACCATCATTGCCCTGTCACGCACGTTTCAGGAAATCATCATTGCCATTCTGTTTGTGGCGATGTTCGGATTTGGCCCGCTGGCCGGGGTGGTGACACTGGCGTTTGCGACCATCGGATTTATGGCCAAATTGCTGGCAGAAGATATTGAAGATACCCAGAAAGAACCGCTGGAAGCCATCCGGGCGACGGGTGCCAGTTGGTTGCAGTGGGTCAACTATGCGGTGCAGCCGCAAGTGATGCCGCGCTTGATCGGCCTGTCATTGTACCGACTGGATATCAACTTTCGGGAGTCTGCCGTGATTGGTATTGTCGGTGCTGGCGGAATTGGCGCTACCCTGAATACTTCCATCAACCGCTACGATTACGACACCTCGGCCGCCATTTTGCTGCTGATCATTGTGATTGTGCTGATGAGCGAATACCTGTCCGGGTATGTGCGCAAGTGGACACAATAATGCCCCTGATCCAACAAGGTGACCAGCCCGTCTGGAAAAAACGCGAACCTCTGAAACAATATGCCCACTGGGTGGGATGGATGGTCGGTGGCATGCTGTTTGTGTGGTGCTGGGCGATCATATCGGAAAACACGATCTGGGAGTTTTTGTATGACGCTGATGAGCAGGCTGCCAGTCTGATAGGTCGCATGATCCCGCCGGACTGGAGTATCACTGGCTCTCTGATGCGGCCCTTGTGGGATACCATCAATATCGCGACGGTGGGCACAGCGATGGGCATTGCGATTGCTTTCCCTCTGGCCTTTCTGGCCGCGCGCAATACCACGCCTCATCCCGTTTTGCGTGCGGTGGCACTGGCGATTATTGTCAGCTCCCGCTCCATTAACGCCTTGATCTGGGCCATGCTGCTGGTCACCATCGTAGGCCCCGGCAGCTTTGCAGGCATGCTGGCCATCGCACTGCGATCAATCGGTTTTGTGGGCAAGCTGGTTTACGAAGCGATAGAAGAAATACATCCGACCCCCGTTGAAGCATTGTCGGCCACCGGCGCGGGACGCAGCCAGGTGCTGGCCTATGCGGTCTGGCCGCAGATCATGCCGGCTTTTGCCGGTATTTGTGTATACCGATGGGATATCAATATCCGCGAAGCGACCACTTTGGGGTTGGTGGGCGCGGGCGGTATTGGATTACAAATGAACGCAGCCATCAACAATCTGGCCTGGGGTCAGGTTGCCACAGTGTTTGTGTTGATTTTTGCAACCGTGGTGGTGTCTGAGTGGGTGTCTGCCAAGGTCAGGCACGCGATGTTGTAAGGGACGGACATTTGTCTGTGACAAGCCGGTCAATGGGCAGGCGGATTTGTAAAACAAATCCTTGCTCGTATGACCACTCAACACAACCTCCTGCTTCTTCAATACGCTCTTTGATGCCTTTGAGGCC
The DNA here is from genome assembly GCA_002422225.1 of Gammaproteobacteria bacterium UBA6173. Taxonomy (GTDB): domain Bacteria; phylum Pseudomonadota; class Gammaproteobacteria; order Pseudomonadales; family Pseudohongiellaceae; genus Pseudohongiella. Next base: position 3,138 of record DITX01000064.1, read on the forward strand.
GTTACCTGGCGTGATGGTGCCACGATGGGTGCCATTGTCATTGATGCGCAGGTGGTAGCAGGTGTCATCCGCATGAAAGTCGATAAAACAACGCGTGGCTGCACTGTGGCGTAACACATTGGTCAGTGCCTCCCGGGTGCAACGCAGCAAAGTTTCCGCAATCTGGGTATCACCAGGCACACTGCGCAAGTTCAGATCGACCGTGATCCCCGGCACGCCACTGATCAACTTGTGCATGGCGTCGATAAAGTTGATTGGCTCATCCTCGCGCAGTTCACTGACGGCTGTGCGCAAATCACTTAATAACAATTTGCCAAGTGCCAATGCCTGCTCGACTTTCTGGCGACCTTGCCCGTCAGTCAGGTGGGTGGCGACCTCGAGTTGCAGAATTTGTGCTGTAAGGTGATGCCCCAGCAAGTCATGCAGATCACGCGCAATACGCAGTCGCTCGGCTTGACGGGAATGCTCAGTGAGCAATTCACGTGTTGCTAGCAGCTCTCTGTTCAGCGCGGCAGTTTCTTCGCGCAACTCCTGTTCGCGCCTGGCCCTGTGGGTCGCAATCACGGCAAACAAATGGAAAAGGCCCAGCGTAATAGAGCCCGTGATAGTGAGCATCAGGCTGGATCCACCCCAGTGGAACAACTGGCTGATGGTGTAGAGGCTGACGACGCACAACAGCAACCAGCCTGTGGTGCGGATGGGATAGGTTTCGGTGACCTGTACTATCCAGACAATACCCAAAATGGCGACAAAACTGATGCTGACCAGAAAGTACAGGGATGCAATCGCCGCTATCTCGATGCACAGCAGAACAAATAGACGTTTGCGGGAATTCAGCGCCCATTCCAACGTAAAAATGAAATAACAGGTAATGTGCAGCAGAAACAAGGCGCTGGTCAGTGTCAGCTGGGTTGTCCATTGTTGCGAGTTCTGTGCCAGCAGATAAACGGACAAAGAGCTGACGATCACTAACACAACGGCACCTGTAAAATTCTGGGTTTTATTACTGCTCCAGAAGTCATCCATACTGTTCTCTCCAGAGAACTTCACACGCTGCGGGTGAAGGCGATTAGTGTTATCAACCGAGTCAGCTTACCACTGTCGATTTCAAGAAAGAAACAGCCGGTTGAACCTGTTGCGACGGTGCATTATGCTGCGTTCCACCTTATGAAAATTCCCTCTGATGTCTGTGCAGGCCAAACTCGATTCACGCAAGTTGAACGGGCGCTGCTTGCTATGTGTTTGTTGCTGATGACCGGCTGTCAGTCCGGTGCAGTCGTACGCGCGAGTTTTCAAACCATAGAACTGGCCGCCCGAGTGCCTGGCAATGGCCAGGTAGTGTTAGCTGATATTGGGGGAGATACCCGAACTGACGTGTTGTTGATGAGTCGACGACCTGGTCGGGTGTATTGGTTTGAAAATCCAGCGTGGCAGTTTCTGCAAATTCCCTTGCTGGCTGACGAGCTGAGAGCCGTCGCTGCGCATAGTCTGCCAGTTGGATCGCCTGCAAGTTTAACAATTGCGGGACGATTTTCAGTGCCAGGTTCTGGCACCCGTGATCAGTTGATGTGGTTGCAAAACCCTGGTCGGGATCAGATACACAATACATGGTCAGCAAGCAGTATTCGCTCAGATGTGGCACCCGACGCCTTGTTGTGGGCCAATCTGTCGGGTAGTGGGACGCGTGTGTTGGTGGCATCGCCCGAACTTGAGGTGTATACACCGCGTCAGGCGCGCTCACGAACATGGAGCACCATGTCACTGTTGTTGGAATCCACGCCGCCTATTGCAAGGTTGCGAGCCTATGACTGGGATCTGGATGGACGCGAAGAACTTTTGGCAGCGGGCCCGGCTGGTGTTGATGTGATTGCATTGGCATCACGAGGCCAGTTTGTGGACGAATACTTGTTGCTTGATGGTGCTGACGCTGGCGGCTTTCTCGATGTCGCACCCGGGCAAGCCGCCGGTTTGGACCAGAGCGCAGATAAGGTTTTTGTTGCAGCCTTGAGCGCAGATGGCACACAGTTGTCCGTATACCGTCGCGATACTGCTGGTGGATGGCGCCCGGATCAAGTGCCGGACACCCTTGCCGGGGCGCGGGTCATTCAAGTTGCAGACCTGAACCAAGACCGGATTGATGAGATCATTGTTGGTGGAATTTCCGGACTGCAGGTTTTTTATTATCAGTCGGAATTATCGCTGTGGCGCCGGTATGCCTTGCACGTGGGTGGTGTATCCGACGTCCAGATCATTGATCTTGATGCGGATGGATTCCCGGAACTGGTGGCTGCGCCCGCAGAACCCGGACCACTTTTGTTGTTTCAGAACCGCGGGCGGCGCAACTGATTGCCAGCGATCCATACCTGCTTGATGGAGCGGGTATTGCGTATGTCCTCTAGGGGGTTTTGTCCCAGCACGACCAAGTCAGCCCATTTGCCGGTTTCAAGTGTGCCGGTATCACTCAGATTCATACAGGCGGCCGCGTCTGCGGTGGCAGACTTGATGATCTGCATGGGTGTCATGCCCGCATCTTGCATCATCCACATCTCCAGATGTTCAAAATAACCCTGAAAGCGTGCAGCCGGGCCGCTGTCTGTGCCCATAGCAATCCGTACACCGGCATCCGACAAGGTTTTGAGATTAGTCATGGCAATGGGCAGCGCTGCTTTGTATTGCTGGGCTGCCGCGTTTTGTGTCATGCGCTGTTGGCGCTCGGGATCCCGTAACGTGGTCAGCACATCAGCCTCAACGCCGGCCAAAAAAAACGGGTCGGAGAAAAATGTAGGTTCGCTTTCGTACACGTAGGTCGACAGCTCGCGGGTCAATGTGGGGGTGTAGCAGATATCACGCGTTCGCATGAGTTGGATAAATTCATCATCAACATGCGAGTCTCTGATGCTATGGGCTACATGATCAGCACCGGCACGCAACAAGTCTTTGGTGTCTTGCTGGTAATAGGTATGAACGGACAGCGGAATGCCGTGTGAATCGGCTCGTGCACTGACTGCCTGGTATACCTCAGCCGGCATTTTAGGTGTGCGACCCAGGTTGTCATCGACACGAATTTTTATGAAATCGGGTTTGAGTGCTGCCGTCTGATCGACCATTTCAAGCGCTTGCGCGGCCGTGGTGGGGTTGAGTACCGGACCCGCTACAAACAGACGCGCCCGTTCCAGGTCATCATGATTCTGAGTATCCCGCAAACGAAAGCCAGCCTCTTCGTCATCACCAAGACTGACTACGCTGGTAACGCCATAACTGGCGTACAGTGACAATTGGCGCAGCAGGTTCTCTTCGCTGTAGTGGCCACTTTCCAGGCCGCGCACACCACCGGCGTGTCCATGTGCGTTAACCAGACCTGGCATCAGCGTTTTGCCGTCTAATGCGATTACCTGGGCATCTTCCGGGATCTGGATATCCGTTGTGTTGCCAATCGCTATTATTTTTCCTTGATCCATGATCAGTGTGCCGGGATAGATTGCTGCTGCGCCCGTGCCATCGATGATGCGGGCATCAGTGAGCGCTACCGTTTGCGCCTGTGCCGTTGAGAGCCCGAACAGGCAGGCCAGCGGTAGTAGGTTTTTGATCAAAAGTGGTGCGCGTCGCGTGCCTTGTCTGAACAGCTGACCCGTTCCGGAAGCACACATTTCTCTGGATATCACGCTTGTTTTATTATTGATCATG
>DITX01000064.1:6920-10197 GCA_002422225.1 Gammaproteobacteria bacterium UBA6173
GTCCATCAGTTACGGACCAAAGCTGATAGGATCGATCGTCAGTCTGATCCTGGGTTTATGGCTGGTGAATATTGTTATCGGCATGATCAGGCGCATGCTGTCAAAAAGCAAAGTGGACCCGTCGCTAGCGTCTTTTCTGAGCAGTCTGTTTAACATTCTGCTTAAAATGTTGGTGTATATCACTGCGTTGGGTGTGCTTGGCATCCAGATGACGTCGTTCATCGCCCTGCTCAGCGCCGCGGGATTGGCAGTGGGTCTGGCCTTGTCTGGCACGCTGCAGAATTTTGCGGGTGGCGTGATGATCCTGTTTTTTAAATACTTCAAGGTGGGTGATTTTATTGAAGGACAGGGTCACGCAGGTACCGTGAAGGAAATCCAGATCTTTGTCACCATTCTGACAACACCTGACAATAAAACTATTATTGTTCCAAACGGGCCATTGGCCACTGGAACGCTGGTGAATTTTTCCGCGCAGGAAACACGCCGGGTGGAGTGGACGTTTGGTATTGCTTACGGTGACGATGTCGACAAGGCTTACGCAGTGTTAAATCGATTGATCAATGGCGATGAACGCATCTTAAAAGATCCGGAACCGTTTGCTGGAGTGTCCGCGCTCGCCGACAGTTCTGTGAATATCGTTGTTCGTGCCTGGGTAAAGGCCGAGCATTTCTGGCCAGTGTTTTTTGCGATGAATGAGCAAGTCTATAAAGCCTTTGCGACAGAAGGATTGACCATTCCGTTTCCGCAACGGGATGTGCACGTTTACCAGGCTGGATAGGCTGGTCATGACCACAGGCCCGCAAGGGTTTAATGCAAAAACACAGGAGTGAAAAAATGAAAGCAATCTGTAACAGGATCGGCGCAACCGGAGTACTGACAGCAGTGTTGGTGGCGGGTACTTTTATGCAATCGACAGCAATCGCGGCCCCCTCAGGCATGGTATCTACACAACAATTAGCGCAGGATTCGCGCGTTGATCAGCAGCGCGCGCAGCTCAGTGCATTTTTAAATCGTGCCGAGGTGCAGTCACAGCTCGAAGCCAGGGGTGTTGATGTGGCAGATGCTGCGGCCAGGGTTGCCAGCCTGAGTGCGTCTGAATTGGCAGCGTTGTCTGCACAGATCGACGTATTGCCAGCGGGTGAAGGCGCGCTGGAGACACTGGTTTTTGTGCTGGTGATTTTTTTGCTGCTGGATGTTGCTGGCGTCACCGATATATTCCCGGGCATCTAAGGTGTGGCAACGCTGCGTTCAGCGCAAGACCTTGCGCTTGTGTCTGATCGTGGCCTTAGTGCTGTTTGGGTTACAAGCTTGCCTGTCGGCCCCCCAGACCCTGCAGTTGCAGGCGCAGGCACCACAAAGTTTGGCATCGCCTGTACTGCTGAGTGATGTTGGGTTTTTCCCGCAGGAAGATTTTCAATGTGGGCCTGCTGCGCTGGCAACGGTGCTGACCTTCAATCAGGTAGAGGTCACCGCTGAGGCGTTGGTATCGCAGGTTTATATCCCTGCCCGGCGTGGTTCATTGCAAATTGAAATGCTGGCAACGGCCCGCCGCTACGGCAGGCTGCCTTATGTGCTGCCCGGTACCCTGGAAAAACTACTGTCGGAGGTGGCGGCTGGTCAGCCGGTGTTGGTGATGCAAAATCTTGGGTTATCGCGTTGGCCACAGTGGCACTATGCCGTGACGGTGGGATTTGATCTTGCAGAAAACACCATCACCTTGCGCTCGGGCACGCGCAAAGAGTACGTCATGCCAATGGCTGTGTTTGAGCGAACCTGGGCGCGTGCCGGGCATTGGTCGGTTGTTGTCCTGCAGCCCGGGCACATGCCGGTTGATGATGATGAAACCACGTATTTTCAGACGCTTGCTGATTTTGAGCTCAGTCATGCCGGCGCTTCCGCGCTGGCTGCATGGCAGGCCGGTGTGTTGCGCTGGCCTGCCAGCGCGCTAATGCGTATCGGTCTGAGCAATCAGTTTTATGCCCAGGGGTTGCAACAGGACGCCGCCAATGTATTAATTGATTTTCTCACGCTTGAGACAGATTCGGCCGTCGCCAATAACAACCTGGCGTGGTTGATGTTTGAACTGGGTGAAGCAGAACAGGCCATGATGTATGCGCAGCGGGCTGCATCGCTGGACCCCGCATTCGCGCGGACGCCCATTGAGCTTCACTCAAAAATATCCAGCGGGAAATAAAACCCGGCGCGCAGGCTTCTGCTTTTCTGTTTGTAGCTGATCAGTGCTTCACCATATCCATCTTGGTACTGAATAAAAAATGCACCATTGACGTTAGGGCGTCGGTAATAAATGTCAAAGGTGTAGCTCCAGGTTTCAACTTGACTGCCACGCATGAATCGCCAGCGCAAATTGGTACGGTCATTGGGGCGGAATATCACGCTGAGCATGCCGTTACCCAGATAATCACGAATATCATCGTTGGTCAGATCAGTCCGCAAAATATTCCAGACTTTGAGGCTGACACTGAGTTGAGGTAGCAGTTCCACCTCTTTTTGTATATAGCTTCTGTCCCAGCTGCGTGAGTAAATGCCGGCTTGGCCATTGGATTGATGCTCGAATCCAATGATATCCACAAACGGGAATTTGCCCAGCAGCGGGCGCTTGGGCTGATCAAATAACCAATAAATTTCCGGGTTGTAATTGTGTTCACTGAAGGGTGCTGACTCTTCGGAAATATTCCACCAGGACTTTTGGGAGTAACCGATGTGTAGCGGCGCTAAAAACTGAAAGTCACGACGGCCTTCGAACAGACTGAATGTCAGCCCCAGCTCAAACTTGGTATCCAGCGTCTCACCACTGAACGGCTGGCTGTTATCGTCCATTTCCATGCGGCCGAAAACCAGATAGTTGTCTTTGTAGGGCCGGAAGAAGTGTAAGGCCGGCCGGGGTGTGGTCTCGATCACGGTGCTGAGCTCAGATTGGCACTGCGCTCTGAGCTCAGCGATCGTGGCCTGCTGATTGACTGTGCTCAGCACGCGCTCCTGCAGACATTGATGGATGGCCTCTTCAGCAACTGCCTGCTGAGCGACGGCCGATGTGTTGCCACACGCGGCTGACAAGGCTAGCATCCAAGGTAGCCGCTTGAAGAGCTGTGATTTTTTGAACAAGGACTTGAGTCTCACAAAAATAATACGGCATTCTAGATAAAATGATGTTAAAACCCAACCGCAAAATAACTGCCTGCAAGGTGTCTGTCATGACAATACGATTTAAAGCGCTGTGCCTTTCACTGTTGACGGTGCTCGCGACACCGCTACTCGC
>DITX01000064.1:10240-10634 GCA_002422225.1 Gammaproteobacteria bacterium UBA6173
TGGACGGGCGAGCGACTGGCCACTGAATTTGGTCCAGATTGTATGCAACAGCCTTATCCGGAAGGTTCGTTTTTTTACCGGCCGGCACGTGTCAGTAGCGAAGATTGTCTGTATCTGAACGTGTGGACGGCCGCCGACGAAAACGCCAACAAACCGGTGATGGTGTGGTTTCATGGCGGCGCACTGACCCGTGGGTCGGGGGCAATTGATACCTATGATGGCAGTGAGCTGGCTTTGAAAGATGTGGTGCTGGTAACAGTCAATTATCGTCTGGGGGTGTTTGGTTATTTTGCACATCCGGAATTGATTGCGGAGTCGCCCAATTTTTCAGCTGGAAATTATGGCATCTTGGATCAGATACAGTCGCTGCGCTGGGTACAGGAAAATATTCGTG
>DITX01000064.1:10745-20490 GCA_002422225.1 Gammaproteobacteria bacterium UBA6173
GTTGCCAATCTGGCTGCCCTGCGCGCCATGCCGGCGCGTCAGTTAATGGATGCCGCAGCGGAACACAGCTTTCGTACCGATGGCATTGTGGATGGCTGGGTGTTGCCTGAACAGCCGTTTGTGCAGTTCTCTGAAGGGCGCCAGAACCCGGTGCCGATTCTGGTGGGTTTTAATGCGGAAGAGGGCACAACGCTGGGGGCAGGCTCCAGTCTTCCCGGCACGGCCGCCGCTTACGAAGAACGGGTCAATGCGATTTATGGTGATCTGGCGGATATGGTGCTGGAAGTCTATCCCTCGACCGATATTCGCAAATCCAGTCTTGATAGCTTCCGCGATGCGACCTTTGGCTGGCATATGGTGACCTGGGCTAATTTGACCCGGCATGTTCAACAGCCTGCATTCCTGTACTTTTTTACGCACCGTCCACCCGGACCCATGGCACAGGAGCTGGGTGCATATCATGCGTCGGAAATTGCCTATGCATTTAACACGGTCCATACCTTGAGGAATCAGCCAACCGCCATCGATTACCGCCTCGGTGACATCATGTCGGACTACTGGGTTAATTTTGCTCATCACGGCGTGCCGTCCGCAGCGGGGCAGCCCGAGTGGAAACCTTATAGCAATGCTGAGCGCAATTATTTACTGTTTGGTGCACAGGTCAGTGCCGAACAGAATTTGCTGCCTGATAACTGGTCGTTGTTTGATCGTGTGATGGATCGCCGTCGTTAAGCTTGTTTTTTAAAATGCGCGCGTAACAGTTGGGCCAGCGCAGTCGCTGCTGGCCCGACACAATCTCCTGAGGCGGACATCATCAGGTACATGGGCAGACGGCGTTCCGCGCCCAGACCCAGGGGCAGTTCCTTCAAAGTGCCAGCCTCCAGCTCCTTTTTGACCCAGTCATACGGCATAAAGCCAAACGCCAGACCTGCCTTGAGCACCTTCAGACTGGTGCTGAAGTGACTGACAGTCCAGCGTTGCTCTGAGCCCAGCCAGCCAGCATCCTGCACGCGTCGATGTCCGCTGTCCCGGATGACCACCTGACGCCAGCTTCTGAGTTCAAAGTCATTGATACCAGCCTCTGAAGGCGACAAAAACAAGGGGTGGTGTGGGTGCGCCACTGCAATCATTCTGATCTCATTCAAGGGCACACCGATGTGGCCCACCGGCACCTGGTTGCCGATCACAATATCCGCTTTTTTCTCAAGTAAGGCTTCTTCTGTGCCCGAGAGCTGCGTTTCTAACACGCGCAGTCGCGTCATTGGAAACATGTGCGAAAAACTGTCGAGCACGGGGATCAATTGCCCAGGTTCCATCAGGCCGTCCACGGCAATAATCACTTCCGGTTCAATACCTTTGGCGAGCTGCGCGGCGGTATGTTCGGCGGCAAGGGCCTGCTGTAATAATTCGGTGGCGCGCCGGTACATGACTTTGCCTTCCTCGGTTAGCACGGCCTTTCGTCCCGAGAGTTCAAGCACAGGACTCGGTAGTTGTTCATTCAGTTTGGAAATAGCATAACTGACGCTGGACTGACTTTTGTTGAGCGCCTCAGCGGCGCGCGCAAAGCTGCCTTCGTCTACAACCGCTTTAAGCGCGGCCCACTGCTCTAGACTAATACGAGGCGATTTCAAGTGCTTTATGCTCCTTGCGCATATCTGCGCGGCAACTGTTCGGAAAATCTGATCAATCAAAGCATGCAATTGCATCATGGTATCTGATTTATTGCTTAAAATGGCGACATAAAACTTGGAGGTTAACAACATGAATATCAAATCAGTCGACGAAATCGTCAATGCCCGCCCCTCGTCAGACGGCGATGGCGTCAAGTTGCTACGCGTGTTTGGCGGCAGCGGCGATCCGGCGCGTTTTGATCCGTTCCTGATGATGGATGAGTTTGGCTCGTTTGACCCCAATGACTACATTGGCGGATTCCCGCCACATCCACATCGAGGCTTTGAGACCATTACCTATATGCTGGAAGGCAGGATGGAACATCAGGATCACATGGGCAATGTGGGTGATCTCAAAGGTGGCGATGTACAGTGGATGACCGCTGGGTCGGGCATTATTCATTCAGAAATGCCCAAGCAGACGCAAGGGCGAATGCGCGGTTTTCAGGTCTGGCTGAACCTGCCAGCCCATAGCAAAATGCAATCACCGGCATACAGTGATATCCCTTCATCACGCATTCCGGTCATTCAGATCAACGATGTCACCGCCAAGCTGATTGCTGGTTCTGCCAGTCTTGATGAGCAATTGCTAGAGGGGACTGTGAGTCGACCCGATACCGAGCCTGTGTATCTGGATCTGATGTTTTCTGACGCACTAGCCTCGCATGACATCTTGTTGGTCGCTGGCACCACCACATTGATCTATGTTTACGAGGGCAGTGTTACCCTGGGTGATGCGGGGACATTGGTCAAACGTGGCCAGTTGGCACGTTTGCAGCGATCCGGCGACACTGTGCGCATTACGCCTCACACGCCTGACACGCGTGCGGTGCTGCTATCCGGGAACCCCTTGCGCGAACCTATTGTGCAATATGGCCCGTTTGTCATGAATACGCGTCAAGAGATAGAACAAGCGCTGGATGATTACAAGCGGGGCGTATTGGCAACTCGCTTCTAAAAATTCCATAAAGGAATATGGATAGTATTAAATATTCTTTAATGGAATAAGTGGGTGGTGATTATACTTGCGCACTCTGAATCTGAGCGGGCAAGGACATGGATTGGCAGGCGTGGTTATCTCTGGGGCTCGCAGTGGGTGTGTTAGCTGTTTTAATCACAACACGGCTGGCACCTCATGTTGTATTGATGGCGGCACTGACCTTACTCAGTGTTGCGGGTGTGTTAAGTCCTTCCGAGGCCTTGTCAGGGTTTGCCAATAGCGGCTTGATTACGGTCGCTGCGATGTTTGCGGTGGCCGCGGGCCTGCATGCCTCTGGCGGTATTGATTTGCTGGTGAATCGATTGTTGGGCAAACCAGTAAGCACACGGTCGGCGATTATCCGCTTGTTGCTGCCCGTGTTGCCGCTCAGCGCATTTCTGAATAACACCCCGGTTGTTGCCACCATGATTCCCGCCATCAACGCGTGGTCGCGCAAGATCGGTATCGCGCCGTCACGTTTACTGATTCCCTTAAGTTACGGCTCTATCCTTGGCGGCACCATTACCATGATTGGCACCAGCACCAACCTCGTGGTTGCGGGCCAGTACGAGGCCATTACCGGGCGAGCCGATTTCAGTATTTTTTCAATAACGGCGGTGGGTTTGACGATCGCCGTGGTGGGTTCCGCGTTTATGGTGCTGGTGTTGCCACGGCTGTTGCCGGATCGTAGCACACGCAAACCCTTCGCCAATATGCGAGAGTTTACGGTCGAAGTGGCCGTGGACCCCAATGGTCCGCTGGTGGGCTTGACGGTAGAACAGGCAGGCTTGAGAAATCTGGAAAGGCTTTACTTGGTGGAAATCAGTCGCGGTAACAGTGTTGTCACGGCTACCCCCTCCGAAGAGCGTCTACAGGCCGCTGATCGTCTGGTGTTTGCCGGTGAAACCGATGCCATTACGGATCTGCTGTGGATTAACGGACTGACAGCATCCATGGGCAATGCCACACCCTTGATGGAAGACCGGGCAGAGCGTCGCCTAGTGGAAGTGGTGGTCTCGCAATCCTGCGCCGCCATTGGAGAAACCGTGCGCAGCTCAAAATTTCATGATCGCTACGGTGCGATTGTATTGGCACTGGCCAGAAATGGTGAGCGAATCGAGGGCAATCTCGGCAATATCATTATCCAGCCTGGCGACACTATGCTGCTTGAAGCACGTCCTGCGTTTGTTTCGCGTCAGCGCTACAACAAGGACTTTCTGGTCGTCAACGATCTGGAAAAAGAGGCGCCTCGTCATGAAAAGGCGGTGTTGGCCTGGGTAATTCTCTGTGCAGCGGTGTTGGCCGCCGGTATTGGTTTTATCAGCATGTTGAATGCGGCATTACTGGCAGTGGGCGCTATGATGCTCACCGGATGCTTGAGTGTGAGCCAAGCCGAAAAGAGCCTGGATATGCCAGTTTTGATTACCATTGCCGCGTCGTTTGCATTGGGGGCGGCACTGGAAAAAACCGGTGTGGCGGCCAGGCTGGCAGAAAACCTAGTGGCCATGAGTGGCGGTCGTCCGTGGTTGTTACTGGTGTTGATTTACACGGCGGTGACTCTGCTGACTGAAACCATTACCAACAACGCTGCAGCGGTCATTATGGTGCCTCTGGCGTTAGCGATTACTCAGCAGGCCGGATTGAATCCCGAACCTTTTATGTTGGCCATCATGATTGCCGCATCTGCCAGTTTTGCCACCCCATTGGGATATCAGACCAATTTGATGGTGTATGGTCCAGGCGGATATCGATTCAGTGATTTTCTGCGCGCGGGCATACCCATGAATATTCTGGTGGGGGTGACCGCTGTCACTACCTTGTTGCTGCTGTATCCACTCGCTGGCGTTTAGTTGTCAGCAAGTGGATACTAGGTATTCAAGATGTCAAACGGCCTTGATCACTCGGGCAGGCTGAACACATACACAGCGTTGCCTGTGCGTGGCGGCCTGAGTTCAGTGGCGACGGCATTAGGGACTTGTCGCGGACTGGTGCCGCCATTGGCAGCCGTCACGGCAATGTATTGTTTGCCGTCAATGCTGAAGGTCAGTGGGTGCCCTTGTACGGCTGTGCCCAGACGTGTCTGCCAGAGTATCTCGCCGGTTTCGACGTCAAATGCCCTGAAACGCCTATCAAGATCGCCCGCAAACGCCAGGTTGCCGGCGGTTGATAATACGCCCGTGATAAATGAGGCGCGTTGTTCGTAACTCCATAGCTCGGTGAGCGACGTGACATCGTACGCCGCCAGTTTACCCATATTGCCATTGGTGTTCGGCATTTCGTAAAAACGCCGGTTGGAAGCCAGACCGCCCGAGCCTGGCACCAGTTCAACGGCGCGTGCCCGATTGTCGAGACAGGTCTGGCTGAGCGGTGCAATCAAGGAGCCGGTGGGTGGGTGGTAACTCATGGAGTGCCAGTTCTTTCCGCCCGCGCTGCTTGGGCAAGCTGGAATCCACTCGTCCAGTTGTGCGTTGATGATGTCGTCGCGGTAAGTGACCGCACCGGTAACCGGGTCGATGTGGGTAAATACGTTCTGGTACATGGTTTCGGTGAAACCCAGAAACTCGCCGGTTGCTCTGTCGTTTTTCCAGAGAATGCCGTGTTTACCAATCGATAACACCAGTTGCTTGCCGTCTTGATTGACCAGCACACGCTCAAAGACTTCGTCCAGATCCAGTGCTTCACCAGGCACGTGCTGGAAGTGCCAGACCAGTTTTCCGGTATCAATATCCAGCGCAATGGTGGCATTTGTGTACAGGCCGGCGTCGTGAATCGACATGTGTCTGCTAGGCGGCGCCCAGGGTTTGGCCTGCGCAACACCCCAGTAGGTCAAACGTAGTTCCGGGTCATAACTGCCGGTGATCCAGGTTTCACCACCCGCGCGGAACAGATCATCAAGACCGCCCCAGGTATCGCCGCCGGGTTCACCGGTTTTGGCGATGGTATTAAATTGCCAAGCCAGCGCGCCGGTATCGGCATCGTAGGCGCTCACATAACACTCTTCCGGGATGTAGCTGGCGCATCCTGCCAGCCCAACCACAATTTTATTGTCGGCAATCAACGGTCCGCTGGAATTGGCAAAACCCTTGCTGCTGTCCGCAATAATGGTTTCCCAGACCTGCTGTCCGGTGCGTGCGTCCAGCGCTATCAGGCGGGCATCGGTGGTGGCCTGAATCACTTTGTCTTTGTACAAGGCAATATTGCGCATGTCCTCGCCAGTTGCTGGGCCTGCTGCATGCTCCCAGATCAGTTCGCCCGTGCGGGCATCCAGCGCCTGTACAACATTGCCAGGATTGATCAGGTACATAATGCCTTTGGCAACAATAGGCGAAGGTTCCGAGTCGCCCTCATGCATGTTCCACACCCATTCAAGGCTGAGGTTCTTGACGTTGCTGCGGTTGACCTGATCAAGACGGCTGTAGCTCCAGGCTTGGGGGTTGCCGCGCCACATCAGCCAGTCTTCTGCCGCCGGACTTGTCATCTCGGCGGGTGTCAAAGGCTGATAGTTTTTGATGTTACCCGCGACAATGACACCAATGGGTGCCGGCGCAGCCGCTGTGCCGGATGCAGGGTTGCTGCTGCGTGGCAAGTCTGCCAGGGTCGCCGTCGCGCCCGCTACCAAAGGTGTTGCTCCGGCGCGCACGCCATTGCTGCGAAGCATGTGGGCAGTGATGTTCAGAAAGTCACCGGGCAGCAGCTGCGAAGAACCGCCCGGCGGCATTGAAGTGGTGATCAGATTGATCAGTGAACCTAGGTCGCGTCCGCCCCAACGTGTTGCAAAAGCGGCGCCGCTTAATGCTGGCCCGCCGGTGCCGCCGGCCATAGTGCGGCCATGGCAGGCGGCACAATGCTGCTCATAAGCGCTGGCACCCGCACTTGCCTGTTCTTCGGTGTAGGTATTGACCTGAGGCAGTTGTGCCAGAGTCGGGCCGGCTGCACCCATTAAGCTGCTCGTGAGCACCAGCATTGGCAGGTGCATATTGAGAATGGTTTTGTTTGAGTGACATTTGTGTATTGGCATGATGTGATACACCTGTATTATTGTTGTGATTAACTCTAGCTGATTCCGCAAGTTGAGTACACAAGTTGAGTACACGTTGAGTAAACATGGGTTCAAACTTGCAGTTACGGGAAAGGGATGTTTAGAACAAGAAAATACCTGCAGGTTATAACGCACCAAAATCATCACACTTGTGGGATTCTCACGCAAGGCACTCGCGTGTGCCTGAAATATCTATGGCTGGCGTTTTTGTTGACTTTGGTCAGCGGCAAACTTCAAGCGCTTGACGTAAGCAGCTTTTACGGAGGCCTTGTCCCAGGCCAGGAAATGCTGCTGCTGGATGATGTTGACGGAACCCTGAGTTTTGAAGAAGCCCAACTGCAGCTTGATACGCTTGGCCAGCCCTGGATGGCGCCTGGTCAACCCAATCTCGGTTACCGTCAAGGTGCGCTGTGGGTCAAGGTCGAGTTGAGCAACCGTCTTGAGCAGGTTGATCAGTGGGTGGCATATACCAACTTCAGCAACCTTGCCCGCATCGATTTTTATTATCAGGATGTTGATGGCAACTGGCAGACGCATGCGGCCGGCAGTTCGTTACCGTTCAGGGCACGTGCGTTGACACATCGCAGTATCAATTTTAAATTTCCAGTATTTCCCGGACGAGCGCAAACGCTTTATTTTCGCGTCGAGAGCACGGCATCTTTACAGTTTCCGCTGGCCATTGGCAGTGAAGAGTATTTTTTTGCTGAGGCCCAGCGCTCCTTGTTTACCGCGGGTTTGTATTATGGCTTGATGCTGATGATTAGCATCTACAGTCTTACTGTGTGGTACAGCAGCCGCGAAACTGGATTTTTTTACTTCGGGGTTGTTGTTGTGTGTGGCGGGCTGTACTCGCTGGCAGCCCAAGGACTGGCCTATCAATATCTCTGGCCAGAATCCCCGGAATGGGGAAATGGAGCAACTGCAGTCTTCAGTTTGATGGCCTGTACTGCGGGAATGATGTTTGTACGCACGTTTTTGGGGTTGCGCAATCTGGATGCGCGATTGGATATTGCGGCTAAGTACTACACCATAGCGGCCGGTATTGCTGTGGTAATTGCCATCATCAGTAATGCGGCTATTGCCAATCGCCTTGCGTTGGTGTTTACGTTTGGATTGACGGCGCTGGTCACGCTGAGCACCTTCCTCGCGCATCGGAAGATGATCCGGGAAGCGAGCTTTTTTATGTCGTCCTGGATCATTTTATTGCTGGGTATCTTCCTGGAGTTAGTGCAGCGGCTTGGTGTGGTGGTTCCACCACTGCTGGCTTACAACGGCATTCAACTGGCAGCGCTGGCGGCCATCACCGTACTGACGCTGGGACTCAGCGATCGCTTGCAAGGCATGATGGAGGGTTATCGTGCGGCCCAGGAGGATATTCTGCGCGCCAATCAACTTAAAATTGAGGCGTTGCAGCAGGCCGATAGCGTCAAGGAAGAGTTTATTGCCAACGTTTCTCACGAATTGCGCACACCCTTAACGGGCATCATTGGTCTGGCAGAGATCTTACTTACTGATCAGTCCGGCAATTTGAATGTCAGTCAGCGCGCAACGTCTGTCGAGCCTGGTCAACGACGTCATCGATTTTTCAGCCATGAAAAATGGTCAGTTATCGCTGAACAAAAGGCACGTCGACCTCAAGCAGGTATGCACACTGGTAGTCAGGATGACCCGCCCGTTAATCGGCGACAAACCCATCAAGCTGGTAGAGAAATACCCGGCGTTAAAAGTACTGGTTGAAGGTGATGCCGATCGTCTGCAGCAAGTACTGTTCAATCTGGTTGCCAATGCGGTCAAGTTCACGCCTCACGGCACGGTGACCATCAGTGTTGAGTTGTTGGAAGAGGATGTCAGAGTGTCGGTGCGTGATACCGGCATAGGTATCTCATCAACTGAGCAGAAAAATATTTTTAAACGCTTTTACCAGATTGATTCAGATGAAGCCCGGCAAGTGGGTGGTACCGGCCTTGGGTTATCCATCTCCCAGCGTTTGCTTGAGTTGCATGACTCCGAGATTGTGTTGCGCAGCACCCCTGGCGAAGGATCGCTGTTCTATTTTGATCTGCCCCTGAAACAGTCCATGCCGGAAGGCAAACGGCAAAAAGTGGAATTGCCGTCAGCCTCTGCCGCCATCGCGGCCATTGATTCACTGCCTCAGAGTCTGGATCAGGCGCTGCAGAGCAGCAGTCTGGCTGAAGAGCGGCGTAAAGGTGTACGCGCTCTGGATGAATCATCCGGCTCAGGCAATAGCCGCCGCGAGTGGAGCGGGCGCATTCTGGTGGTTGATGATGAATACCTGAACCTGCGCATTGTAGAGTCTCACCTGTCAGACACCTACCACTTGACGACTGCGCTGAGCGGCGCGGAAGCACTGGAGAAACTGAGTCAGGAAAAACCGGATTTAATCATACTGGACCTGATGATGCCGGTGATGACCGGGTATCAGGTCTGTCAGATTGTCCGTAAGCGTTACGATCCGGACGAGTTGCCGATTGTCATTCTGACCGCGAAAAACCGGGTTGAGGATCTGGTTAAAGGCTTGAGCCTGGGTGCCAATGATTACATCACCAAGCCGTTCAGCAAAGAAGAGCTGCGTGTGCGAATCGACAAGCAGTTTGAGTTATTACATCTGCAGAATGTCAAACGTGAAAACCAACGCCTGAGCTGGCAGCTGCAACGTTACGAAGAAAGTGAAAAACGCCTGCGCGCTAGGGAGCAACACCTGGCAGCGCTGCTGGACGTAACGGGTGACCCGCTGTTAGCGGTAGATGAGGCCGGGCAACTGATTTTTGTCAACAACTCGGCCGAAGAATTGTTGGAAATTGATTCCACGGATTTTGTGCATAAGCCAATCAATCTGTTGGCCGAGCAGATTGCTGTGTTATCGCCGGCAGTGGCAGATGCTATTAACTTTCCGTTTAATGAAGCCATGATTTCCCGGCAAGGTAAAACCGATTATTTTGATTTTGATTTTCCGGGTACCAAAGGACGGTTTTGTCTGTTGACCATGTCGCAGGTCGATCAGGAATTCTATCTGATTGTTTTCGAACGCAACCGCAG
>DITX01000064.1:20569-22341 GCA_002422225.1 Gammaproteobacteria bacterium UBA6173
GATCTGATCAATAAGCTGGCGGGCACCATCAGCACGCCAGTGGATGACGAAAGCGAACTGCAATACCGTGAGGCGCTGGTCAAGGTCATGCAGGACTGCCATTACTATTGGCAGAAAGTGACCGGCGAATCGATTATTGATCTGGCAGAAAAAAGCCGTATCTGGAGTGTCAGTATTGACAATGGCCGGCTGAGAACACGATCAATGAATCGGTATCTGTCACTGGATAAGTTGCCGTCCAACCCGCGTTGGCGCCAGGTAGCCCGCACAGCCTATTTTGTGTTGTCAAAAGTATCTCAGGACGAAGAAGCACGCAAGGCATTAGAAAGCTCTGTTGCCAGGCTGCAGGAAATAGTGGAACAGAAAGCACTGACCTGATTGCTTTTGCTGTATAAAAAATGAGCCTTGCATGAAAATAAAATTCCTTGTGCTGAGCACGATGATCACACTTGCGGGGCAACAGCTACACGCGCAATACGGCGCACCTGCCGGCGAGTGGCACACCTGGGGCGGCGATCACGGTTTTACGCGCTACACCGCGCTGGATCAGATAAATGCCAATAACGTTAAGCAGCTGCAAGTAGTCTGGCGCTGGAAGGCGCGCGCTGGGTTTATGGCAATCCGGTGATGAAACCCGGCTGTTCCATAACACCTTGGATGGTCGCCTGATTTCCATTGATGCGCGCACGGGTAAAGCCGATCCTGCCTTTGGAAACAACGGCACGGTGTTGCTGCGCGACGGACTTTATCCCGATGGTTCAGATGCCGAATCGGTGGGTTCGTCATCGCCGCCAGCGGTGGTAGGCGACATTGTGGTTGCACAGGTGGTCGGCACAATTACTGCGCCCAATAAAGAAGCGACACCCGGTCATATCCGTGGTTATGACCGGGCGTACCGGCGAGATGGTCTGGCACTATCAGTTGACTCATCACGGTTTGTGGGACTACGACCCACCATCAGCGCCCATTCTGGGCGATATCACTGTTAACGGCGAGCGCATCAAGACCGTGACACAGTTAACCAAGCAGGGCATGTCATTTGTGTTTGATCGCGTGACGGGCGAACCGGTGTGGCCCATTGAAGAGCGCGCCGTGCCGCAAAGTGAAGTGCCAGGGGAACAGACATCTGCGACGCAGCCTTTCCCAAGCTTACCACCCCCGTATCTGAGTCAGGGCTATCACGAGGACGATCTGATTGATTTCACCCCGGAGATCTGGGCTGAGGCCTTGGCGATTGCGTCCCAGTACGTACGCGGGCCACTTTACACCCCGCCCACTCCCATGCGTGAAGGCGGCACCCAGGGCACCTAGGTAAACCCCGGCTATCAGGGTGGTGCCAACTGGAACGGGGCAGCCTTTGACCCGGAAACCGGCATGATGTTTGTACCCTTGCGCAATGCCCCGATGTCAGCGGCCTTGCAGGAACCCGATCCGGCGCACACTAACTGGAATTATCTGCGAGCGCCCTCGGTGTGTATTCAGGGGCCGTGTGGGTTGCCCATTGTGCGCCCACCGTGGACGCTGGTGACCGCCACGGATATGAACCAAGCACAGCATATGTGGTCACGCAGCATTGGGCCTGCGTCGGATTACATCCGCGAGCACCCCGACTTGCAGGGGCTGGGGTTGGATTTTGATAACATGGGGCATCCGATGATTCGCCCATCACCGCTGCTGACCTCTGAGTTGCTGTTTTTAGCGGAGGCTGGCAATCTCAGTGGTGATCCGGGCGGCCCGATGTTCCGGGCCTACAATAAAACCACCGGCGATGT
>DITX01000182.1 GCA_002422225.1 Gammaproteobacteria bacterium UBA6173
ATCCCGCCCATGATCAGAATGCGCGACACTGGCTCACTGAGGTCCTTTGGCATGAAATCACGTTTGGTCAATACGCGCTCATTGACAGAGAATCCATCCGCAAACTGCAGTTTCTGGTTATTACAATCAGCGACTGAAACGCTGCCCAGCTTGTTACCAATTTCACGACACAAGGCATTGACCGCTGGCTGGTGCAACTCAGACAGGTCAGGTTGTGCAGAAACGGGTGCGGCTGCAGAGGCGGATTCAACAGCAGGTGCCGCTTGCACAATCACTGGCTCAGGCGCAGCCGAAACCGTTTGTGGCGACAATGCTTCGACAACAACAGGACTATCAGCTTCGATAGGATCCACCAGCGGCATTGCCTGCACAACAACTGCCGGGGCCACGTCAGTGGCCGCGGTGTCTGGCGCACTGACATCGGCGGGAGCTGACTGACCGATCTGTTGATCAGAATCTGGCATCATCACCAGACAACCTACCAGCGTTGCAACCGATAAAACAATCAGAAGGCTACGAATCATAATGACTACCCATTGCCTTCATAGATGATTTTCCAGCCACTGCCCGTCTGCTGCCAGAGTTGCTCCTTCCAACCATCCCAATCATGGTTGTTGCTTCGGTAACGCTGGTAAAAACGCGCGGTCACCAATGTCGGGTCACGCGGGTCGGCAATCAGGCTCAGATCAGACGTCTGCACTGAAATCTCTGTTTTGCCACGATTTACGCGCGTTTTGTAGGTAGACCAAGCGCTTAAATCGCTGCTCAGGTCACTGAAGTTTTCACCGTAATGCGACAGGTAGGCGTCATTGTTGATGGCTTCCCAGTCCGAACGCCACTGCTCAAAGGCAGCACTGAGGCTGGTCTCTTGGCGTGCGAATGTATCTGCGGACTCCCACTTGATGTCGCCTTCAGACATCACAATGTAGGTCGCGCCGGTCTGAATATAGTCGCTCAGGCGCACCAGGCTGTAGTTATCCACCACCACACAACCATCAGAATCCATTAACGGGCGTTGATCAATATTCTTGGGCAGACCATGCAACCAGATACCATGTCCGGTGCGCTTGTTCAGCTTGTCGTGTGCATTGGGATAGTTGAGCGGAAAGGCGCCGTTACCGTAGAAATCGTCCAGCTTTTGATCTTCGATAAAACTGGTCAAACGGTACACTCCGATGGGCGTGAGCTTATCGCCTTCCAGCTCTTTGCCATAACCGTTTTTGCCGATGGAAATCGGGATGATTTTGATGGTGTTCAAACCACCGTGCTCCTGGCGCTCCATCACGTGCAGACGCCCGCGCTTGAGTTCGACCCAGAGCAGGTAACGCTGGTCATCTGCCAGCTTAAGCACCCCCTGTGGGCGCTGTGGCTCAGACAGGACCTGCATCCTGCCAAATCCAACATCGCTGGTTTCGACCAATCGGAACAAGCTGTTATCGGTTGAATTCATGGATAGCGCCGGGAACGCACCGGCTTGTGCAAACAGCTTGGATGATGAAAAAAACAACAGAAGAAATACAAACCAAACACTGCAGGGACCACTTTCCAATCTGCTTTTTGTTGATCTTGTCACGTTAAAACGCCTCAGGGATGCCACTTGTCGCAAAATTACACAAAAAAACCATTTTAAGCAAGCACTTGGCACGCTACCTTAAAGTGATACCAAACCATTCTTATCTGGAATGCCAATTTTTTGGCTGAAATCAGCGCAATCGCTGCCAATAAATCCACCGCAGCTGCCTGCCGGTTCGGCTCGGCATCCATAACAAAGTTGTTTACAATGGCCAGCATACCAACCCGCTGAACAGAGCGCTCCGCTGCTTACCGCAAGACTCAAATGGAGAATGAGGATTTTATGTACTACGCAGGAGAGCCCTACGGCCGAGTGCTTGAACAGCTTAAAGCACTGCTCAAGGAACCCGAATTTTTTGTCCGATTGACCGGCGCACAAGGCAGCGGAAAGTCATCGCTGCTAGAGCAGGCCAGGCAATACTATCAAGCCCAAGGCTGCCTGACCCGTTACTTTCAGACTCATCCAGACTCCCCGATGGCCTTGCGCAGTGCGCTGCGTAAAAGCTTTGATTTACCTAAAACCCATAACTTCCAACGCAATCTTCAGGAATACCTGAGGCAGCAGGCGTTGACGCATCAAGGCGTTGTGCTGATATTTGATGACTGCCACTTGATGAACAACGCCACATTGCTTGAGCTGACGAAACTGACAGACATTCAGATCAGTAACAGCTGCATGCTGAGCATTATTATGTGCGGATCAGATGCGCTGCATGCCCGGCTCAACCGTGATCACGAACTCAGGCCAGTACTGCAACGCATCACCTTGAGCACCCAACTGCCTGCGCTGGACAAAAAAGGCACTGCTCTGTTTTTGCAGACGCTGTTTGATGCAGCCAATCAACAGGATCTGGTGTTTCAACCGCAGGCACTGGCGCTTCTCTTTAAGGTCAGCGGCGGATTGCCACAACACATCATCGACGTAAGCTCATTGTGCTCAAACCTGTATCGATCGCAAGAATTAGGCTCGCCGGTTAGCAAGACGGATCTGGCGCAGGTGCTTAAACATGGGTCATTGGCGATGCGTGGCTTTAAGCAAACACCGCCAAATCGTCAGGTTGCAGCCACCGCCATCGCAGCAACAACCCTTGTTGCGGTGGCAGCAACTGCCTGGATTGCGCTTCAGCCTACACCGCCTGATGCCGCGCCCGCGCCTGCAGTGGCAACAGCGAGCACTGTTGTCATGCCCGAGTTGTCACTGGACCTGATGCCACCACTGAATGACATCAGCGAGATCAGTGATGTCACTGAGTTCACTGATGTCAGCGAAACAGTGCCAGAACCCGACGCGGCGCTGCCAACAGACCCCGCACTGGCGACTACTGAACCGCCTCCAGCTCCAGCTACAGCTACATCTACAGCTACATCTACAGCGATAGCTGTGGAAGCGCCGCCGTTGTCGGCCGAGTTGTCGGCCGAGTTGGCGGCCGAGTTGGCGGCCGAGCCTCCAGCAACACCGGCACCGGCAATTGAGACAGCGGCCGCTTCAGCTGAGCAAGCACTGCAAAACTGGGTAGCTGCCTGGCAAGCCCGCGACGTGGATACGTATTTCAGCTTTTATCATGCCGAGTTTTTCCCACGCGGTTTTGACTCGCTCAGCGCATGGCAGGAAAATCGTCGGCGGAATATTGGCAACAGGGAGTGGATCACGCTGCAGATATCAGAGCTGAGCATCAACACTATATCCGAGCAAACTGCGCAGCTTGAGTTCTGGCTGGCCTATCAATCGCCGGGTTATAGCGACAGAACACAGAAACAAGTGTTGATGCGACGAGGCAATCAGGGTTGGCAAATTATGCAAGAGATCAATTTGGAGATCATTTACTAAGCGGCCTATTTACAGCAACCCGAGATTGATTGCCCTTAATACCGCTTGCGTACGATCCCGAACGCCGAGCTTCTCGAGAATAGACGACACCTGGTTTTTCACGGTGCCTTCTGACTTATGAATGGTGCGTGAGATTTCCCGATTACTGAAACCACCGGCCATCAAGCGCAACACTTCCACTTCTTTGTCACTGAGAGATTCAGGCGCGACCAGATTATCAAAGCGCGGCTCCATGGAAGACAAGCCTTTCAGGATGCGCTCAGTAATCGACGGCTGCACCAGCGTGCCACCGCCATACACACTTTCAATCGCACCCACCAGACTATTAAGCGATACGTCTTTCAGCAAATAACCTTTGGCGCCCGCCTGCATACCCTCAAGCACCAGCTGACTGTCGTCAAATGTAGTCAGGATGATGCTGGGCACCATACAAGCAGCGGCACGCATGGCATGTAAGGCATCGATGCCTGTCATTTTGGGCATGCGAATATCCATCAGCAGCACATCTGGCTTGAATTTATGGATGCCTTCAACCACATGACTGCCGTCTTCCACCTGCCCAACCACGTCAATACGCTCGCTGAGCTCCAGCAAACTGCAGATTCCGAGACGAACCAGATTCTGGTCTTCTGCCAGCATGACGCGGATTTTATTCATGTGCCGAATGACCTCTGTTAAGTGAACGATATCAGGTGTGCCATTTGAACCAGATGGTATTGCTGTGTTCGGCGATTATGGTACAGGCTGGCACAAACATCGTATAGGCCTTAAGTAACAAGGCACAATATGGCTTGAGTCACTGGTCAGATCAAAGAGGTTCTGTCAGCATCCTTACATTGCAACCGGGAAAATTGCCACTTGCGAATGCTGACTAAAACAGGAGTTGACCATGTTTCTGCTTCACCAGACTGCCGTTTATCTCCATATCACCGGCGGGGTTGTAGCTTTGCTGCTGTTCTGGATACCCGTGTTCGCGCGCAAAGGCTCCCCTATTCATAAACGTATCGGGCGTTACTTTGCGCTACTGATGTACATGATCGGGATATCAGGTTTGCTGATGAGCTCCATGGATTTGTGGATACCGGAAGTGCTGCATCCCGACAGTAGCGCTGCGGCAACGCGTAATACGGCTGTGTTCCTGTTCTCGTTAAGTCTGCTGGTATTGACGACCACTCGCCACGGATGGCTGACCATCAACTACCGAGATAATCGCTTGCCCCTGCGTAAGCCATTTCAACTGGCACTGGTTGGCGCCTTACTGATATGTGGCATAGGTTTGTTTGCACTGGGCCTGATGCGCAGTAACATGATTTTTGTTGCGTTTGGGGGCCTCGAAGTTGCGCTGAGCGCAGGCATTTTGCGCTATACCTTCAAACAACAGACCCGCCCGCGCGAATGGTGGACCGAACATCTGGGCGGTTTGTTTGCCTCCGGCATCGGCGCGTACACGGCATTTTTTGTTTTTGGTGCAGTTACGATTATGGAGCCGCTATTTAATCAACTGCCATGGTTGCAAGTGCTGGTCTGGGTGGGTCCTGCCGTCATAGGCAGCATTGCCATCACAGCCGTCAGCGGACATTACCGCCGGAAGTTTTCACCTAAACCAGCCACTGTCAGCAACTGAGCTAAGACTAGAGCTGCAGGCCTTTTTGGGCCAGTGCCACGGCGCGGAAAATAGCCCGCGCCTTGTTCATGGTTTCTTCCCATTCCAGCGTCGGCACCGAATCGGCTACCACCCCTGCACCAGCCTGCACATACAGCGTATTGTTTTTTATCACAGCAGTGCGAATGGCGATTGCCATATCCATATTGCCGCCCCAGCCGATGTATCCCATGGCACCGCCATAGATACCGCGTTTGACCGGTTCCAGCTGATCGATGATCTGCATGGCCCGTACTTTTGGCGCTCCCGACAAGGTGCCAACCGGCAAGGTCGCTTTGAGCACATCAAGCGCAGTTTTGTCATCACTCATGTGACTTTCGACAATGGAGGCGATGTGCATCACGTGAGAATACCGCTCCACAAACATCTTTTTGGGCACGTGCACCGAACCAGTTTTGGAAACCCGACCGGAATCGTTACGGCTGAGATCGATCAGCATCAGATGTTCCGCTATCTCTTTGGCATCGGCCAGCAGCTCCTGTTCCAAGGCCTGGTCCTGCTCATCGGTGGCGCCACGTTTGCGGGTACCCGCCAACGGCCGCACCGTGATTAGACCTTCCTCTACGCGGGCCAGAATTTCAGGTGAGGCGCTGACAATATGGTGGTCACCCATATTAAAAAACACCATATAAGGCGACGGATTCAGGTAACGCAGGGCACGATAGGCATGAATCGGGTCGCCATCAAACGGCACTGACATGCGCTGTGCCAGCACCACTTGCATGACGTCACCCGCCAGAATGTAGTCCTTGATGGCATTCACCGCTTTTTCAAACGGTGCCTGTTGGAAGCTGGAGCAAAAGTCCTGTTCCGCGCTGATCACATCAGCACGTGACCTGGCGACTGGCCGCTGGAATGGCTGCATGAGCCCGGATTCAATTTCATCCAAACGTGCGTAGGCCTTATCCAAGGCGCCTTTTTGTGAGGGGTCCGCATGGCACACAATTGAAATTGTGCCGCGCAGATTATCAAACACCACAACCTCTTCAGACAGCAGCAACAAAATTTCAGGCGTACCAATTTCATCGTCACCGGGGGCCACGCCCAAGGAAGGTTCGACGTAACGCACGGTGTCGTAGCTGAAGTAGCCAACCAGTCCACCACTGAATTTTGGCACACCCGCCAGCTCGGCAACGTTGAAACGGTTTTTAAACGCTTCAACAAATACAAACGGGTCGTCCATGCTGTGTTGCTCAATGACAACACCCTCCTGCTCTACCCGCACATCATTGGCACTGACCCGCACAAGCGTTTTACAGGGCAGTCCAATGATGGAGAAACGCCCCCACTTTTCGCCGCCCTGCACAGACTCAAAAAGATAGGTGTAAACCCCACCGGCAAGTTTTAAATACGTGCTGAGTGGTGTTTCAAAATCAGCCAGCACTTCGCGCACCACAGGGACGCGGTTGTAGCCGGCAGCGGCCAGCGCATCAATATCCTGCTGTTGCAGTCGGGTTGCCACGGCGGCGGCGGAAAATTGAGTGCGCGTCATTGATGGTCTTCCCTGTTAAACAGCAACAGTCTGCGCCAGTTGCTGGCGCATGGTGCTGATGGTTTTTTCGTAAGAATCACTGTTAAAAATGGCAGACCCTGCCACAAACATGTCAGCGCCAGCACGCGCGATATCTGCAATATTGTCAGTGGTCACACCACCATCAATTTCAAGACGGATATTAAAACCGCTGGCATCAATCAGACGGCGTGCCTGCTGCAATTTCGTGAGCGCCATCGGGATAAACTTCTGACCACCAAAACCCGGGTTGACCGACATGATCAGAATCAGGTCGATTTTATCCATCAGGTACTCCAGGCAATCCAGACTGGTGGCTGGATTAAACACCAGGCCGGCTTTACAACCGGCGTCACGGATCAACTGCAAAGAGCGATCAACGTGCTGTGAAGCTTCAGGGTGAAAACTGATAATGCTGGCACCGGCTTTAGCAAAATCGCTGATCATCTGATCAACCGGTTGCACCATCAAATGCACATCAATCGGGGCTTTGATGCCGTAAGTCCGCAGCGCTTTGCATACCATGGGGCCCATCGTCAGATTGGGGACATAATGATTATCCATGACATCAAAATGCACCACATCAGCACCCGCGGCGAGCACGGCATCGACTTCTTGCCCCAGTCGGGCAAAGTCGGCTGACAAAATCGAGGGGGCAATCAGAAAGTCCTTTTGCAGCAATTCAGTCTTCAGAACATCAGTCATGGCAAGGTCGCCGGCTACGAATTAAGAAGCCGGCATTCTAACGCCTTCAGCCGCTCGGGTGAACCGATATCCTGCCAGTCGCCTGCGAAGTACTCGCCGGTGACCTGTTGGCGTGACATGGCCTGACGCAACAGTGGCGACAAGGGCAAGCGTTGCACTGACAAGCCGGTAAACAAGTGAGGGTGCAGCACACTGATACCGCTGAAAGTAAGTCGTGGTTCGTGCTCATCAGACACCTGAGCGCTATCACTCAGATGGAAATCGCCTCGCGGGTGATGCGCCGCATTGGGCACCAACACCAGGTGCGCCAGCGGTCGATTCACGTCGGTCGCAGCATCCAGGTCAGCTGCGACGGTTTTCAGGCGAGAAAAGTCAAAATCTGTCCAGACGTCTCCATTCACCACAGCAAAAGCCTGTGCCCCCAGCAGCGGTAAAGCCTGGATGATGCCACCCGCGGTTTCCAGCAACTCAGTCTCAGCGGAGTATTGAATGCGCACGCCGTACTGCGCACCGTCGCCCAGCGCCGCAGGAATTTGCTCACCCAAATAATGCAGATTGATGACCAGATCCCGCAGACCAGCCTTGGCCAGCTTCAGAATCTGCCACTCAATCAGACTGTGATCACCCGCTTTGAGTAATGGTTTTGGTGTCCGCTCGGTCAAGGGCAGCATGCGTTTGCCATGGCCAGCCGCCAGAATCATGACTTTCATAACTGACTGTCTTCAAACTGAGCGGATAACTCAGACGCCGACACCATAGGACCTGACGCTGTTAACACGCCATACATATTGATCATCGGCCCTCGACAGAACCAACTGATAAATGCTTTTAATTCAGGATGGCGCTCACCCACCGTCACCACGTAATCCATCACCACTGGCAGATCCAACAGGTATCGCGGTTTATTGTCACGCAGCGCCAGCCGACAGAAAATGCCAAGCACTTTAATATGGCGTTGTATTCCCATCAGATCAAAGTCACGTTGGAAGGCTTCAAAACTCAAAGAGGCTGGCAAAATGTCACGTGCACGTGCCTCGGTATAGTAGTCGCGCAACCATCGGTTCACCTGCTCGGCTGGCCAAACGATGTAACAGTCGCGGAGCAAGGACACCAGATCGTAGGTCACCGGCCCAATAACCGCATCCTGAAAGTCGATGATGCCCGGCGCTTGATTTTCGGGATGCGAACCATCGGGCTGCTGTCGCACCATCAGATTGCGCGAGTGGTAATCGCGATGGACGCGCACTTGTATTTGATTCTGAGCGGCCTGTTCGAGAAAGCGCCAGGTCTGCGCCAGCAGTTTTTTTTCGTCTGAATTCAGCGCGATGCCCAACATACGACCACAAAACCACTCATCAAACAGGCAGAGTTCGGTGTGCAGTCGCGCCTGATCATAGGCGGGCAGCTGCGATGCACTGCGATCACTTTGCAGATTCAATAGCGCGGCCATGGCCTGCGTGTACAGCACATCGACGCGCGCGATATCGCTGACATCCTCGTCATCATCCCCTTGCGCAGCCTGCAGGCACGGCAGATACAGCTGATCCCCAAAGTCCTCCAACAACATAAAACCTTGCTCAAGGTCATAAGCCAGAATGGTGGGGGTTTTTAAACCGGCTGCGCGAAACTCCGTGGCGGCCAATAAAAATGCCGGGTTGTTTTCACGAGCAGGTGGCGCATCCACCAACATCACGCTGGTTTTTAAACCATCAAACCCGGCCAGCGGCAGTTCGTTGGGCAAGTGATAACGAAAATAGCGTCGGAAACTGGCATCGCCACCCAACGCATCCGCGTGTATTGGGCCAGGATCAGATCCCAACAATTGTTGCAGCTCACCTCGCGCCCAGTGTTGAACCTGCTGATGGCGGATATCTTCAGGCTCGCTGGAATCAGCGCACATGAATGCTTGTTGCTGGGTCATTGTTGAATCTGCTCCGCCATTGCTTTCTAATGAAAGGTCGATGAATTATCATGCCTGCGCTGGCCAATGTCGCCCCAGACTAACAATTCAGGGCAACAGGCAGCCACATCTAATGCTCACCATTCTCTATTGCCGACTGGATCGCCCGCAACCATGTCTGACAGAAAAATAAAAACCAGCCTTTTGACAACAGGATGGATGCTGCCTGTGCTGATACTGTCCGGAATACATGGCGATGCAGTTGCGCAGGTTCCGGGTGCAGACAATTCAGCGCCACAGTCACCAGCCGGCATCATGCAAGACTGGGCAACACGCGAAAGCATGAGCGCCGAGCAAGCTGCCCGTGTTAACCCGGCTTGCTGTGGTATGTTTGTGGAGCCGCAGATCAGCGGTGAGAATGCTGATCTTGATCCTGACAGCGCCCCCACCGAAATTGAAACCACTGCGCGCGTCAACCAACCCGAAGCCGCTCAGCTGTATGTCGAAGGTGATGTCAGTGTTCGTCAGGGTTACCGCACCCTGTTGGCAAGCGACGGACTGCACCTGAACGAAGAAACCAATATCCTGACGCTGCAAGGCGATGTGGTATTCCGTGAGCCGGGATTTCTTGTCACCGGCGAAGGGGCCGTGCTTGACCAAAATGCGGGTGACAACACCATCAGTCAGGCCTCCTATGTGATTCACGATACCCAGATTCACGGGACAGCAGAACGGCTGAGTTACAACAGCGACAGCGGTCTAATGACCATGGACAACGGCGAATTCAGCCGCTGCGAACCCATGGATCCGTTCTGGATGGTGCAAGCCAGCAGTCTGATGCTGGACAATGCCAATGGCGTTGGGTATGCGCGAGAGTTGACGCTAAGGCTGCGCGATGTACCCGTGTTCTACTACCCCTATACCTTGCAGTTCCCGATTGGTGATCAGCGGGTATCGGGCATTTTGCCGCCCAGCATCAGCAACAGCCGCGACAATGGTCTCGATATTGCCGTGCCCTATTACTTCAATCTCGCGCCGCATTACGATGCTACGCTGACACCACGATTGATGACCGAGCGGGGTCTGATGCTGAATGCTGAATTCAGGTACCTGGCCGATTGGTCGATGAATACCGTCACCGCTGCACTGCTGCCTGACGACAAAACCTACGATGCCACCCGCGCCAGCCTCAGCGGCAACGCCACACCACAATCGCGGCGCTGGTTTGCTGGCTTCAGTCATGAAGGCCAACCCTGGCAGAACTGGCGCACGTTTGTCGATTTGAATGCCGTCAGTGATGCCAACTATTTCAGGGATCTGGGCACCCGTAATCTTAACCTGGAAAGCCGCACCCATCTCAACAAGGAAGCGGTCATGTCCTGGCAGGATGCCGCTTGGCATGCCGAAGCGCGCGTGCAAAGCATTCAGCTACTGGACCCTTACCTGGCATCCATTGACGTTAACAAACCTTTTGATCGACTGCCCGAAGTCAAACTCAGCCGCCAGGGTGACAGCTTAGGCCCATTGCGTTATGGCGTTGATGGTTCACATGTGCGCTTTGATCGCTCGCTGGATCGATCACTGTTATCCGCACAGCAGATTGCCAATGGCGCTCTGGTCACCGGCTCCAGAGTCAGCGCGGAACCGTGGCTGAGTTTGCCGTTGCGCGGGGCAGGGTACTTTCTTATTCCGACTGCGCGATATCGTTACGCCAGCTGGCAACTGGATCAACAGGCCGCCAATACTGTCGGCAATCCCGAGCGTGGCGTCTCAGTGTTCAGCCTTGATAGTGGTTTGATTTTTGATCGGCCAGTGACCGTCGCAGGGCTGTCCGCCACTCAAACACTGGAGCCCAGACTTTATTACCTGTTCAGCGAACAGAAAGAGCAGCACTTGCTGCCAAATTTTGACAGCGCACAGCTGCACATGAACTTCAACCAGTTGTTCCGTGACAATCGCTTCAGCGGTGGCGACCGGGTCGGTGACGCCAACCAGATCAGCGCTGCGGTGACCAGCCGCTTGCTGACCATTGATGGTCAGGAACGCGCCCGCATTAGCGTTGGCCAGATTTTTCACTTTGAAGACCGCAAAGTCTCATTAGACAGTCCGCTGCAAAAATGGCTGACGCTGCAACCACTGGACACTGACCACTCAGCATTGATCATGGAAGCCAGTTATCGCCCGCATGAGCGCTGGCAACTGATGACCGACCTGCAATGGGATCAAGAAAACAACAACATCGACCAAGGCAGCATTGCGGTACAGTTACGCGGCGATCAAGACCGCCTGTTTAATCTGGCCTTCCGCTATCGGGAAAAAACTGACGTTTTTCTGGATGCACCACCCTTGCTTGACCCACGCATCAAACAAACAGACATGTCGGCGGTCTGGCCGCTGAACGAAAGTTGGCGCATGCTGGGTCGTTGGAACTATGACCACAGTAACAGCAGGAACCTTGAAACCTTCGCAGGTGTCGAATACAGTAACTGCTGCGCAACCGTGCGCCTGATCGCCCGCGACTGGGTTAACGACTACGAATTTAACGAACTGAACACCAGACAGAATCGGGGCATCTTTTTTCAGCTTTCCCTGCACGGCCTGGGCGACCTCGCCGGTGGCGGTCTCGACAGCCTGCTCAGCAACAGCATCCCCGGATTCAAGGAGCAAGACAGCAATGAGTAACAATTTTCGGCAGTTCCTGACGCAAGGCAGATACATTGGCCTCAGCAGTCTGGCCGCCATGTTGATGCTGGCCAATAGCGCCTACGCCCAGCCACAGTTGCTGGACAAAATTATTGCCGTGGTTGACGACGGTGTTGTTCTGCAAAGTGAGTACGAAGAGCGTGTTGTTGAAGTGCAGGCACGTGCCTCACAGATGAACATGGCACTGCCTGCACCTGACGCCTTACGCGAACAAGTGATGGAGAGTCTGATTATTGAAAACCTGCAGCTGCAACTGGCAGAACGGGTGGGCATTCGTTTTGACGACGACACACTCAACCGTGTGATGAGCGATCTTGCCCAGTCCAGCAACATGAGCTTTGACCAGTACGTCAGTGCTCTGCAGGCGCAAGGCGTCTACACACAGACACGCGAGCGTATCCGTAAAGAACTGGCGATCAACGAGGTACAGCGCGGCATGGTGAATCGTCGCATCAGCATCACCGACCAGGAAATTGATAACTACCTGAGCTCTGAAGCAGGCCGCATCGCGATGGCCCCGGATTATCTGGTTGACCAGATTCTGATTCCGGTGCCTGAGTCCGATTCACCTGCCGTACGCTCCGCAAAAGAAGCCTTTGCCCGCGACATGTACCAGCGTTTGGCCGATGGTGCTGATTTTGCGCAGGTGCGCATGGAGTCACAGCAGGCCGCTATGGCCAATCCGCCACGCGGGTTTCAGGTCAGTGGTGGCGAACTGGGCTGGCGTAAAGCCGATCAGCTACCCAGTTTGTTTGTGGAAATTGTGCCCGCCATGCGCGTAGGGCAGATCAACGAACCTATCCGCAGTGCCAACGGTTTCCATATTATTCGCCTGTCAGATGTTCGGGGCGACTCCAATCGCCTCGTCAAACAGACTCAGGCACGCCATATTCTGATCGCGCCGTCTGAGATTCGCACCGAAGATCAGGCGCGACGTCTGGCTGAGACCGTGCATCAGCGCATCGCCGATGGCGAAGAATTTGGCATTCTGGCGCGTCAGTTTTCAGATGACACCATGTCGGTTGTTGCCGGCGGTGATCTGGGTTGGGTCAGTGACGGCGGTATGCCTCCGCAGTTTGAAGAACAGATCAGAAACATGGAAGTTGGCCAAGTGAGCGAGCCGTTCCGCACCAGTTTTGGCTGGCATGTCGCCGAAGTGACCGGACGCCGTGAGCAGGATTTAAGTCGTGAGTATCAACGCCAGCAGGCTCAAAACGCCTTGCGCCAGCGTAAATTTGATATTGAGCTCGAAAACTGGATGCTGGAAATCAGGGACGAAGCCTACGTCAAATACATCAACTGATTGTTGACCATGCCCATGCTACTGGCTGTTACACCCGGCGAACCCGCCGGCATAGGTCCTGAGCTGCTGATTCAATTGATTCAGGAGCCATCACGCCTGCCAGCTAATTGTTGCCTGATTGCCATCGCAGACCCTGCCCTGTTGCAAGCGCGTGCCGACCTGCTTGGGTTGCCTTTACGGTTAACAGAATGGCAACCGGGTGTGTCAGCCCGCTTATCTGGTGTCGGCGAGTTATATGTTCTGCCAGTAGCACTCAAGGTGCCATGCGAAGCAGGTGCGCTTAATGCCGCCAACGCGGCGTATGTTCTGGAAACGCTGCGCACAGCCTGTCAGTTATGCCAGGACAAACAGGTTGACGCCATGGTGACGGCACCCGTCCATAAAGGCATCATCAATGACGCCGGCATCGCTTTTTCCGGGCACACCGAGTTTCTTGCGCAGCAGTGCAACGTTGAACAGACTGTGATGATGCTGGCCACTGAAGGTTTGCGGGTGGCACTGGCAACCACGCATCTGCCCTTAAAAGACGTTGCGGCCGCCATCACCGCTCCATTATTAAGCAGCGTGCTGAACATTCTCAATGATGATCTGCGCAGCAAGTTTGGCCTGGAAAACCCCTACATTCTGGTGTGTGGTCTTAATCCACATGCAGGTGAAGGCGGCCATCTAGGGCGTGAGGAAATCGATATCATCACCCCGGTGCTGGATATGTTGCGCGATCAAGGCCTGCATCTGCAGGGCCCGCTGCCCGCCGACACCTTGTTTACAGATAAGTACCTGAGCAAAGCGGATGCGGTGCTGGCCATGTACCACGACCAGGGCTTGCCGGTGCTCAAATACAAAGGTTTTGGCCGTGCCAGCAATATCACCTTAGGCCTGCCCATCATCCGCACTTCGGTGGATCACGGCACTGCGCTGGATCTTGCCGGCACGGGCACAGCTGAGACAGGCAGTTTACGCAATGCCATTGAAACCGCCTGCCAGATGATTCAGGCACAACTGAAGGCAGCCAGTCAGTTGTCGCGGAGCGGTACGTGAGTCAGTACAACAGCCAACACCCGATCACCCAACCCGATCACCAGGCCCGAAAGCGCTTTGGTCAGAATTTTCTGCATGACGCCCATGTCATCCGCAAAATTGTGCAAGCCATTGGCCCACAGCCAGAGCAGCACTTGCTGGAAATCGGGCCAGGGCAAGGCGCGCTGACCATTCCCTTGGTCAACAGCGGCGCAAAGCTGGATGTAGTTGAACTCGATCGCGACCTTGCTGCCTGGCTGCAAAACCATTTTTCGGACTGTGAGCGCTTCACGCTGCATCTGGGTGACGTGCTCAAGTTCGACCTGAAAACCCTGACACAACAACCACGCAGTATCCGGGTCATTGGCAATCTGCCGTACAACATTTCCACGCCCTGCCTGTTTCACCTGCTGGAATCAGAGTCGCTCATTGATGACATGACCTTTATGCTGCAGAAAGAGGTTGTGCAGCGCCTAGCGGCGACACCCGACGATGATGAATATGGTCGTCTCAGCGTGATGGTGCAGTATTTCTGCACGGTGGAGCATCTGTTTGATGTGCCTCCCGGCGCGTTTAAACCCGCCCCCAAGGTCACCTCGGCGATCGTGCGCTTGCGACCGCATCGTGAGTACAAAGAACAGGCTACTGACACCGCGCTGTTAAGAGATCTGGTCAGAACGGCTTTTTCGCAACGCCGTAAGACGCTGAGAAACTGCATAAAACCCTTGATCGTAGGTCTTGATCCACAAGACTTGCCGGTTGATCTGTCACTGCGGCCAGAGAACCTAGGCGTTGCAGACTATGTCAGACTCAGCAATAAAATCAGCAGCTTGCGGGCTGCATCAGCGCCGTAAGCTTCCCGATCTTTTTGACAGTGATTTAAGCCAGACGCAGTTCAGGAGTGTTGATAGATGTCGGAACCCAGACAAGATGCCGCCGCGATAGAAATATCCGTGCAGACGCAGTACTTGCAAGATCAGTCTGATCCTGCCAACCACCGTTATGCATTTTCATACACCATTGCGATCGAAAATCTGGGTAAAGAATCCGTGAAGTTACTGTCACGACACTGGCTTATCACCGATGACAACAACAAGGTAGAAGAGGTCCGTGGCCCAGGCGTGGTAGGCCTGCAACCCATGATTCATCCCGGACAAAAATTTGTGTACAGCAGCGGTGCTGTGTTAACAACACAATTTGGTACCATGCAAGGCAGTTACGAAATGCTCAAACCCGATGGCAGCCGCTTTGACGTCCCGATTCCGGCGTTTTTGCTGTCCCGACCACACTCGGTGCACTGACGCCCGGAAGTCTGATGGCAACATACGTAATAGGTGACATTCAAGGGTGTTATAAACCCCTCCGGCGCTTGTTGAAGTCGGTCAATTTCAACCCCGGGGCTGATCTGCTGTGGTGCGTGGGTGACCTGATCAACCGTGGCCCCAAATCACTGGACACGCTGCGTTATCTGCGTGATCTCGGCAAAGCCGCCACCATGGTACTGGGTAATCACGATTTACATTTTCTGGCGTTGTATCACGGCTGCACCCCGGATTTTGCCAGCAATCGGCACACGCTTGAAAAGTTGCTGGCCGCCCCCGACTGTGGCGAGCTTGCCAACTGGCTGCGGCACAAACCCCTGGCGCATTACGATTGCATTGCAACGGAACAAAGAGGCGTACAGTTCTATCTGATGGTGCATGCAGGTGTAGCACCACAATGGAGTCTGCGCCGCACCATGGAGCTGGCCGCCGAGGTTGAGCTGGCATTACAAGGGCCGGATCACCTCGATTTTCTGCGCTCCATGTATGGTGATGCACCCGCGCAGTGGCATAACAAGCTCACCGGCAATGATCGATTGCGCGTGATCACCAATTACCTGACACGCTTGCGCTTTTGCAATGACAAAGGTGTCATGGAAATGCAGATCAAAGAGGCGGCCAACAAAGCCCCCGAGGGTTTCAGTCCCTGGTTCAACTTTGAACGCATCACACCCACCACCAACATCCTGTTTGGACATTGGGCCGCGCTGGAAGGTGTCACTGGCCGACCAAACGTGTATGCGTTGGACACCGGCTGTGTGTGGGGCCGCGAGCTGACCATGATGCGGCTGGAAGACCACAAACTGTTCAGCGTCTGATAGACTCGGCGCACCATGAAAATTTACCTTGTTGGCGGCGCCGTACGTGATTCCCTGCTGAACCTCTCCGGTTCCGATCGCGACTGGGTGGTGGTTGGCGCCAGTATAGAAGAGATGCTGGCACTCGGTTACAAACCCGTTGGTAAAGACTTCCCGGTATTCCTGCACCCTAAAACGGGCGAGGAGTACGCGCTGGCCCGTACCGAACGAAAATCTGGCAAAGGCTACAAAGGTTTTACCGTCTATGCCGCACCCGACGTCACGCTGGAAGAAGATCTGCAGCGGCGCGACCTGACCATCAATGCCATGGCCATGGACGATCAGCAACAGCTGGTAGACCCATGGGGCGGCCAGCGCGATCTTGCACTGAAACATCTGCGGCACGTGTCACCGGCATTTGGTGAAGACCCACTCCGGGTATTACGCGTAGCCCGTTTTGCGGCGCGTTTTGCGCATTTAGGATTTGTGGTGGCACCTGACACCCATCAACTGATGTGCAATATGGTTGCAAAGGGCGAACTGGAGCATCTGATTGCCGAGCGAGTCTGGCGCGAAATGGATACCGCGCTGGGCGAGACCGCTGCGCGGGTATTCATTGAAGTGTTGCGCGCTTGCGGCGCCTTGCATGTCTTGC
Source organism: Gammaproteobacteria bacterium UBA6173 (assembly GCA_002422225.1). Lineage (GTDB taxonomy): Bacteria > Pseudomonadota > Gammaproteobacteria > Pseudomonadales > Pseudohongiellaceae > Pseudohongiella. The sequence continues at coordinate 16,976 of DITX01000182.1, forward strand.
TGCCAGAACTTGATCGCCTGTTTGGGGTAGCGCAACCGCCTAAATGGCACCCTGAAATTGACACCGGCCTGCACACCTTGATGGCGCTTGATCAGGCTTGCCGTTTGTCAAACGACAAGACCGTGCGCTTTGCCGCGCTGATGCACGATCTCGGCAAAGGCACAACGCCTCTTGCTGAGTTGCCGCGCCACATCGGGCATGAGACACGCGGTGTCAAACTCATCGACAAAGTGTGCCGGCGTTTGCGAGTACCAACTGCCTATGCTGAACTGGCGTCTCTGGCCAGCCAGTTTCACACACATTGCCACCAAGCCTTGGCGCTGCGTCCCGATACGCTGTTAAAACTGTTTGAATCGCTGGATGCATTTCGCCGGGCGGAGCGATTCGAGAAATTTCTGCTGGTCTGTGAAGCCGATGCCCGCGGCCGCCTGGGCCTGGAGGATGAACCCTACCCACAAGCGGATTATCTGCGCCAGGCATTTAAAAGCGTCGCGGATTTGAACGTGCCCGACTTGCTGCGCGAGCACCCGATACCCGCCGGCCCACAAGCCGGCGAGGCCATCCGAGA
>DITX01000001.1 GCA_002422225.1 Gammaproteobacteria bacterium UBA6173
TTAAAGGCATTGGCAGCAACATCCAGCTTGCGGGCACGATCGGCAATGCGGTCAGCTTGGGTAAATAGATCCAGACGATTATTAACAGTGAGTTCCAGCGCCTGTTCCAGCGTTATGTCAGGGGGTACCAGATTGCCTTCAGACATGCGCAGCATTTCCTGATCATCCAGCATCAAGCGGTCGTCAGCGCGCAGGCCTAACAAAATTTTGAATGAGTCCAGTGCACTGGCGTAGCGGGTGATGGCCAGCGCCCAGGCGCGATCACGCTGCAGGGACGACTGCTCCAGGCGGCCGACCTGACCCGGTGTGCGCAGCCCTTCGGCCTGAAATGCGCGCTCACGTTCAAGACTGCTCAGCGTGGCACTCAAGCCGGCAAAGTTATTGCGCACGGTGTCTCGCGCTTCCAGCACGGTGTAATACTGTGTGGCAATACGGACTGCCAGCGTTTGCCGGTAGCGCGTAAATTCGCGCAGTTGATACAACAGATCACGTTCAGCCTGCATCAGGGTTTCGGCGGCGATATCTGAACCGGCGCCGCGCAATAAAGGTTGTGTAAAAGAACCCACCAAGGCCGACGAGGCAGTGCTGTCCAGATCACCCGTCACAAATTTGAGAAAGTTAGACGTGAGGTTGAGCGCTATCTGACCACCGCCGCGTAGCAACAAGCGTGTCCCCAGTGTGGCATCCGTGCGCAGGCGCTCATCGGTAGTGACAACACTGGCAGGCAGACTGATCAACGCGTCGGCATCCTGGACAAAAGTATCGCTTGTGTCCTCAGACAATCCATTGTCCCACGCATAGCTACTGTTGGCTGATGCGGAAAATATCGGGGTATAGCGGTAACGATCGGCTGTTAACGACAGGGCTTGCAGGTAAAGGCGTTCGCGCTGTAACTGGTAGTCTTTGTTGAGGGCAAAGGCCAGATCCAGTGCCTGTTCCAGATTGATGATGTGGGCCCCATTTTCGCTGTTGGCGAGGCTGCCCAGAAAATCAAATGTGGCGGAATTGCTGGGATATTGGTCCAGCGTCATCAGACGCGGGCTGTCCACAATGATGTCATGGGTGCTCATGCCCGGCACAAGGCCGGATTTTTCTTCGATCAGCGCATAACTGGCATTGTCTGCGGCCTGCTGATTCCACGCGGCCGTGCAACTACTGAGCAGACTGATGGAAAGCAGCAAACTCGCATGCATGAGGGTCGCGCGTTTGAAGCCTGCGCGTTTGAGAACCACCCGGTTGAGAGCCGCGCGGTTGAGACCTACGTGGTTGAAACACAGCGGCTTGAGCCAAGCGCCAGCTTTCAGAGTGCCAGAAAAATATAAGGATGCGTGCATGGTGCGCCGACAGTCAGTGTCTGTTGAGCCAAATGGCCTTTGTTCAGCTGACTATACGGGCAGTTAAAAAATTTCCGTCGTACCGGCACGATGAAGTGCCGGTTTTTGCAGACGGTGAGAGCAATGCCCCTGCCAGCTGACGCCTGTTGCCGGTTGGGGCTGCCAAGTCATTGGCAAGCAATCAAACCGGCTTTAATGGCAACAGTACCACACCACGCGCGGTGAGTGATTCAACCGTGTGTTTGCAAACCCCCGCCTTATGAATCAGTTTGCTTTCACAGATATCGCAACGCACACACTCTTTATAATCGATGGTGTGTTTGCGGATGGCGCCTGTTGGGCAAGCACGTTCACAAACGCTGCAGGCAGTGCATTGCTGAACACGTTTGATGCGGCTCAGACTGAAAAATGACAACACACCCAGCGCCGCGCCAAGCGGGCAAACATAGCGGCAATAAAAGCGTTTGACCACCGCTGATGCTAGCAATATCAGCAACAGAATTGCCCACATGACGATGGACGTGCTGTAGAAAAACAAGGTGCCGAAAGGTTCAAAGTATTGAAAAATGCTGACGCCGCCTTGCACCACTGCCATCACCAGAATCAAGGCTAGGAACACATATTTTAAATAAAGCGCCTTGTCATGTATGCGTGTAGGTACTGTCCGTTGCCAGCGGCGTGGCACAAACTTACTGAGCAGATCCTGCACCGCACCAAAGGGGCATAAGCTTGAACAAAATACCCGGCCCCAGATGAACGTGGTGACCAGCGTAAACACCACAATCATCAGCAGGGGCACATCGCCCAGGATCATTGAAGGGCCGAGATTGATGGTATTGGTAATGTGGGATACCGACAGGAACCCCCCATTGATAAAACCCAGATACACCAGCGTGATGCTGAGGGTCACCCATCGCAATCGCGCGTTTTTAGTCAGGAAGCTGGCCATGACCAGTGCAAAAACTACCAACAGCGCCACTATTTTTAGCCAACTGGTATCGCTGCCTGTCTGGGCAGCCTGGGGTTCGGTGCCGGGGGCATAAATTTCATTGCCCATGGCAACATCCATCATCAGGCCGTTAATGCTGAATTCCAGTGCCGCTGGTGATTGACCGTTGCGAGGATCATACAAAATCGTGAATGGCCGGGTGACATCAATTTCAATCGGCAAAACGATGGCGCCAGCGTAGGCAGCCTGCTTGGTGATTTTGCCCTCCAGTGCGCTGCCGGCGTATACAAAGCGGCGGCGTGGCATTTCAAAGTCGATGCCATGCTGTCGTAATGCAAGTCTTTCCTGGCGAAAGGGATCTGAGGCATCACCGCCAATACCCACCAGCACCAGTTGGCCCGCATCAAACCGATTGCTGGCATCACGTTCCGCACGCGAAAAATCTTCGCTGCCTAACAATATTTGCCCCAGCGTTTCATTGTTACCCATGTAGGCAAATGATAGTGCCAGAACGGTGGCATCGGGCAAATTGACGTCCAGCCCTAGCACATGATTTTGCGCTTTTAAATCGTCCCAGCTCAGTGGTTCCAAGTGCAGGCGCAGATTAGCACTGGAATCTTGCCCGGCGGCGATGCCGCTGTCTGGCAGATAGAATTGTGCCACGCGCCGTGCCGCATTGTAGATGCCGCGAGTGGTTGCCCAGCTGGTAATGGTAGCTCGTGAAACACCGTCAACATCACGACCCACACGGAATTCATCGGTTAGGGCTTTACGGCGGAACTGTTCCTGAAATCCGCGCGAGGACAAAAAGTCGCCTCGGCTGCCGCGAAATGATTCGTTATAGTCGAGTACTTTGATGGCGGTAACGGTTGCTTGGGTATCGAGTGCTACCAGCACTTCGATAGGCGCGCTGAATCCAATTTCCAGCGGGGGGAAATCAGAGGTCTGAAACAGGTAACCAATAATCCCAGTTTCGCCGGTGTCGGTTAGCGGGCCATAGGCCGTAAACACGGGTGGCTCGCCGGCCTTTTCGCTGAAACTGGTGGCGCTTGGCATCAACTGCTTCAGCAGTTCAGGCGTGACATTCCGGTTAAAGGGGGTTTGAGCCTGTGCTGTTTGAAAGAGCACCAAATACAACAGGATGACAGGCAAAAACAGCGCCCATACCACGGTTTTGTTGGCACGCCATCTGGATGCCATAAATGACCTGATTTGCATAATTATTATTATTTCCTTAAACGTCAGGCTGACTTATGCAGTAAAAAACACTCTGCGCGCCAGCCATAAGGTGTAAAGCACATAACAGCTCAATAAAAATATGCCCTTGCTGCGCGTGATCAGGCCATGTTTGCCGCCACGGCCATAACCGATCACAAACAGCGAGATGGTTAATGCCAGCATCACGGCGACATCTCGCGTCAGTACCTCGTGGCCCACCGCAAGAGGATGAATCGCGCCGGCAATACCAACCACCGCCAAGGTATTAAAAATGTTTGAACCCAGAATGTTGCCCACCACCATGTCATGCTCGCCTTTGCGCGCGGCGATTACGGATGACGCGAGTTCGGGCAGCGAGGTGCCTATGGCAATGATAGTGAGGCCTATGATCAGGTCGCTCACGCCCAGGCTCTGTGCGACTTCAACGGCGCCCCACACCAGTAGACGAGAGCTGGCAATCAACAGCACCAGACCGATGATCATCCAAAGCACTGCAAAACGCAGCGGCATCGGATTGGCCAGATCCAGTTCAATTTCTTGAGCAAGTGTGTCTGGGATGATATTGCGTTGATTACGCATGCCTTGATAAATGGTCCAGCCCATTAATGCCGCAAAAATCACCAGCAAGATGATGGCATCGGACTGGCTGAGAAAATCATCAAGTAGCAAGAAAGCGCCTATGGCGGTCACCAAGGTTAGCAAGGGCAGTGTGTGTCTGAGCACCTGAGAGTCCACTGCAATGGGTGCTACCAGCGCAGTGATACCCAGAATCAAGGCAATATTGGTGATGTTGGAGCCGTAGGCATTACCCAAGGCAATGCCTGGGTTACCTTCCAGAGAGGCAAACGCCGATACCACCAGCTCGGGGGCGGAGGTGCCAAAACCAATAATGACAATGCCGATCAGCAGCGGGGGGATGCAGAAATGTTTGGCCGTGCACGCGGCACCATCAACAAAGCGATCGGCACTCCAGACCAGTACAACCAGTCCGACAACAATCGCGAGCATGGGATAAAGCATAGGTCAATCGATCCTGCTGGAAATCACGAGTCGCCAAGTGTATGCGTAGCCACACCCCTTTGTCAGCTGCAAACTGAGCGAATTCAGCGGAAAGACCAGTACTTATGTCCAATAAAGCTGGTAAATACCGGTACAACAATGCCAACAGCATGCGCCAGTTCAAGGGTGTAGCGTTGTACATCCAGTGCGGGCAACACGTAATAAGCCATTACCATGCTGATGGCCCATGTTTGCAAAATGGCCAAGCCATTGACCAATATGAAGAACGCCGCTGAGCGCGACAGTGTCTGTGTGCTTGCCTTAAATACAAACAGCCTGGCCAATACAAATGCAGTGATCATGCCGGTGATATAGGACAACACCACGGCTGACGAAAAACTCATCCATTGGTTATAAATCAAACGGGTAACAAAGTTCACGACGGCAGCTGTCCCGCCCGTCAGCAAAAATACCAGAAACTGACGCGACAGGAAGGCGCGGATCACAGGCAGGCCTCGCGCGCCAGTCGGCGTCCAAACTCCACGCTCTCCGAGATGCCGCGATCCTGCGGATAATAATACGAGGTATCCGCCACCCAAAGACCTTTGATATCGGTCTGATAGGGCGGCAGCTGTTCCAAAAATCCCGGCGGACAGATGGGCTGGGCATACCGATATCGACTGGCATGAATGTCGATAAAGTCATCGTCACTCACCTCTGGGTTAATGCGCTGGATATAGCGACGCACTTTCAGAATAAAGGCGGCGTCTGACTCGGCATAGGTCGGGTGATCGGCTGGCAGATAAAACGGCACATACACTACCTTGTGTTCAAGCGGGCGCAGGTTGCTGTATTCCACCAGTCCTGGTATATCCATTTCTTTGTCATTGATGTTCAGCCAGAAATTGGGCGTCACTGCTTTTCGCAATTTTACGATCACACAAACCACGGCAATATTGGCTTGTGATCGGTACTGAGCCAGCACGGCGTCAGACAAATCTGGAATCATTCTGGGTACAAAGGGCAAGGGTATGGTGCTGATCACCCGGTCAAATGTCTCGGTTGAGGCTTGGCCGGCAACGCGGACGCCTTTCAGTTTGCCGTGTTCGATCACCACTTGTTCCACGGGCATGGACAGTCGTATGTCACCGCCTGCGTTTTTGATGGCTGCTGACAGCGCCTGCAGCAAGGTTTCTGAACCACCTTCCAGATAACCAAGCTTTTCACGCATCAGGCTGTAGCGTGAGCGACCAATGCGGTGAATACGGCACCAGATCCAGGCGGCTGATAAATTGCTGCTGAAGTGATAAAACTTGTAATCGAACAACGGTTGCCACAGCACCCGCCAGGCTTCTGCACCGACCCAGCGCTTGATCCAACCACTGGCTTCGACGTTATCCAGAGCGCGCCAATTGCTGCGCTTGGTCGACATAAAGGCATGCAGGCCATAGCGGATTTTGGCAATCAGGCTGAGACCTCTAAAGGTCAGCAATGCCAGTGGATTGCCCCAGGCCTGCAGTCGCTGCTGGTACCAATAGCCCATGCGCGTTTCAGTCCAATGTAGTTTGTCCGCAATACCGAGTTCCTCCAGTATTTGCACAAAGGCGCGATCAGACACACAGTGAAAGTGGTAAAACCGTTCGATGGTCAAGCCGTTGAAGTCAAAGCTGGCAGTCATGCCGCCCAGCCGGTCATCTGCCTCGTATACCACCACCTGATGACCATCACGTACCAGTTGGTAGGCCGCCGCCAATCCCATTGGGCCTGCGCCCAGTACAGCTACTTTCACTGTAAAAAACTCCCTTTTTGCCTGCGACTCAAAACTTCATGATGATATGGCTGTAGCGAGCATCGTTAAATGTCTCCTGCAGCGCCTTGGTAAACGGTGTGTACGGCACACCAAAAATGCCGGGCCAGTCTATCACTTCAAACTCATCTTTGGCGCTCAAGGCTGCCAGTTGCTGTGTCGTAAATGGCGGATTGCGGTCAAATAGCGCCCATATCCATAGCAACACATAAAACAGTGAATAAGGAATACGCAGAATCAGGGTGTTGGCCCGGGTGGCGTGTTTGATCTCGCGGATCATATCGATGTAGTCGATTTTTTCATGCCCGGAAATGTTGTAAATGCCATGACCGGGCCTGTTCTGTATGCAGCTGATAATGATGTCGCTGAAGTCGCCTGCATACAGCGGCTGGCGCATATAACGGCCATGACCGGGGATGGGGAACACCGGTACCTTTTTCATAAAGCGCGACAGCCAGCCCAAGTGTTTACGGTCAAACCAGCCGAACATCAGGGTGGGTCTGAGGATAGGGCAGGCGATACCGCTGTCGAGCACCAGTTGTTCCTGAGCGATTTTGCTGCGGGTGTAGAAGTCATCAGCCACTGATACCACCACCGAGGAGCTGATGTGAATCAGGTAGGGCTGCACGGGCGCTGATGTGATGCTGTCCAGAATCAGGCGACTGGCGTCCACATTATTGCGCACAAATTCTTCATAGTGGATGCCGCCGATTTGTGCCTGCAGCATCACGACCACATCGGCGCTGCGGATATGTTCCTGCCAGGTGCCGGGTTCCGCCAGATCGGCATACTCACACACAATATCAGGCTGCACCTGCTGCAACATCGCCAGATTGTCGCGATGTTTATCCAGCACCACAATGTTGTGGTAACCACGATCTTTCAAGCGAGCCACCAGATTCTGGCCAACCAGGCCGGCACCGCCTGGAAGGACAATTTTTTCTAAACTCAATTTGTTTCTCCTGCAACGCTAGGTAACGCCGATATAACTAACTCGCACGCGTTGTTGTCAGCAATCAGTCGAATGGAGCGATCGCGTTCAGGAGCTTCTATATATCCACCAAAACCAGAGTTGAGTGCAGTGTGTCCATGAGCGTTTGCAACATCGTTTCTGATTTGCCCGCCCAGCGCAAAACCTATCACGATATTGGAGCTATCAAGAATGGTGATCAATGTTGTCGGTTGCGTGGTTTCACTATTCATCAACCAACCTTGTACTCTAAGTTGCTCGATTTCTGGTTCAATCTGATTGATTGTATCGAGGTGCCCTAAGCAAGTAGGCAGCGCGCGCGGGATATCGTGAAATTCACTGATCCTTTCGCGCAATCCAATCCACGGTTGATAACCAAAGACGGAAAGTTTACGGCTACGCAACACATTAGTTATGTTGATAAGCACTTCGGGCGATGGGTAGATTGAACGGATTTTTTCCCGGTCTTTTATATCGAGTTCTAGCGCCAATACTGCCTGCGCTCTCTCGAAATTCTGGTTTCGATGACTCTCTAAGGAGTTTGTTTGCTGCACTACCATTTGACTCAGCAAGACAAGCGCGGCTGGGACTATCAAAAGTCGTAATTTTTGCCAGTGAGCAACAAGGGTCGGAAGACACAAAATGAATAGTGCAGCCCAAGCCATTAGTGCTGGCGTGGTGTAACGAGGTGCAAGAGCCTGTTCAACACCAAAAACTAGACGCCCGCCGCCTGTACCCAATGCTGTGCCGGCCAGATAAATAATGTAGAACACCAGCGCTAGTTGCCAGGTTCTAGGCCTTTCATCAGGGCGGGAGACTGGTGCAAGTGAAGGGGTGACGAGGATGTATACCGAGTAAGCCGCCATAGCAGTGGTGGCTGACATGGCAATCAGCAGGCCGTATTTGCCGCCTCCCCATAAATAGTAAAAAGGTCCGCCGATATAAAGCAACACGTAACGCGCGAGATTTAGAGGTTGACTTAGAATGGATTGAGTGACGGAGCTGTGATGCGCTGGAGTGTGGAAATCCCAAAAGTAGAGGCTTAGTGTGGTAATGGCCAGCACTGTTAAAACTAGTACCCGCTGCAAAGATTGCCGTGTAATCAGTGAGTACACCACCAATATTGGAAGGCAGATAACGCCATTCGCCATAGTTCCCGCTGACGCAATTCCTAAGACGCAGGCTGCTAAAAACCATGTATTTCGCCGTACTTGTGCTGTGCTGGATCTGGCAAGCAAATACAAAGACATCAATGGCAATAATTGAGCCATAAAGAACTGACTCTGAAAAGCCCAAGCGAAGTTTTCATGCTGTATCCACTGAAATAGCCAAGCCGTAAGAAAACTGGCAACCAGTATATTTATTAGACGCGAGTGGGTTGAAGTCACGACTACTAGTTGTTTGTAAAAAAGATAAAATGTGTACACAGATAGTGCTGCGAAGGTTGGATGTGTTGCCAACGATAATATGCTTCTTCCATCAGTTAGTTTTAAGTCCAGCCAAAATAATAAGCGAGAAAGAACAATACGGTGCTCATTATGTGGAGCCCACCAAATGGAAGTATTTCCATTCTGAAGAGCCAGATAAAAACCCACTGTACTGTCCCACATATCCAAGATTGGAACGGATGTGTAGGATAGAAATATACCTATCACTACAGTGACAAAAAAATAGAGGGCTATTGTCATGCTTGCAATTAAAAGCGCCCAGTAAACAAACTTTCTCCTAATCTCAGTCATATTCAGATATCCATGTGGTTGAAAATAAACCGCGGCAAGTGACGAATGATCATCATGATCAATGCCCATTTGGCGGGCGCATACGCCGTTGCTTTGCCATTTTGTATGGCTTGCACAATGCGGTTGGCAACCTCTTCAACACTGGCCAGTTTGGCGCCCTGATGTTTCAGATGCGCGGTCATGGCGGTGTCAGTAGGGCCGGGTTTGACCAGCACCACGTTGACAGGACTGCCTGCGAGACGGTGCTGAAGACCTTGCACATAACGCGTCACCAGGCCTTTGGCCGCGCCGTAGACATAATTGGACTTGCGACCACGGTCACCCGCCACCGAACCAATCACGGCTACCGTGCCGCGTCCGGCGGCGACCATCCGTGTGACAAATGCTTCCGCAAACCAGACCGGCGACAGGCCATTAATTACCAAAGCGTCAGCGTTGGCAGCCAGATCCTGCTGGCATTGGGATTGATCAGGCAAAGTGCCATGCGCAATCAGCACAATGTCCGGGCACGCTTCGTTTGCAATGCTGTCAACCAACTGTTGAATGGAGACCGGGTCGGTAAAGTTACCTGTCTGGCAGCGGATTTGCAGTGCCGGGTTGCGTACCCGCAGGTCCTGCTCGATTAACGTCAGTTTTTCCTGATTGCGGGCGACCAGCACCAGATGACTGGCCCCTTGTTGAGCCCACAATCGGGCGCAGTGTTCGGCGATGCCAGAGGTGGCACCGATAATCACGATACGTTGTGGGGTGTTGGAGGCTGTGGCCATGTTGATCTCTCAGAATGCTGGTTTTAGTATTTAACTGCCAAACAGGCGACGTGACATGGCTGAGCTGATGCCGGGATCGCGGTGTGTTAAAAATTCGGGCACATTCGGATAACCCGCCGCGAACATGTCTGCTGGCATGCGCGCATCCTTGGCGGCATACAGGCGACCGCCGGCCTCGCGTACGATATTGTCGAGCACAGAAAATAGCTGCAAGGTCTTGCTACCCTTGTTGGGGAAATCCAGTGCCAGGGTGGCACCCGGCATGGGAAAGCTCAGTAAGCCAGGCGCCGGTCGGTCACCAAAGGTTTTTAACACCGCCAGAAAGGAACCTGCGCCCGCATGACGAATGCTGTCCAACAGTGCCGCAATCGCATCGCGCGCGTTAGTGCGGGGCACCACGCACTGATACTGATAAAAACCGCGCGGGCCATACATACGGTTCCAGTGCTGCAAGGCATCCAGTGGATATGAAAACGGTTCGTAGTGCGCAACGCTCGGGCCGGCCTTGCGTGCCTGCAAGCGGTAGTACAACTCATTAAAGGGGCGCAGACTCAGGCCATTGACCAGTGACAGCGGCGGTGTCAGTGGCATGGTGAGCTGCTTTGCGGACGGCGCTTTGTTACCGGCTGGCGCGGCATCGGCGTGATTGGCGCGCAGGAAAATACCACGCGCCTGGCTGCCGGATAAACAGTCTATCCACGACACGGTGTGTTCCCAGGCCTGTTCAGATGCGTCAGCCAGTTCAAAAAACTCATCGAGCGAATGGTAGGGAACGGTATCGGTAGTCAGCCACGGACTTTTGATTGCGCGTAACTGAAGCTCTGCGTCCAGAATAATGCCGGTTAAACCCATGCCACCGATGGTGGCCTTGAACAGATTGGTGTGCGGCGAACAATCCAGCAAGGTGCCATCGGTTTTTAACAAACGAAACGCGTGCACATGATCTCCAAAGGAGCCGAGAACATGGTGGTTCTTACCATGGACATCATTGGCGATGGCGCCGCCGACGGTAATCAGCTGGGTGCCCGGTGTGACCGGCAACATCCAGCCACGCGGCACCAGCGTGCGTTGAATGTCCCGCAGCAATACACCTGCTTCGCAGCGCAACCGCCCGGTCTGTTCATCAAAGTGGATAAACCGATTCAGTGTGGATGTCTGCCAGAGTGTGCCGCCGGGGTTCAGACAGACATCGCCATAACTGCGGCCATTGCCAAAACAGATGCCCGGGTTGGATTGTTGAATCAGACCGGCTGCTTGATGGTGGTCAGACAAACTGATCACGTGATGCTTATCTTGGCTGAGCCTGCCCCAGGAAGAAATCTTCACCACGGCCAGCCCACCGTGCCGATCACCAGCACCAAGGCAAAGCCTAGTCCGGCAAACAGACTGGCTTTATCTTTGACCGCAAATACCAGCGGATCGTCATGCATATTGCCGCGGTTGGCCTGCATCCACATCCAGCTTATCCAGAACAACATAAACGGGATAGCAGCCCACACAAAGGCCGGGTATTGATACAGTTGCATCACGGCGTCAGTATTCAGATATAACGCCAGCACCAGCACTGCGATATATCCAGAGATTATCCCTAAGGTCTGAATCATGGGCGCATCGCTGGTGTAGTAACCGCGACCGTGGGCTTTTATGGCCCCGGTCTGAACCGACATTTGCAATTCGGCATATCGCTTCACAAAGGCCAGTGACAAGAATAAAAATACCGATTCAGCCAATAACCAGAACGTGATGGCTGTGCCGGCGGCCGCTGCACCCGCAATAATTCGCAAGGTATACAACATGGCCAGCGCCATACAGTCGACCAGCACCAGACGTTTGAGTCCAAACGAATACGCGCAGGTCAGCACAAAATACAACACCAACCATTGTAAAAACTCGGTGCCCACTTGTACTGCCAGTACCACGCTGGCCAGCAGTAACACCGGCATCAACAACACCCCTTGCCAGGCAGGTACCAAGCCCGAAGCAAACGGGCGTCGACGTTTGCGCGGGTGCAGGCGATCGCTTTCCAGATCCAGCAGGTCATTGGTGATATAGACCGCAGAAGCACAAAAGCTGAACGCAAAAAACGCCATGATCATGACCGGCAGTAATGCAGGACTATCAAATTCGTGGGCGGCCAGCATGGGCACAAATAACAGCAGGTTCTTCAGCCACTGATGCGCCCTGATCATTTTAAGCCAGGTCAAGGGGCTGGTTTTGGGCGCTGGAAACTCATGGTCTACCTGGCACACCTGCCGAGCTTTATCAGCGAGACCCGGCGGCCCATTTACAACTATTGCGCGATTGGCATGCTGCCAGACCGGCAGGTCTTTGTGCGAGTTGCCCACATAATCAAAACCCGTTGGATAAAAGCGTTCGGACAGGGCGCTGGCTTTATGGATACCCGACAAATTGGTCTGACCGTCGCTGGCCATGACTTCATCAAATAAATTCAGATGGTTAGCGACGGCGTCTGCAATTTTCTGGTCGGAAGCGGTACATAAAATCAGTTGGCGGCCGGCTGACTTCTGCGCGCGCAACCACGGCAGCAATTGTTCGTTATAGGGCAGAATACTGGCATCAAATTTCAGACGACTGGCCAGTTGCTCTTTGAGAACAGCTTTGCCGCGCACTAACCACAATGGAATCATCAAGGTGCTTAATGGATGATCACGCAGCACTTTAAGCGCTGATTCATGGAGCATGTCCGTGTGAATCAGCGTGCCATCCAGATCTACCACCAATGGTGTATGCACGCGCAAGGTCCTTACTGTCAGCAAAATAGCGGGTGAATCAGTTGTGAAGCGGAGGGTATGGTAGCAGCCTTTGCTTTATGTGGGAAATTTGAACAGATGCCATATTCCCACTACCATGATCACTTTCGTCGGATGGGTTCCGATGTCGGACAATTCTAAAAAGAGAGAGCCTGTATGGAAACGTTTGCTGCCGCCGTCACTTTATTCCTGATCATGGATCCACTGGGTAATATCCCGATTTTCCTGAGTGTGTTGTCGCGTGTGGTGCCCGAGCGTCGGCGTCGTATTTTGATTCGGGAGCTACTGATTGCGCTGGCACTGATGCTGCTGTTTTTGTTTGCTGGTCCAGGCATTCTCAAACTGTTGGGATTGTCGCGCGAAGCGATTTCCATCGGTGGGGGATTGGTGTTGATGATCATTGCCATCCGCATGATTTTTCCATCGCGTGGCGGCGTGATGGGCGACGACGACGCCGAAGGCGAGCCGCTAATTGTGCCTTTAGCCATGCCGTTAATCGCTGGACCATCAGTGCTGGCAACCTTGGTGCTGTTGGCAGAGACCGGTCCTGATCGCAGCGGCGATTGGTTGCTGGCACTGATGGGCGCGTGGGGGTTGACGGCGGTGATCCTGCTGTTGTCACAAAAACTCTACAAGGTGCTGGGCGCCCGTGGCTTGAAAGCCATCGAGCGCCTCATGGGCATGATACTGGTGACCGTATCAGTACAAATGTTGCTAAATGGTTTCAGTGCTTGGTATGTGAATTAGACTGAACTTCTGCAACGGCTATTGCAGAATCAACCTGCTTCTCCAAGCGCTTCTCCCAGAATGTGGCGTTTTTGATGCCCAGGCTTTTGGGGTCAAACCCGATGGGGCCGCCTGCTTTCATCTGGGCTTCATAATCGCGCAGACAAAGAATGGCGGGGTTTGCGACAAAAAAGATCATCAGGATGCCGAGGATATTAATCCACGCCATCAGGCCAACACCAATGTCGCCAATGGTCCAGATATAACCGGCGCTGTTCACCATGCCGTAGGCCACCATGGTCATCAGGACAACCTTTAACGATGACATCGGGATGCGGGCTTTGAAGTAGCGGTTCAGATACGCAATATTGGTCTCTGCAATGTAGTAGTAGGCCAGGATGGTGGTGAAGGCAAAAAAGAACAACGCAATACCCACAAACACCGGGCCAAAACCACCAAACACACTTTGCAATGCCATTTGCGTAAAAGCAGCCGAGCTGATGACGGTATCACCTGGTACGTTTTGGACCAGGAACTCACCTACCGGCAAGGTGCCTTGAATGTTGTACTGTTGAGTGATCAGAATCATAAACGC
>DITX01000055.1:0-1733 GCA_002422225.1 Gammaproteobacteria bacterium UBA6173
TGCCTTGTTACCTGAACCTGCCTTGGTAAAGGAACAGCCTTTAGAGCATGAACAGTCTTTGGCAAAACTGGTCGTCATTCTGGATGACATAGGTTACAGCGCCGATGCCGGTATGCGTGCCATACAGTTGCCAGCGCAGATCACCTTTGCGGTCATCCCGCATACTCCCCATGGCAAAATGCTGGCTGAAGCCGCTCATCGTGCTGGCCGGGAATTGATGTTACACGCACCCATGAGCAATCTTTCCGGCATGGATCTGGGACAGGGCGGGCTCACGCTGGATCAAAGTGAAGACGAGTTCTTAACGGTATTCAGAGCGGCGCTTGCCGACATTCCGTATATAAAAGGTGTCAACAATCATACCGGCAGCGAATTGACCGCGGCAGCGCAGCCCATGCAATGGGTCATGCAGGAGCTCAAAACCCGCGATCTTTATTTTGTTGACAGCATGACAACGCGTGACAGCGTGGCAGCAACAACAGCTGCACAGTTTTTTGTGCCCGCGCTGCGCCGACATGTGTTTCTGGACAATACCCAGACGGCGGAAGCCATTGATATTGAATTCAAACGCGCGGTGGCACTCGCCAAACAGCAGGGTTATGCCGTGGCGATCGGGCATCCCTACCCCGAAACACTCGCCTATCTGGAATCCGCGCTACCGCTGCTGGCAGAGAAGCGCATTGAAGTGGTGCCGGTATCGGTGATGTTGGCATACGCATTGAAAACTACAGCCGCATGGTAATGCCACGGTCGGCCATATACTGCTTGGCTTCCGGGATGCTGTGCTCACCAAAGTGAAAAATGCTGGNNACGCCACCTGATGCAATCACCGGCACGTCAACGGCATCACTGATAGCACGGTTAAGCGCCAGGTCAAATCCTATTTTGGTGCCATCCCTGTCCATACTGGTCAACAGTATTTCGCCTGCGCCGTAACTCACCATTCTTTTTGCCCATTCAATGGCATCCAGACCGGTGGGCTTGCGGCCACCATGCGTGAAGATTTCCCAGCGATCAGGCTCACCTTCAGCACTGACTTTTTTGGCGTCCACCGCAACCACAATACACTGCGACCCAAATTTTTCAGCGGCCTGCCGCACAAATTCCGGATTGGTCACTGCGGCGGTATTGATGGATACTTTGTCGGCACCGGCATTGAGCATGGTGCGGATATCTTCCAAGGTCCGGATACCCCCGCCCACGGTCAGCGGAATAAACACCTGAGAGGCAATTGCTTCTACCGTTTTTACCGTGGTCTCGCGGCCTTCATGGGATGCCGTGATATCCAGAAAGGTAATTTCATCTGCGCCCGCATCGCTGTAACGCCGGGCGATTTCAACCGGGTCACCCGCGTCGCGGATATCCAGAAATTTGACACCCTTGACCACGCGACCTTTGTCGCAATCAAGACAGGGGATAATACGTTTCGCCAGTGCCATAAACTGCCCCGTAACTGATTACTGTTGATCGCTGCGTTGTTGATCGCCAGGTTGTTGGTCGCGTCGGTTTTCATCACAGTAGCGCTGTGCCGCTGCGAGATCCAGAGCGCCTTCGTAGATGGCTCGCCCGGTAATTGCACCCATAATGCCCGCGCCAGTGTCTGTGTGCGCTACTTTCAGCAATTCTTCGATATCAGCCATCCGGCTGACACCACCGGATGCAATCACAGGAATGCTGGACGCGCGCGCCAGCCGCAAGGTGGCTTCCACGTTGACGCCCTGCATCATGCCGTC
>DITX01000055.1:1778-5872 GCA_002422225.1 Gammaproteobacteria bacterium UBA6173
AGACCCACAATGATCCGACCGGGAAAGGCCTTGCAGGCTTCCGCCACAAACGGCGGATGACGCACAGCCTGGGTACCAATAATGACGTAACTGACACCCACATTCAGATAGTACTCAATGGTTTTTAAGTCACGAATGCCACCACCAATCTGCAAAGGCAGATCNNCAAAGGCGCCATTCAGGTCGACCAGATGCAAACGACGAGCGCCTTGCGCACGCCAGTGGCCAGCGGTTTTGACCGGATCATCAGAGAATACCGTCGAGTCTTCCATCCGCCCCTGGCGCAAGCGCACACACTGGCCGTCTTTCAGATCAATTGCAGGAATTACCAGCATTGTTGTTCCTTTATAGCAGTTTCTATTGATGGCACTGACCATTCCAGGCCAGAAAATTTCTCAACAATTGCAGACCACAATGCTGACTTTTTTCCGGGTGAAACTGGACAGCAAACAGCGAATCTTTGCTTAAGGCCGCGGCAAAGGTGTGACCGTACTCAGTCTCGCCGGCCAGTTGGTTTTTATCGGTGGGCTCTACAAAATAACTGTGTACAAAGTAGAAACGACTGTTGTCATCAATGCCTTGCCACAAGGGATGCGCCTGGATCTGGCGCACGTTATTCCACCCCATATGCGGCACCTTCAGGCGATTGCCATCGGTATCAAGCATGGTGCCAGTGCCGCCAAAACGTCTGACGCTGCCCGGCAACAAGCCCAGGCAAGGTACATATCCATTTTCATCGCTGGATTGCATCAAGGCCTGCATTCCGACGCAGATCGCGAGCACCGGTTTGCCTGAGGCAACCGCGTCTCGCACGATGTGATCAATGCCCAGCCTGAGAATTTCGGCCATACAGTCGCGAATAGCACCCACACCGGGGAATACAATGCGATCGGCGCTCAGAATGCGACTGGCATCACTGGTGATCTCCACCTGAACATCACTACCCAGACTTTCAAGCGCCTTTGACACGGAATGTAAATTGCCCATCCCGTAATCAATAACTGCGACTCTATTCATGATTGCTTGATCCTGTGCGGCAACTGATTTTGACAATCATGCTGCCACACATCTTTATCTCAGAGACTGCCCTTGGTGGACGGGATAACGTTAGCACTGCGCGGATCGATTTCCATCGCCATCCGCAAAGCCCGGCCAAACGCTTTGAATACGGTTTCAGCCTGGTGGTGCGTATTGTGACCACGCAGATTATCTATGTGCAGGGTAATCAAGGCGTGATTTACAAATCCTTGAAAAAACTCATAAAACAGATCCACATCAAAGCCGCCCACCGAGCCACGCGTATACGGCACGTGATACTCAAGACCAGGCCGGCCAGAGAAGTCGATGACCACACGCGACAAGGCCTCATCAAGTGGCACATAGGCATGCCCGTAGCGACGGATGCCTTTGCGATCCAGGGCTTTGTTAAATGCCTGGCCCAGCGTGATACCCAGATCTTCCACGGTGTGGTGAGCATCAATCTCCAGATCACCTACCGCATAAATGTCCATGTCGATCAAACCATGGCGTGCCACCTGATCCAGCATGTGATCAAGAAAAGGCACACCCGTCTGGCACTTGAACATGCCTGAGCCATCAAGGTTAACGCTGACACGAATCTGCGTTTCTTTGGTATTACGCTCTACGGTAGCCTGACGATTTAATGGCTGATCAGTCATTGATAGTATCCTGATAGTTGTTGCTGGAAGACGGCAGCGCGGCGGCATTATACGCCTGCATTGCGCTTATCGGCCAGCATGTCGCGTCAGCGGTGCATTGACTCGCTCAATCCGTTACACTTTTCAGCAGTCAGCTTCAGTGAGGTAATGCTATGAGCAAGTTAATAAAAATTCTGATTATCGCCGTCGCCGGCATCGTCGCATTGGCGGTGGGATTAGTGCTTGTTCTGCTCACCGTCATTGATCCCAATCGTTACCGCAGCGCCTTGGAAAACACGGTGGCACAGCAATCAGGGCTGCAGCTGCAGATTGCCGGCGATATGGGCTGGACGTTTCGTCCGGTGTTTGGGCTGAGCATTCAGGATGTGCGCCTGCGCAACCCCGACAGCCCGCAGGAGCTCGCATCATTTTCGACCATTTCATTGCGTGTTGATCCTGCCGGCCTGTTTCGCAGCGAACTCAATGTAGAAGAATTTATCGCAGAAAATCTGCATGTTAATTGGATTGTTGACAGCCAAGGCCGCAGCAACTGGCCGGCCGCAGGCTCTGAAAACGCTGCCGTCGTCGTCGAGCCTGGCAGCGCCGAGTTACCTATTGCCGTCAATATCAGGCAAATCCGGGTCAGCAACGCCAGCCTGTCTGTTCAGAATCTGCAAACCGGCACCAACATGAGCGTGCAAAACATCAACCTGGTGAGCAGCGACACCAATCTTGAGAACCGCCCTTTTGCCTTATCGCTTTTGATGGAGCTGGTTGATTACGCAGGTAACGGCAATCTGTCCCTGGCCTTGGAGACCACGGCCAAAGTGGACTACAACGCCGCCACCCTGGCCTTGGACGCACTGAAACTTGACCTCAGCCCATTAAGCTTGAGTGGCAATGTGGCAGCTGCCAACTTCCTCACCGACCCAAGCTGGAACGTCAATCTACGTAGCAACACCTTTCCCCTGCCGCACTTACTAGCCAACTTTGTCAGCAGTGATGAAAGCGCCCTGCCCCCACCCAATCAGCAACAACTCACCATTCATCAGCTGATAGCAAACGGCGACCCCAGCGGCGTGAGACTTGAAAGTCTCGAACTCGGGCTGGGGGGAGAGCAAGGCGATCGCCTGACGCTGAACGGCGATGTAATTTATGCTCAAAGCAACCGCCCACTGCGAATCGGATACGAATTGAGCAGCGCCGCAATCGATCTGGATGCGTGGTTACCCCCAGCGCCTGAGGTTACTGAAGAGAACCCGGCCGAGCCCGCAACGGATATCGAGCTGCCTCTTGATTTATTAAAAAGCGTAAACGCCAGAGGCGCACACAATATCAACGCACTGACAATTGCCGGCCTGCAATTTTCGCCCCTACAATTCGGGCTGGTGTTGGAAAACGGCCAGTTAAACCTCGACACCCAGTCCGCCGGGTTTTATGGAGGCGATCTGGACATGACCGTCAGACTGAACGCCAGAAACACACTGGCGCAACTGGCGATGACCAGCGAACTTTCCAACATCAACGCCACCACCTTAAGTGCTGACATTCCGCGCCTGAACTTTTTTACCGGCCGCTTTGATCTGAACACTACCCATGTCATGAGTGGCAACAGCGTCAATGCACTGATGAACAGCATCACCGGCAGCAGCCGGGTTAAGCTCAGCGAAAGTTCGGTCAACATAGCTATGTTGAAACAAGTGTTCTCGGCAATTTCCGTACTCAGCCCCAGTGGTGACATGGCTTCGGCCTGGCCCGATGTCGTGCAAATCAACAACACCGAAGCCGTGCTGAATTTCTCCAACGGCATAAGCAGCGGCCAGGAATTCGCCATGCGCCTGGATAACTTTGACATTGCCGGCACCGGTGGCATCAATCTTCAGGAAGGCAGCTTTGACTACCAACTCGCTTTCACCGTGTTGGGAGAACCTGCACCGCAATCCATCCGCGTGAATGAAAACTACCAGAATGTTGCCTGGCCTATTCGCTGCGACGCCGCATTCACCGACTCACCGGTCAGGTATTGCAGCCCCGACCTACAGCGCGTACGCGAAGTCTTTGCACAAATAGCACGCGGCGAAATTGAGCGCCGCGCCAGCGACGCCATTGGGGAACAGGTAGATCGTGTACGTGACCGTTTGCGAGATCTGCTGCCACAGCCATGACAGACACGACCGTCACCCCGCTTGACCCGGCCAAGGTGCTGGCATGGTTTCATGAGCATGGACGCCATGACTTACCCTGGCAACACGACGCCACCCCCTACCGGGTATGGGTGTCAGAAATTATGCTGCAACAAACCCAGGTCGGCACCGTTATCCCCTACTACCAACGGTTTATGCAGCGCTTCCCCTTTTTGCAGACGCTGGCCGCAGCCCCTATCGATGACGTTTTGCACCTGTGGACCGGCCTCGGCTACTACGCCCGGGCCCGCAA
>DITX01000163.1:0-23305 GCA_002422225.1 Gammaproteobacteria bacterium UBA6173
CGGGATGAAAACGGCAAATTGTTGGGCATCAACACGGTAGAAGTGGACGCCAGCTTTAAAGAAATCCCCGGCACCGTCAAGTTCTGGGAAGCCGATCTGATTCTGTTGTCCATGGGATTCCTTGGCCCGGAACAGTACATCACCAAACCTTTGGGTCTGGAGGTGGATGCTCGCTCCAACTACAAAGCGGCGTATGGTGACTTCCGGACTAACCACCCAAAAGTGTTTGCCGCCGGCGACTGCCGTCGTGGCCAATCGCTGGTCGTGCGTGCGATTGATGAAGGTCGAAAAGTTGCTGAGGCAATCAATAAGTACCTGGCAAACTGAGCTGAAACATTGCAGCAGATGTGCCTCCAGAAGGCTGCCGGGTAGCTCTTTAACAAAGCCGGACATCTCAGGATCTCCGGCTTTTCCATTTGCTCGGCTGTGCTACACTCGGTTAACAGGCACAAGCGGCCCAGCGTCCTTCCCGGGATGACTGCTTGACAAGGATATTTCGGAACCGAGAGATGTCATCAACCGTATTGTCGTTAAGCAATGTTTCCAAGCGCTACGGTGACTTTACCGCCGTTAACCGCATCAATCTGAGCATTCCCAAAGGCTCAGTGTATGGTTTTCTTGGCCCCAATGGCGCAGGGAAAACCACCACCATTCGGATGATCCTCGACATTATTCGCCCGGATGAAGGCGAGATTGAAGTGCTTGGTTGCAAATCAGCCATGCAGGTTCGCGACCGCATTGGTTACTTGCCAGAAGAAAAAGGCCTTTATAAAAAAATGAAGGTCTGGGCCATCATTTCCTACTTTGCATCACTGAAAGGCATTCATCGTAAAGACGCAAAATTGCGTGCATTTGAGCTGCTGGAACAATACGGACTGAAGGATTTTGCCAATTCCACCGTGGAGTCGCTATCTAAAGGTATGGGACAGAAAGTGCAGGTGCTTTCGTCAATTGCGCACAATCCCGAACTGGTGATTCTTGACGAACCGTTTTCCGGACTGGACCCGGTCAATCAGGAAGTGCTCGAACAATTGATCCGCGACTTAAAAAACAATGGCCAGACTGTCATCTTTTCGACTCATATCATGCAGCATGCGGAGCGGCTTTGTGAGCGCCTGCTGTTGATCACGCAAGGCAGCAAGGTCTTTGATGGCACGGTTGACGAAGCGCGCGCCATCATTCCGCGCAGGGTGATTCTTGAGTGCCAGAACGATGTGGCCGCGCTGGCAGATCTGGACGGCGTGCTGTCCGTCTGCGAAACCTCGGTGAGTGGCGAAGGCCGCCTTCCCGGCACACGACAGTGGGAGCTGTACGTAAAAGAACACACCAACCCCCAGTTGATTCTGCAACATTGTTTCCAAAATGGAATCAGTCTCAGCCGTTTTGACTTTACCCAAACCAGTCTGCACGATGTTTTTGTGCATCTGGTGGGTCAGGAAGCCCGGGAACATAACTTCCGATGAGCGTAGTAATATGAGAATACGGGCATGAGAGTCACGCTGCTAATTGCATGGCGGGAGTATCTTGAGAACGTCAAGACCAAGGGATTCTGGATTGGCGTTTTATTAGTGCCCATTGTCTTTTTTATGATCTTCCATATATCAACCCGACTGGCAACGGCAACGCCCACCCGCTATTACTTGCTGATTGATCAAACAGGGCAATACGCCGACTCTGTCGAGATCGCAATTCGGCGCGAACACCAGCGCCGGGTCATGCAAGACTTCATGCGCTACCTACAGGAAAATCGCAGCGACAGCGCCAATTTTGCCGTCAGTAATGAGCCCTCCAACCAAATGGACCAGTTACTGGATGACTTTGGCAATGATGAGGTTGCGGCACTGGATGATTGGCTCAGCAACGGCGGACTGTCCTTTGCCTTGCAGATGGCAAGACCCTATCTGCGCGCGGGCACTCCAGATTTTGAAGAACCTCGCGAACAATTTATTGCAGCCGTGCCTCCACCAGAATTGGATCTGTCCGCCCCTCCCGAACAAATTATCGAGACTTTGCGTCCGTTCCTCAATGGCGAAAGAAGACTGCCCGCTGGAGACAATCAGATCAGCCTGTTTGCGCTGATCCTGATACCCGCAGATGTGAACAGCGATATCGTGCGGCCAGTGACTACAATGCAGAGCGGGCTTCAAAACGACACCGGGCCGCGTGGCGTGCAGTACTGGGCCGGCAATCTCACCGATACCCGCCTGTCAAACGCCATCCAGACCAGCATCAACAACGCGATCCGGCAACAGGAATATATCCAGCGCAATATTGATGTTAATGCTGTGCGCGATGTTCAACGCACGCGTTTACCGGTTAGTCGAATGGATCCGGGTAAAGTTGCAGGCGACGAACAGGTCAGTCTAGCGGATACCTTTCGGCAATGGGCACCGATGGGTTTTGTGTATCTGATTTTTATTTCACTGATGCAGAGTGTGCAGTATCTGCTCAGTAACACCATCGAAGAAAAGTCCAACCGCATCATCGAAGTGTTGCTGGCATCCGTCACACCGGGCGAGTTGATGATGGGCAAATTGCTGGGGATCGGTGCAACAGGGATCACCACCATACTGGCATGGCTGGCGTCTTTTTTTGCATTTATACAACTGTACCAGACCCTTGAAACCACCATGATAGTGCAGATTCTGGATGTGCTACTGGGTTCAGACCTGATCCCGTATTTTGTGTTTTATTACCTGTGCTGTTACACGCTGTATGCCGGCATTTTTCTGGCAATCGGCAGCCTGTGTAATACCCTCAAAGAAGCTCAGAGTCTGATGATGCCGCTGATGATGGTGATGATGGTGCCTATCCTGACGATGAGCTTTATCGCCCAGGATCCCAATGGCACCATGGCCAGGGTGATGTCATGGATTCCACTGTTCACGCCATTTACCATGATGAATCGGGCCGCGGCGCAGCCGCCCATGATTGATGTGGTTGGCACAACAGTACTGCTGGTTGTCACCACAATCACCGTGCTGTGGTTATCTGGCCGGGTATTTCGACAGGGTATTCTGCGCACCGGTCAACCTCCCCGAATCATTGAATTATGGCGAATGCTGCGCAGACGCAGTACATGAGGGATAACACAATGCGCGACGTGATGGAAAAGCGTACATTTATTGGCGTGTTGATTGCGCTGAGTTTGCTGTTTGTACTGCTGCTACTGCCGTTCTGGAGCGCAATTTTCTGGGCGGGCATCATGGCCTTGCTGTTTAATCCCCTGCAGCGCCGCCTCAATCACAACTTTGGCTATCGCCCCTCACTCGCGGCATTTTGCACACTGCTCATCGGCTTTGTGCTGGTCGTCATGCCAGTGATCGTTGTTGCGTTTGGATTTGTCCGGCAAGGCGCTCAACTATACCAGCTGATCGAGAGTCAGCAGCTGAACCCGCAAGATATTCTGGACAGCATAGGCAACGCCGTGCCACTTCTGCCCGATCTGTTGACTCGCTTGGGCATTGATACCGGCAGCATTCGCAACATCCTGTCGGAATCGGCTATTGGTTTAAGCCGTATTCTTTCCCAACAGGCGTTGAACTGGGGGCGCAACGCCCTGATGTTCACGCTCAGCCTAGGTTTGATGCTGTATCTGAGCTTCTTCCTGATACGAGATGGTGAAAGCATTGTCAACTGGATGCAGGACGCCATCCCCTTGAGCTTCGAACGTCGGCAGTTGTTGTTTCAGAAATTTGCTGAAGTTGCTCGTGCTACTGTTAAAGGCAACCTCGTTGTTGCCTTGGTGCAAGGCGCGCTCGGCGGCCTGATTTTCTGGTTGCTGGGCCTACCTGCAGCCTTGTTGTTATCCGTTGTCATGGCTTTTCTGTCACTGGTGCCTGCTGTTGGGGCCTCTTTGGTATGGCTCCCGATGGCCATTTATCTCTATGCCACCGGGGAGTGGGAAAAAGCATCCATCCTGATTGCTTATGGCGCCGTAATCATTGGGCTAGCGGATAATGTGTTGCGCCCGATTCTGGTAGGGCGTGATACCAAGCTGCCTGACTACATCGTACTATTCTCGACACTCGGCGGCATCAGCATGCTGGGCATCAATGGCTTTGTGATCGGGCCGTTGATTGCCACGCTGTTTCTAAGCTTCTGGACAATCTTCAGCAAGGAATTTAACGCCATTGAATCCTGATCTCGCCAGTCAGGCGCTGCAAGGCAGCTGTCACTGCGCTAGAATACCGGCTTCTGAGATTGGGAGTATCGCTTTGAAAAATAGTCACATCGCGTTTATTGGCGCTGGCAACATGGCCAACAGCCTGATTCGGGGCCTGTTGGCCAAGTCCGTGCCGGCTGCTCACCTGCATGCTACTGATATTGATCCTGAAAAATTACTGTCTCTGCAGACCGATTGTGGCATTCAGATTGGCGGCACGGCGGAAGTCTCCGCCAATGCCGATGTCATTATCCTGGCTGTCAAACCGCAGGTAATGGCGGCCGTGTGTAAAGAACTGCAACATCACATAAAAAAGCCGGGATGCCTGATCATCTCCATCGCGGCTGGCATTCCCCTGAAATCACTGGAGTCTTGGCTGGGTGAAACACGTGCGATTGTCCGTTGTATGCCCAACACACCGGCGCTGGTTGGTGAAGGTGCAACTGGCCTGTTTGCGAATGCGCACTGCTCAGCGAGTGATATCGCGCTGGCAGGCGATATTTTGTCTGCGGTTGGCATTACGTGCTGGCTCAGAACCGAGCAGGACATTGATATTGTCACCGCCCTCTCTGGCAGTGGCCCGGCCTATTTTTTCCTGATGATAGAAGCACTGGAAAAAGCTGCAACCTCATTGGGGCTTGATGCCACGGTCGCGCGCCAGCTCAGCATTCAAACTGCGTTAGGGGCTGGCAAATTAGCCGCTGACAGCGATGTTGGCCCTGCTGAACTGCGCCGTCGGGTCACATCGCCAGGTGGTACAACTGAACAGGCCTTGTTAAGCTTCCAGCACGATGGTTTTGAGCGTATTGTCGCCAACGCCGTTGCAGCTGCGCAGCAGCGCTCGGCCGAACTCGCTAAATAATTTTAAGATAGGTCGCACATGTGACCCGGTAAGAGACTACAACATGAATGCACTTGGCAATATTGGCAGTTTGTTGGTCAGCACCCTCGGTACACTGTATATGCTGGCAGTGCTGCTGCGTTTTTTGCTGCAGATATCCCGGGCGGATTTTTATAATCCCATTACACAGATGATCGTGCGCGCGACCGATCCTGGTGTACAGCTGTTCCGTCGTTTTATACCGGGTTTTAAAGGCGTTGATTTTGCGACGCTGGTGTTTGCGGTACTGGTCGAAAGCATCCTGATTTGTGCCTTGATTTTTATGGCCGGGTTTGATCTGCCGGGGGTTGGTCTGATCCTGACTTGGGCAGTGGGCGGCATTCTCAACTTCATTCTGGACATCTATTTCTGGTCGCTGCTGGTGTCGATTGTCTCCAGTTTTATTGCACCGTTTAGTGAACATCCCGCACTGGTGCTGGTCCGTCAATTGACCGAACCCATCATGGCACCCTTTCGACGCTTGTTGCCGTCGATGGGCGGCCTTGATCTGTCTCCGATTTTTGTGTTCCTGAGTATTCAGATACTGAAAATTCTGCTGGTTGCACCCATTGGGGCTAATCCGGCATTTGTACCTGGCATGTGATGCCGGCTCAGGAGACAGACCAAGAGGAGATTCCACGCTGGTATCGCTGGCAAGGTGATCAACTCATACTTAACTGCAAAATTCAGCCACGTGGCGGCAAAGATGCCTTTGGAGAACAACTTGGCGATCAGATTAAACTGCGAATCAGCGCACCGCCTGTTGATGGCAAAGCCAATGCGCATTTGATCCGGTTTCTGGCCAGCGAATTTGCAGTACCACAACAGAACATCAGTATTATCAGGGGAGAAAGCAGCAAACAGAAACAGATCAGTATCTGCAAACCCGGACGACTGCCCGATCTTGCTGATCTGAAACCCGCAACCCGTTAAGTTGCGCACAGCACTGTCTCCAAAGCCTGCTTGAGGATTACACAACATCATGCCCGATTTCCTTCCGGAAGATTCCGTCGGAATAGTCAGTCCGCAGCGTTTTCATTTTGATGAACCCCTTAGCTTGCGCAGTGGAAAAGTCATCAAAACCTACGACCTGATGGTGGAAACCTACGGTGAACTGAATGCGGAGAAATCCAATGCCATTCTGATTTGCCCTGCGCTGAGCGGTGACCATCATGCTGCGGGCTATCACAGCATGGATGATAAAAAACCGGGCTGGTGGGATGTGTGTATCGGACCCGGCAAACCGATCGATACCAATCATTTTTTTGTGGTCAGCCTGAATAATCTTGGCGGCTGCGCAGGCAGTACCGGGCCGGCATCAATCAATCCGGATACTGGCACCTGGTATGGCCCGGACTTCCCGGTAGTGACCGTACGCGACTGGGTGAATAGTCAGGCACGCCTGGCTGACCGGCTCGGTATTCAACAATGGGCGGCAGTAATTGGTGGCAGCCTGGGTGGTATGCAGGTCATGCGCTGGTCTATCAGTTATCCGGAGCGCGTGCGTCATGCCATCATGCTGGCTGTTGCTCCCAAACTGTCCGCACAGAATATCGCCTTTAATGAAGTGGCACGGCAGTCCATTACCGGTGATCCTGACTTTCATGCAGGCCGTTACCGGGATCACGGTGTTATTCCCAAAAAAGGCCTGATGCTGGCGCGCATGGTCGGACACATCACCTATTTGTCCGATAGCGCCATGCGCGAGAAATTTGGCAAGGCCACACAAGAGATAAAAGAAGCCTCTTTGAATCTCGGCCGTGATTTGCGTGCCGGCAAACTCAGCTTCGGTTTTGACGTGGACTTTCAAGTGGAAAGTTACCTGCATTATCAAGGGGAACGTTTTTCAGAAACCTTTGATGCCAACTCTTACTTGTTGATGACCAAAGCCCTGGATTATTTTGATCCCAGCGTGGATTACGATGGTGACCTCAGCAAAGCCTTTGCAAAAAGTGATTGCCGCTTTCTGCTGGTGTCGTACAGCACCGACTGGCGCTTTCCTCCCGAACGCACGCAGGAGATTGTTACCGCTCTGTTAAAGGCCGGCAAACAAGTAAGTTATCTGGACATTGAAGCGGATGAAGGCCATGACGCCTTCCTGTTGCCAGTGCCACGATACATGCAAGCCATGACCACCTACCTGAACCGTGTAAAGCAAGAGGTGGCCAACTGATGCGCGCTGATCTGGAAATTATTCAGAAGTGGATCAAACCCGGCAGCCGTGTGCTGGATCTGGGTTGTGGTGACGGCAGTTTGCTGGCGTACTTGCGCGACAACAAACACACCATTGGTATAGGTCTTGAGATTGATAACCAAAAAATCGACGCCTGCCTGCACAAAGGCATCGACGTCATTCAACAAGACCTCAACAAAGGTCTCGGCAATTTTGAAACCCACAGTTTTGATACCGTGTTACTGACTCAGACCTTACAGGCGGTGCACTATCCCGATCTGCTGGTTGAAGAAATGCTGCGTATCGGCAAGAACTGCATTGTGACCTTTCCTAATTTTGGCAACTGGAAAAGCCGGGCATACATCGCTTTTAAAGGTCGCATGCCTGTCTCGAATTTTATGCCCTATCAATGGTATGACACACCCAACATCCATTTTTGTACGGTGCGAGACTTTGATGATTTCTGTCGCGCTAAAAACATTGATGTCATCACTCGAACGGTTGTTGACAACAAGCACCGCGACAGCGCGATTATTCGCGCATTTCCCAATCTGCTGAGTGAGATTGCGATTTATCACTTTGCACGTGGACACCAAGGCGGCAAATGATGCAGAAAATTGTGCTGGCGAGCAGTAATGCAGGCAAGTTGAAGGAACTACAGTCATTGCTGTCTGCGCTACCAGTCGAGATTATTGCGCAGTCTGTTTTGGGTGTGGATGACGCAGAAGAGACCGGTCTCACCTTTATTGAAAATGCGATTATCAAAGCGCGTCATGCCAGCGCCATGACTGGCCTGCCTGCCATTGCTGACGATTCCGGGCTAGCGGTTGATGCCCTTGGCGGTGCGCCTGGCATTTATTCAGCGCGTTATTCTGAACTTCCGACTGAGGTCAAAGGGCCTGCTGACCTGAAAGGTCTGGCGCGTGATCACGCCAACAACAGCAAACTATTAGCGGCGCTGCGGGACGTCCCGGACGCTGAACGCGGCGCGCAATTTCATTGTGTGCTGGTGTTCCTGCGCCATGCGTCTGATCCCACGCCTGTGGTTTGCCATGGGCAATGGCATGGCAGCATTCTGCACTCAGCCGCTGGGGCTGGCGGATTTGGCTACGATCCTGTATTTCTGGTACCGCAACACGGTTGCAGCTCAGCTGAGTTGAGCGCTGCCGAGAAAAATCGGATCAGTCACCGGGCGCAGGCAAGCCAACTGCTGCTGACAGCACTTAACGCGCGTTATGGCATCTCTGCGTGACGCCCAAGGTGCCGACTCTCGCGCTTCCACCCTTGAGTCTGTATATTCACGTGCCCTGGTGTGTGCGCAAATGCCCCTATTGCGACTTTAACTCGCATGAGCATGAAGGCGCGGGGGAATTGCCTGAGGAAGACTATGTCAGCGCCCTGCTCGATGACCTGCAGCATGACTTGGCTTACGTTCAGCAGCGCGAAATAGAAAGCATCTTTATTGGTGGCGGAACACCGAGCCTGTTGTCAGCCCACGCCTATGACCGCCTGTTTAATGGTCTACAAAAATCACTGCACTTCAGCCGTGATATTGAGATCACTCTGGAAGCCAACCCGGGCACAGCAGAACGGGAAAAATTTGCGGACTACTATTCTGCAGGCATCAATCGCTTGTCATTGGGTATTCAAAGTTTTGACCCGCAGCAACTCAAAAACCTCGGTCGTATCCATGACCAGCACGATGCAGAGCGCGCCATCGACTATGCCCGCAAAGCGGGTTTTAACCGCCTGAATCTTGATCTGATGTACGGCTTGCAGGAACAAACACCCGACGCCGCGCTGGCTGATCTGCACAAGGCCATCCGGTTTGCGCCCGAACATCTGTCGTGGTACCAGTTGACCATAGAGCCCAACACGGCGTTTTATAAACACACACCACCACTGCCGCCCGAAGATGCCTTGATTGACATGCAAGACGCAGGGCTGGCCCTGTTACAGGAGCAGGGCTTGCAGCGCTACGAAATCTCCGCATTTGCCCGAGAGGGCGAAGCGTCGCGCCATAATCTGAATTATTGGCGCTTTGGCGACTATCTGGGTATCGGTGCCGGTGCACATGCCAAGCTTACCGAGCCGCACAAAAACCGCATTCTGCGCCTTCGAAAGCGCAAACAACCCACGCATTACTTACAGGCCGCCAAGCATAGCCTGTCACAGGCCAGCACTAATCTGCTGGTGCGTTACCCCTATATGGCCGATGCTAACCCGATAGAGTCGCAAGACCTGCCAGTTGAGTTTCTGTTAAACGCTTTGCGCCTGCGCGAAGGGTTTAGCATCAGTCAATTTGAGTCGCTGACCGGGCTGCCTTTCAGCGGCCATCTAAAGCAGGTAGAATCCCTGCAGCATCAAGGGCTTCTGACAATTGAAGGCGAACGGATAACGACCACGGCGCGTGGTTATCAGTTCCTCAACACTGTTCTGGAGGCGTTTCTGTAGCCCCGTTGACATAATCGGTCAGCGCACTGAGTTCACGATCATGCCCGCAAGCAACTCCCGCAATTTGATCAGCCATATGCAATCCTTGTTGAGCCTGCCTTCTATCAGTTCAGGTAATGCTGCGTTGGACATGAGCAATATGCCCGTCATTAATTACCTGGCAGAACAGTTCGACGCACTGGGTTTTGAATGTGAAATTGTGCCGTGCGAACCTACTCACGGGCATGTTAAAGCCAATCTGATTGCGACACTGGGCAAAGGCCCCGGCGGGCTGGTCTTGGCTGGGCATACCGACACGGTGCCTATGGATCCTGAGCTGTGGTCGGTTGATCCATTGGCGGTTACACAAAAGGACGGTCGCCTGTACGGGCTTGGCAGCACGGATATGAAAGGTTTTTTTGCCCTGATTCTGGAAGCTGTGCAGCCGTTCTTGGACCAGCCACTGCAGCAACCCCTGATTGTACTGGCCACTGCTGATGAAGAAACATCGATGTTTGGCGCCCGGAAAATTGCCGAGATCGGCCGGCCCAAGGCCCGCTACGCCATCATAGGTGAACCCACCGGCATGAAACCGATACGCGCACACAAAGGCGTGATGATGGAATCTATTCGACTGCAAGGCCGCAGTGGTCACTCATCTGATCCAAGCCTGGGTATAAACGCGATGGAGGCCATGCACGAGGTGTTGAGCGAGCTGATGCGGTATCGCAATGAGTTACAACAGCGTTATCGCAGCCCTTTGTTTGCGATTGACAAACCAACCATGAATTTTGGGTGCATCCATGGTGGCGATAATCCCAATCGCATCTGCGGGCATTGCGAGCTGGAGTTTGATATTCGCATGTTGCCGGGCATGGAAGCTGAACTGCTGCGCCTTGAAATCGATCAACGACTTAGGCCATTGGCTGAGCGCTGGAAGGTTGGTTTTGAGTTTACGCCCCTGTTTCCCGGCGCACCGGCATTTATATGCCCGGCAGAAAGTGATCTGGTGAAAACAGCTGAACGGCTCACCGGACATGTCGCTGGCACGGTGGCTTTTGGCACCGAGGCGCCGTTTTTGCAGAATATGGGTATTGATACCATCGTGCTCGGGCCCGGAGATATTGATCAGGCTCATCAACCGGACGAATATCTGGCCCTGGATCGCGTTCAACCGTGCATTGACCTGTTGCGGCGCTTCATTTCACATTATTGTGTCAACCCGGTCTCCCCCTTGTTGAACACCTGATTTCAACAACATAATTAAACATTACATCAGCAAGGCACCACGGAATAAAAACACATGGACAATCTTTCGCAATACATCGACTGGTTCAGACACTCGTCCAGTTATATCAATGCGCATCGCAAAAAAGTGTTTGTGGTATTGCTGACCGGAGAGACCATTGCGCATGAGAACTTCAGTCACATTGTGCATGACATCACCTTGTTGCACAGCCTGGGTGTCAAACTGGTCTTGGTGCATGGCGCCCGCCCTCAGATTAATGCGGCGTTAAGCGGCGCCGGACAGGAACTGCGCTACCACAAGGGCTTGCGCATCACCGACACTGACAGCCTGCAGATCATCAAACAGACAATTGGTGCCATGGCGATTGATATTGAAGCCCAATTTTCCATGGGCCTGGCTAACTCACCCATGCACGGTGCGGATATCAAGGTCAGTCGTGGCAATTTTATTACTGCACGCCCACTGGGCATCATTGAGGGTGTGGACTACGCGCTCACCGGCGTCGTGCGTAAAGTCAACGCCGAGGCGATTTTGCAGCATCTGGATAAGAACAGTATTGTGCTGGTATCCAACCTCGGGTATTCGCCGACCGGGGAAGTCTTTAATCTGTCCGCAGAGGAGGTTGCCACGGAAGTCGCCATCGCCATGCAGGCAGAAAAGCTGATTTTGTTTGTGCCCCAACGCGGCGTCATGGGCAAGGATGGCCAGTTGATCAGCACCTTGAGCCCCGTGCAGGCCGATCTGCTGCTGAAAGAACTCGCTCAGGATGAATCTGTTGTCAGGAACATCACCGTGGAATCCCTATCCGCCGCGGTTAAAGCCAGCAATAAAAATGTGCATCGCTGCCATCTGATCAGTTTTGCTGACAATGGTGCATTGATACAGGAGCTGTTCACCCGCGAAGGTAATGGTACGCTGGTATCCAAGGACAACTTTGAATGGTTGCGACAGGCAACTATCAATGACGTTGGCGGCATACTTGAGCTGATTGCTCCGCTGGAAGCTGCCGGCATTCTGGTGCACCGCTCACGCGAATTACTGGAAGCCGAAATCGATTATTTTAAAGTGATCGAGATGGAAGGCATGATCATCGCCTGCGCAGCTATTTACCCGTTAGATGAAGAAAGTGGTGAGATTGCGTGTATCGCCATCCACAAAAATTATCAGGAAAGCGGGCGCGGTGATCACTTGATGCGAGCATTGGAAAAAGAAGCGCGCAAGCAGGGTTTAACAAAAGTTATTGTGTTAACGACTCAGACTGCGCACTGGTTTATGGAACGTGGCTTTGAGCCAATTGCCATCGGTGATCTGCCAGCAAAAAAGCAGCAGATGTATAACTACCAGCGGAATTCGAAGGCGTTCAGAAAGTTATTGTGAGGACCGCACTATGAGCATGAATAAGGCGGATACTCGCTACCACTTCGTGGACGCTTTCTCGCTACTATCAGGACGCTGCCATTCGTGCGGCATTCGAAAAGATTATCTTGTGCCAGCAGAACGGCGATCCTGCCCGCGTGTTACTGACACTGGCAACCGGCGCGGGCAAGACTATCATCGCAACCAATCTGTTGTGGCGCATGAGCCAGGCTGGGCAGCTCCCCAAGCCCGCGTTGTTCCTGTGCGACCGTGACGAACTGCGCGAGCAGGCTTACGCAAAATTAAAAGCGGCATTTGGCGATAATGCCCGCATCGTCCGAACTGAAAAAGGTGGTAATGCGGCGCAGAATGCACGTGTTCATATCGCGACCTACCAAACCCTGGGGCTGGATGAAGAGGAAGGTTTCGCCAGCTTTTTGTCGGAGCATTATGGCGAAGACGCCTTCAGCGTCATCATCATTGACGAATGCCATCGCTCGGCCTGGGGGCGATGGTCAGAGGTGCTCCGTCGTAATCCAAACGCTATACATATTGGTTTGACCGCGACACCGAGACGGCTGGAGGAATCGAAAAATGCCAGCGCGGAAGATCAGGACATCACAGCAAACAAACCTTTCCCAAGTTATTCCCGCATGTTGCCGCACCACAGCAAACCTGAAGGTTCAAGCCGCTACTCATGGACAGTGGATTTTGCAGAGCGCCGCGCCCAAGCTCGCGCGGCGATGCAGCCATTGATGGACGAATCTGCGCAAATAAAAGCAGTTGTAGTTGACCTGAAAGACAAGCTCAAACGCTTGAAAAAGGACAAAGCCAACGAGGCAGAACTGCTGGCACTTGCCTCACAAATCCAGGAAAACGAAAAAGCTGCGCGCGATCTGGAAAGTCGCGCAACAGACATTGATGCTACAGTGTTTGACTTGAAGGCCGCCAACCCAACAGCCGTGGTTGAAGTGGATACACGCACACCACTGGAAATTATCAATAACATCGAGGCGCAAGGGCGTATCGTTGCTGATGCACTAACACGGCTGAACGCGTTGTTGGTGAAATGAGACTGACCCGCACCCGGAGCAACCAAACGTCACCGGCCTCAGCGAACAGGTTCTGAATTTTTAGAATCAAAGATGCGCAGATAAGGCGAAAACACAAACAATCTGTTGCGGCTGTGACCGGTTACCTCGTTAACTATCTGATGTTGACTGAGAGCTGCAATTAACTGGTTAGCCGGCCGGTAGGTTGTTTTTAATACTTGAGCTGCATCATCCACACTGATCACAGGCTCCTTGAACAAATGGTTCAGCAATAGCGTTGCGGACGGCGCGCGTCGGCCAAAATGATCATGTATGGTTGTTTCAATGTCTATTTTTAGCTGAAGTATCCTGCTCAATGTATTGCTTGCTTCGGTTGCAGTTTCTTCAACCCCGACCAGGAAATATTTGAGCCATTGCTGCATATCGTTGCGAGTACGTACAAAAGTCAAATTGTCGTAGTACAAACCTTTGTTCTTCTCAAAAAACGCAGAAAGGTAAAGCAGCGGCCTGTCCAGTACGCCTGCTGCAACAAGGTACAGCGTGATCAACAATCGCCCTATACGACCATTGCCATCCAGAAACGGATGAATAGTTTCAAACTGGTAATGTGCAATGGCAATACGAATAAGCGCAGGAATCTGGAGCTGATCGTTATTAAGGAATTTTTCCAGATCGCCCATCAGTTCGGGTACATGTTCATGACTTGGCGGGATAAAGGTGGCGTCAACAAGACTGGCGCCACCAATCCAATTCTGACTGATACGAAATTCACCAGGCGCCTTGTACTCGCCTCGTACACTGGCCATCAGAATTGCATGTGTCTGCCTGATCAGCCTTGATGACACCGGTAGCGTCTTTAGTTCGTCAATTGCAGTATTCAAGGCGCGTATGTAGTTGTTAACCTCTTTCCAGTCGTCCCGTCTCTCCAGAGATATTTCTGCTTCCGGAAGCAGTGCTTCATCCATATTGGTCTGTGTACCTTCGATACGACTGGATAACACAGCTTCATTGGTGACATGGAGTTTTATAAACAGATCAATATTGGGCACCAGCCGGGAGAAGGCATTAAGCTCGCCCAGTTTTACCGCAGCCTTTTCCAGTTGCTGGTTGATGGCTGGAGAGATCCACTGCCAGTTATCATTAATGGGTGACGGCAGGAAGTAGCTGTATTGGTAGGCTTTTCTTACTTCACCAGCACGATAGGCATCAAGTGTAATAGCCACCAGCTATATCTCCTTGCTTGGTACTGTCATAGGACAAAAGTATCATTAGACTCACCATATGATACTTTATCCTATAAAAATATCATACAGTGAGTCTAATGATACTTTACCGTATAAACACTCAACGCTCCAACACCACAAAGCTATAGTCATACGGATTGGCTCCGGAGGCTGAAAAATCCTCCCGTCCCAGTTCCTGCCAGTCATTCAGATCAATTTCAGGAAAGTACGCATCGCCATGAACCTCAGCGTGCACCTGCGTCATATAGAGGCGATCGGCCCTTGGCAGTGCCAGCGCATAAATTTCCGCGCCACCCATCACTACTGCTTCTTCGATGCCATTGATGAGGCAGATGTTTTCAGCATGCCTGATTGCCGCATCCAGTGAATCCAGCACTTTCACGCCTTCAATCTGTAAATCAGGCTGGCGACTGATCACGATATTGGTGCGTCCCGGCAAAGGCCGGCCAATTGACTCATACGTTTTGCGTCCCATGATGATGGGTTTGCCCATGGTGACCTGTTTGAAGTACTTCAGGTCTTCAGGCAGATACCACGGTAAAGCATTATTGCGGCCAATTACCCGGTTACGTGACATCGCCCAGATCAGCGCCAGTCTCATACCGCCACCGGGGCAGGAATGTGTGGATGCGCCTGGTAGCCTACAATCTCGAAATCGTCAAACGTGTAGTCAAAAATCGAATCAGGGCGCCGCTTGATGTTCAACTGCGGCAGCGCCAGCAGCTCACGACTCAGCTGCAAATGCGCCTGCTCAAGATGGTTGCTGTACAAGTGAGTATCGCCACCGGTCCAGATAAAATCACCGGGCTCCAGTTCACATTGCTGCGCCACCATGTGCGTCANNGCGTCAGCAGTGCGTAGGAGGCGATATTAAACGGCACCCCCAAAAACGTGTCCGCAGAGCGTTGATATAACTGACAGGACAATCGGCCATTAGCGACATAAAACTGGAACAGCGAATGGCACGGTGGGAGCGCCATCTGATCAACATACGCGGGGTTGTAAGCCACCACCATCAGCCGGCGTGAGTCCGGGTTTTTTTTGATCTGCGCAATCACATTGCTGATCTGGTCAACCGACTTGCCATCCTGCGCCGGCCATGAACGCCACTGAAAGCCATACACCGGGCCGAGATCGCCATTTTCATCTGCCCATTCATCCCAGATCGACACGCCGTTTTCTTTGAGATAACGGATGTTGGTGTCGCCAGTCAGAAACCACAACAGTTCATGAATAATGGAGCGTAAATGCAGCTTTTTGGTGGTTAGCAGCGGAAAACCTTTCTGCAGATCAAAGCGCATCTGATGCCCAAACACAGACAAGGTACCGGTGCCTGTGCGGTCAGTTTTGACGGCACCTTCATCAAGAATACGCTGCAAAAGCTCGTGATACTGTTTCATAAAGGCCTCTTGTTC
Organism: Gammaproteobacteria bacterium UBA6173; assembly: GCA_002422225.1. Lineage (GTDB taxonomy): Bacteria > Pseudomonadota > Gammaproteobacteria > Pseudomonadales > Pseudohongiellaceae > Pseudohongiella. Next base: position 15,968 of record DITX01000163.1, read on the forward strand.
ATACCAACATCACGCCTTGCGGTAGGCGAATACCATCAGGGCTGCCCCGGCAATAATCATCGGTACGGACAAAATCTGCCCCATGGTAAGCCAATCCAGCGCCACAAAACCTAACCAGGAATCCGGTTCGCGGAAGAACTCCACAAAAAATCGTTGCACACCGTAACCTAGGCCAAACAAGCCGGCGACGGCATAACGTGGGCGCGGCTTGGAGGAAAACCACCAGACCACCGCAAACAACACAACACCTTCCAGAAACGCTTGGTACAACTGTGAGGCGTGGCGGGGCAAGTCGTCTACATGCGGGAAAACCATGCCCCATGCTGCGTCCGTCGGCCGGCCCCAAAGCTCGCCACCAATAAAGTTGCCGATCCGACCAATACCCAGGCCTAAAGGCGCAAAGGGGGCAATAAAATCCAACACATCGAAGTAATTTCGTTTGATGCGGCGCGAATAAAGATAAAACGCCAGCATGACACCCAGAAAACCACCGTGGAAGGACATACCGCCTTCCCAAACCCTCAGCAGCCATAAAGGGTCTGCGATAAAACGGTCAAAGTTATAAAAAATAACCGACCCCACCCGGCCGCCCAGCACGGCGCCGAGCGCACCGTAAAACACCAGATCGGACAACTGTTCTTCATTCCAGCCTTTTGACCCAGGGGCAACGCCCGTGCGCGAACGATGACGGGCAAGAAACCAGCAGGCGCTGAATGCCACAATGTACATAATGCCGTACCAGTGTACGGTCAACGGGCCAATCGAGAATGCAACCGGATCAATATTGGGGTAGGTCAACATGAACAATCTCTCATCGGGAGGAGCGAAGCAGGCGATCAATACCTGCATTGTAGAGCGCCAGATCCAGCGCACGACGGATACTGGCGGCATCTGTCATTTGCATGACCTCGTCCAATACAATTTTGGCCGAACTGAGTGTAATCGCTCTGATAACCGCTTTGACTCTGAGCAGCGTGGATGCGTTCATAGACAAGATATCAAAACCCATCGCCATCAACAGAATGGCTGCGCCGGGGTCCCCTGCCATTTCGCCACAGATACTGACGGTTTTACCTTCCGCGTGCGCGCCATCGACCACCTGCTGTAATGCATTCAACACAGCTGGGTGAAACGAGGAATACAAATCGGCCACACGCGTGTTATTGCGATCGACCGCCAACAAATATTGCGTCAGGTCGTTACTGCCAACAGACACAAAATCCACAATTTTGCACAAGGCGCGAGTGAGATAGACGGCAGCCGGCAGTTCAATCATGACACCAATCGGCGGCATCACCACATTCAAACCCTCGTCTTGCAGCTCTCGCAAGGCGCGTTTGATGATTTGTGTTGCGCGATGCACCTCATCCAGGTTGGACACCATCGGCAGCATGATCTGCAGGTTATCCAGCCCCTCACTGGCACGCAGCATGGCGCGCGCCTGCACAATAAAAATCTCGGGATGATCCAGCGTGACACGAATGCCTCGCCAGCCCAGAAACGGGTTTTCTTCTTCTATTGGAAAGTAAGGCAAGGACTTATCGCCACCCACATCCAAGGTACGCATAGTGACTTTTTTGGGTGCAAACGCCGCTAGCTGCTCCCGGTAGATATCGGCTTGTTCGTCTTCACTTGGAAATTGCTCGCTTAGCAAAAACGGGACTTCGGTACGGAACAGACCAATGCCTTCGGCGCCGTGATCCAGCGAGCGCACCACATCTGTCATCAACCCGGTATTCACCCATAATCTGACCCGATGATCATCTGGCGTCACCGCAGGCAAATCGATCAGCACCTCCAGCCCACGCACCAGCTGCTCTTCTTCCTTGATGATTTCCCGGTAACGCGCCAGCAACTGGTCAGAAGGATTGCTGTACACCGTGCCGTTATACCCGTCAACAATCAGGGAACGGCCATCGAGTTTGTGGTATGGCAGATCCACCGCACCCATCACGGTTGGAATCCCCATGGTGCGCGCAAGAATCGCAACGTGCGAGTTTCCGGACCCCATCACGGAAATAATACCGGCCAGCTTCTCGCGTGGCACTTCCATTAACATCGATGGCGCCAGTTCTTCACCGATCAGAATGGTATGCGCAGGGTACTCACGAGGTGTTGCCCGTTCAGTTTCCTGGAGATAAAACAGTACGCGACTGCAGAGATCTTTGATGTCTGCGGCGCGTTCACGCAAATAAGGGTCTTTCATTTGTTCAAAGGCTTTGACGTGATCATTGGCGACATCGGCCAGCGCGCCTTGTGCCCAACTCCCTTGCCGGATCAAGTCCACGACTTCACGGCCCAAGGCGTCGTCATCCAACATGCGCAGGTACACATCAAACAGCTCGCGTTCTTCGGGTCGCAACTGCTGGCCGACGGATTCGCCCAGTGCCCGGATGTCTGAACGCACGGCTTCCAGGGCAATCTGGAAACTCTGTAATTCTGCGCTTATATCATTGGTGGTGCGTGTTGGAATCAACTTCAGGTCTGCATGAGGGAATACCACCACACCCTGACCAATGGCGACGCCCGAGGCACCTGAAATCCCGTTGAAACTTGCGTCTGCGCGACGTTGCCCTGAGGGGCTGGTACCTTGGATGGCTCCGGTTGCTTCTGCTGCAGCGATCACACCGGATAACTGCGCAGACAGAGTGATCAGAAATGCTTCTTCGCCGGCATCAAAATAGCGTTTTTCACGGTGCTGGACGACCAATACGCCCAGCACTTTACGATGGTGAATAATCGGCACACCGAGAAATGAGCTGAATTCTTCCTCGCCGGTTTCAGACAGGTAATGGTAATTAGGGTGTGCCTGCGCGTCCTGCAGATTGACCGGTTCGCCATTTCGAGCGACCAAACCGACCAAGCCTTCATCGAGTTGCAAACTGACGTGACCCACCGATTCTTTGCGCAGGCCCTCAGACGCCATCAAGACGTGGCAATTGATATCAGTGTCCAACAAGTAAACCGAGCAAACCTGAGTATGCATAGCATCGCGCACGCGCGAAACAATCACGTCGAGTGCGGACTGCAGGTCCGTGGCGGCATTTACCTCCTGGACTATTTCACGCAATCTATCCAGCATAAAAAGGGTGCTCAGATGCCTTGAGGCATCTTATGAAATGATAAAGCGGTTCAGAGGCTTGACCAGCTGCTTCAGCGCCTGACGATAAACTTCGCGCTTGAATTCAATCACTTGACTCAGCGGATACCAGAAACTGACCCATTGCCAATCGTCGAACTCAGGCGAAACATGCTGGCTGGACAGACAGATACGTGATTCATCTCCTTTCAGGCCAAGCAAAAACCATTTTTGCTTCTGACCGATACACACTGGATTGGTGTTCTGCCGAATATAGTTTTTTGGCAGTTGGTAATACAACCAATCCCGGGTGCTGGATAGAATTTCAACATCCCTGGCTTCCAGCCCGACTTCTTCTTTTAATTCCCTGTACATAGCCTGTTGTAGCCGTTCGCCATGGCGAATGCCACCCTGCGGAAATTGCCAAGCATCCTGACCAATACGCTTGGCCCACATCACCTGCCCTTTCTGATTGCAGATGATAATACCGACATTCGGCCTGAAACCTTCAGCATCGATCATGTGGCAGCCCGCTTTTCCCGTGATTGAACAGTGATCAGATCAGCCTGCATTACCGGCTCTGACAGCTCCGCATTGTTTCACAATTTTGCACGGCAAAAAAGCGCGCACCTGAGGTTATAATGCCGCCGCTGTTAACCAACACCGGGATATCTTGAGTATGAGCAAACTGGCTATTTTTGATCTTGATAACACATTGCTCGGCGGAGACAGCGATCACGCTTGGGGTGAATATCTCATTCACGCAGGCCTGGTGGACGCTGAAGAGCATCGGCGCCGTAATGATGGTTTTTATGCGCAATACAAACAAGGCGTGTTGGATATGAATGAGTACCTGGAATTTGCCATTGCGCCGGTGGTTGGATTCAGCAAGACGCGATTGGCACAATTGCACGCAGAATTTATGCAGTTGTTTGTAGAACCCATGATGCTGCCCGCAGCTCAGTCGCTGGTCGACCAGCATAAAGCTGCCGGTGATCTTTGTTTGATCGTGACCGCAACCAATCGCTTCGTGACAGGGCCTATTGCCGAACGGCTGGGTGTGCACGATCTGATTGCCACAGATCTCGAGATCAGAAATGAGGTGTTTACCGGTAAAATTTCCGGCATACCCTGTTTTAAATCAGGCAAAATCAACAAACTGCAGGAATGGCTTAACGCGCGGGGCGATACTTCGCTGAGCCTTGATAACAGTATTTTTTACAGCGATTCGTTTAACGATATTCCGCTGCTTGAAGTTGCATCCGAAGCCGTTGCGGTTGACCCGGATGACACCCTGAAAGCACACGCCAGCAGCAAGGGCTGGCGCATCATCAGCCTGCGATCAAAGTAAGATCAACAATCAGATCGTCCGCCAGTTGCTCAAGCTCTGCCCGCAGCGCGTCGATATCGAGGCCTGCGGGAATATGCAGCAGTGCATTTGCTTTAAACAACATACCTGAAGACATCGGTGCAGGTGCACATTCTGTTTCCAGATCATCCACATTGACATACTGTCGCGCTAACACGCCTGAAACGTCACGGATGATGCCAGGTCTGTCGTTGGTGACCAGACTCAGCCGCCATTGTTGCTGGATGACGTCGGGCTCAGCATGAGCAGATCGCTCAACAACCAGTTTTAAGCGCGGGGAAAGGGCGTCCAATGCGGCGATAAGACTCTCCGCATCGAGCTCATCAACACTGACACGCAAAATGCCGGCAAACTTGCCGGCAAGACGGGACATGTTACTTTCCAGCCAATTGCCCTGATGTTGCGCAACAATTTGCGCAAGTGATTCCACCAGACCCGGCTGATCATTACCAATCAGCGTCAGTACCAGAAATGTTTTCACTGCAAACGGCTCCCTTTGTATGGTCCGACTTTCAGGTCTCGAACGCTCAAGCCTCGATCATGACGCGACGCGGAAATTGTCCAAACTCTTCCCAGTAACTGACGCGTTCCGGCAAATCTTCTGCAATCGCTTGTGCATGACCATTGATGTCAGTGGCACGCGAAACCACTGTGTGCTCACCCGGCGTCGCCCCTGCCCAATCGAAATGGAAGGGTTTCCAGCTGTACTGGCTGGCTTGTGGATCAATGTTGGCCCGCTGCCAGGGGCCGCCATCAATGCTGACTTCTATGCTCTGTAATGGCGTGCCATCATTGAGCGCAAACCCGCTGATTCGATGCATATTGCCACGCTTTGTAACACGTGCAACGACCGACTTGAGGTTCATACGCGCTACAGAGTTTTCAACCCATCGCTCTTGATTGCCCACCATTTCACGCTTCAGCGTCACATAATCGCGCCCCATAAAGCGACCCATATAACGTGTGTCCTGAACATGGATCTGCGTGAGCCACTTCACATTGGCCACACCGTAAAACCCGGGGATTAACAGGCGTACCGGGCGGCCATGATGAACTGGCAGCGGCTGGCCATTCATTTCGTAAACAATCATGTTATCCGGGCGCATGGCATCTTCGAGGGACAGACTGCGGGCAAACACCTTTTCGACCTGTCTGCCGCGAATTTCTTCAGTGCCCACATCACCGCCAAAAAATACGATTTCGCGTCCTGCCGGCTGCACACCTGCCTGTTCCAGCAGAGCGGGCAAGCTGACGCCACGCCAACGGGCATTGCCAACCAGTCCATGGAACATACGATTGCCATTGCCACCGCATTCGAAGCCGGCATCGATTTCCTTGCCGGGCAAAGCCCTCAATTCATCAAGCGTAAAGCTGAGTTCGCGATTGACCAAGCCCGTCAAGTCGAGTTTATAGTTGGTGATATCCAACTCAGGTTGGCCATAATGCTGAACGACGTAAAAGTCGTTGCTGTAAAAACTGTCAATTTGTCGCGTGTCAATCACATGCGTGCGCCCGGGCTGGCGTGGCGTTGACGAATAACCATCCGGCAAGTCCAGAAAGTTCATCAACTGCTCATCCTGCGCCAATGCGAACCATGGAAACCCGGCTGTTGCGGCGATCAAACCTGCACTAACACCCGCTTTCAGAAGTTGCCTGCGACTCTCGTTCTCTACTGTCATGATGGTCTGCCTTATTTTTATGGTTTAGTATGATCTGCCAGATAAGCCGTTAAACGATCAGTGCTGATGACCACCTGGGCCATGCACATGGCGGTGAGCAACTTCCTCAGCACTTGCGGGTCTCACGCCCAGAATCTCAATTTGATAATGCAAGGTGCGTCCTGCGTACGGGTGGTTGGTATCAACATCCACATTGAACTTGCCGACCTTCATCACTAAGGCGTTTTTGAGGCCTTGGTTGGTTTTCATGGTGACGATTGACCCCGGCACCAGTGCTTTAGGGTTAATGTTGCCATGCAAGTGTTTGATCGGCAATCTCATCAGATCGTTGGAAGTGCGCATGCCGTATGCCAATTCAGGCGGCAGGGTGATATTGATGGCGTCACCTGCCTTTTTGCCGTGCAGCGCCTGCTCAAGGCCTGCAATGACATTGCCGTGACCGTGCAGGTAAAACAGGGGTTGCCGCCCGAATGACTCCTCCAGCCATGGAGAAAAACTGCCATCAGGTCTGCGTTCTCGCAGTCGGTAATGAAACGCCACCACACGATTGACGTCTACACGCAGCGTCAGGTGCTGCGGCGGTTCCTGGACCGCACTGAAACTGATTGAGGCACCCTGTACCGTTGGCTTTTCTACCGGCGCTTCGTTTACCACCTCAGGGGCGCTTACTATAGGCGCAGATTTTTTAGGCGCAGCGGCCTTTTTCTTGGTCGCCGGCACAACAGGCGGCTTGACGGTTTCCGCTGCAGGCTTGACGGCGGCGGTCTTTTTGGCCGTAGCGGTCTNNTGGCTTTTTCAACAACAGCGGTTTTAGCGGGTGCTGTCTTTTTTGCCGTAGCGGCTTTGGGTTTTGCAGGCGTCACAACTGCTGTTGCAGGCACTGCCTTTTTGGAGACCGCTGACTTGCTGACAGTCTTAACAGGCGTTTTCGCTGCAGCTGGAGTTTTTTTAGCAACCACTGCCTTGGCAGCAGTTGATCTCACCGTGGCTGACTTGGCTGTTGCCGGCTTTTCTGCCACTGCTGCTTTTTTGGCTGGCACCGGTTTTTTGGCTGCTGGAGCCTTTGGTTCAACAGCAGCAGGCTTAGTGGGTTTAGCCGCAGCTGCTTTGACTTTCGCAGCGGCAGGCTTGGTAGCCGCTGACTTGACCGCAACAGGTTTGGTCGGGGCAGTCTTTGCGGCAACCGCTTTTACTGTAGTAGCTTTTGTGGC
>DITX01000163.1:23330-29471 GCA_002422225.1 Gammaproteobacteria bacterium UBA6173
CCGATTCTAGCAGATTGCCTGCATGATAAAAGAGTCGGTGCTGTTATGAATCCGCTTTATCTTTCTTAGGTCAAAAAAAACAGTTTCGCGCGAGCAACACCTTTGATATAAATTCTGTTGCTACCGCACACAACGATAAGAACTGTTTCAGAGGTTAAACCATGTCATTAAAAGGCACTAAAACTGAAGAAAACCTGAAAGCAGCATTTGCTGGTGAGTCACAAGCCAACCGACGCTACCTCTATTTCGCCCAAAAGGCTGACGTGGAAGGTTACAACGATGTTTCTGCATTGTTTCGCTCAACTGCTGAAGGTGAAACCGGCCATGCTCATGGCCATCTTGAGTATCTTGAGGAAGTGGGTGATCCCGCGACCGGCATGCCGATAGGCGGCACCGCTGACAACCTGCGCTCGGCGGTGGCCGGCGAAACGCACGAGTACACTGACATGTACCCGGGCATGGCCAAAGATGCGCGTGACGAAGGCTTTGATGAAATCGCAGACTGGATGGAGACACTGGCAAAAGCTGAACGTTCCCATGCCAATCGCTTCCAGAAGGCGCTTGACGCGCTTGACGACTGACAAGGGTCGGTTTTAAAACGCGCGCCTGACGACACCGATCGGGCGCGCTTCGATCCTTTTTAATCAGGGCAGCATGATGTCTGACGAAAAACGCGAAGGCGGGCTTGGTGCTCCCACCCGCTACCCGCTTGGCCAGCACGGCGAGAAATTCCACGATAAACAAGACCTGCATAAAGAACTTGAGAGGGTCTATGACATCTGCCACGGCTGTCGTCGCTGTGTCAGCTTATGCAATTCTTTTCCGACATTGTTTGATCTGGTTGATGAAAGCGACACCATGGAAGTTGATGGCGTTGCCGTGGCTGACTATCAGAAAGTTGTTGATCAGTGCTACCTGTGCGATCTGTGTTACCTGACAAAATGCCCTTACGTGCCACCCCATGAGTGGAATCTGGATTTTCCTCACCTGATGTTGCGCGCAAAAATCGTAAATTTTGAAGACGGCAACAGCAAATTCCGCGATCGGCTGATCACTAGCACCGACATGATCGGTAAAGCAGCTACGCTTCCAGTCATTAACAACATCGTTAATGCCGTCAAAGACAATAAAACAGCGCGTGGAGCACTGGATAAAACCCTTGAAATTCATCAGGAAGCCTGGCTTCCTGCTTATTCGCGGCCGACTTTACGCACATCCTTAGCAGCTGACATCCAAGCGGAGAAAACCGAAGACAACAGTGACAATGGCAAGGTTTTGTTATTCACCACGTGTTATTGCAATTTCAACGAACCCGATATTGGAGACAGCCTCTACAAAGTGCTGAAGCACAACAAGGTAAATGTCTCGCTAATGGCCCGGGAACATTGTTGTGGCATGCCAAAACTGGAGCTTGGTGATTTAAAAGCCGTCGAGATGTTGATGCAAAGGAACATTCCGGAGCTGTACAAAAAAGCATTGGAGGGCTGGAGTATTTTGGCGGCAGTGCCTTCCTGTGTGTTGATGTTCAAGCAGGAATTGCCCTTGTTATACCCTGACGATGAACGCGTGCAGGTGGTAGCCCGTGCCTTTAATGACCCGTTTGAATACCTGCACAAACTTCACAAAGCGGGCAAACTGGAGACAAATTTCAAAAACAGCCTAGGCAATGTCACCTATCACGTCGCCTGTCACCAGCGCGTGCAGAACATCGGCCCCAAAACACGGCAGATTCTTGAACTGGTGCCAGGCACTACCGTCAAAAACATTGAGCGCTGTTCTGGCCATGACGGCACTTACGCGGTTAAAAAAGAGTCGCGCGCCTTTGCAAATAAAATTGTGGCGCCGATCGTCAAACAGATCAAACAGCAGAGCCCCGATCACTTTGGCAGTGACTGCCCGGTTGCAGGACGCCACATAGAAACAAACCTCGCCACAGATCAGGTGCATGAACATCCCTTGCAGTTACTCTGCAAGGCTTATGGTATCCAGGAGTAAGCATGAAGAAGTTGACCGTCGCCAGCATTGGGACACTCGATCAATACCAACAGCAGCGTCCTGTCATCCGGCAAGCCATCATTGAACATAAAAATAACCGCAGGCTAGCGCTCGGTCCGAACTCAACTTTGCACTTTGAAGACTATATGACCATGAAGTATCAGGTGCAGGAGATGATGCGAGCCGAGAATCTGCGTGATGCGGAGTCAATNNCTGATTAATCTGGAGCATCAGGTGTTTATCCAAATCGAAGGGTTTGAACCCGTGGCGCCTGTTGCAGATGAGGACCTGGAGAGATCAACCGCAGAAAAAACCTCAGCAGTGCATTTCATGCGCTACGAATTTACGCCAGACATGATTGCGGCAGCCAAGCGCGGGGCATCCTGGGCCGTTTTCAGCAATCACCCGGCCTATCCATACAAAGTGGATCCGCTTCCAGAGAACATCAGAAGCTCGCTGTGCAGAGACTTCAACTGATTCGAATCTGACAGAGCGCCTGTATCTGGTGTATACTTGCCGACTTTTCACGGTAACCACCAAGGTTGATGTAATGTCCAGCAAATCGAAAAAAGACCTGCCCGTCTGTGATCGGAATGAACTTGCACGCCAAATGGATGCATTTTTGAAATCGGGCGGCAAAGTACAGCAAATTCCAACGGGCACCAGCGGTCAGACCCATACCCGCGGTCCGCGCCAAATTATCCTGAGTCACAAAACCGCCAATTAGTGCCTACCATCGCGAAGCCGTCAGTCTCTGGCGGCTTGTGTTCAGTTTGTGCCGAGTTGAGTCACCTCAAACCCCTTATCTTCAAGTTGGGTGATCAATCCGTGCTCTCCAACCAGATGCGCTACCCCCACCAGCACAAACTCTGTGGCGTCGCTGTCAAACATCGCTTCAATAGTTAGCATCCAGTTAGCATTTCTTTCAACCAGGATGCTTTCATAGAGATCCGGCGTTTCAGTCAGCATGGGCTCAACAAATTCTGAATACAGCAAATCTGTATCGCCTTCTCGCCAGGCCTGAACCATGGTTTCTATGGCGCCACGCAACTCCGCAAAATCACGAATTGAGTACAGCACAAAATCACTCTCGTAGCCTTCTCCCATACTTGCCAGCATTGCTATTTGCTCGTTAATGCTTTCCAGCTCACCGGTGCTTTTACCTGCACCCAGCGCGCGGCTGAAAAAATATGCATCAACACCTTGAGGTGTAAAACCAAGCTTCTGGAATTCCATCACCGATAAGGTGCTGATCAACAGCCCCGGTTTAAAGGTCTGCAACATCCCAAGGGGGATGCCGGAGCCTGCTGCATATTCGCTGAGTGCAGCGTAGGCTTCGGCACTGAGCACCGCACTGAGGGTGCGACCATCCTGATAAGTTAATTGTTGCAACATACGTTGTTGCAGCCCGATGTCGGACATCGCACCGATATCTGTTTCAAAATACAGACTTTGTGATGCCTCAAATGCCTGCTCGAATGCGGCGGGCAGGGGATAGTCTTGCTGTCGCAGCAAATGGATTGTCCCAGCAAGGTAAATTTTGCTTTCCCCTTTGCTGATCTCCCAAACCGAGGTCTGGGCAACGCTACCGGCAGACCAGAGAGCAGATCCTGCCGTTATTAAAAAGCTGAACAAAAACTGATGGCAAAACTTAAAAACCTTGTCCGATGTCATTTCCTATGTCCTTATGTAAAATCTTGCATTAATAACGCTGACAGCGGGCAATCCCGTTTAAACTTGTGCATCGTTTGTTTTCCACCCATAGTTGAGCATAGGCTCAAACAAGTGAGACCGGATTGGCCACACTTCTTTTTCGATTACGCAACGTGCCCGACGACGAAGCTGATGAAGTCAGGGAAATTCTTGACCAGCACCAGTTCTCATATTATGAGACAAGCGCCGGTAACTGGGGTATCTCCATGCCGGCAATCTGGCTGAATAACGATGCTGACCATGAAGCCGCACGCCGCTTGCTTGATCAGTATCAACACAATCGTGCACAACGCATGCGGTCAGAATACGAGTCAGCGCGTGCGCGCGGAGACGCCGAAACCCAACTTCAGGTACTACGACGCGAACCACTCAAAGTCATCAGCCTTATTGTAGTGATAGCCATATTTCTTTATCTGAGCACAAGCGCCTTCTTCTGACTTTAGACTTTCCCGCACCTGACATCCATCAATAAAATCTATCAGAAGATTTTTAATATCCTATTTTACCTATCTATAAAAAACCATTATCTTTGCGCCCGTTCTAGTAACCGCCACCCGTGGCAGCATGATAAAGGAGTATTTGCGTGTCTTTGATCAATACTGAAGTAAAACCATTTAAAGCAACCGCCTATCACAATGGCAAGTTTGTTGAAGTGACCGATGCCAATCTGAAGGGCAAGTGGTCCATCGTTTTCTTTTACCCAGCTGACTTCACGTTTGTGTGCCCAACTGAGCTTGGCGACCTGGCGGATAATTACGCTGAATTCCAGAGCCGCGATGTGGAAATTTATAGTGTGTCGACCGATACACATTTCACCCACAAAGCATGGCATGACAGCTCTGACACGATCCGCAAAATACAGTATCCGATGATTGGCGACCCAACCGGCGCAATCACTCGTAATTTCGAAGTCATGATCGAAGAAGCAGGTCTGGCCGAACGCGGCACCTTTGTCATTGATCCAGAAGGCAAAATTCAAGTAGTAGAAATCACTGCGGGCGGCATTGGCCGCGACGCATCAGAGCTGCTTCGTAAAGTTAAAGCGGCTCAGTATGTGGCGTCTCACCCAGGCGAGGTGTGTCCAGCAAAGTGGAAAGAGGGTGAGGCGACATTGGCTCCATCGTTGGACCTGGTTGGCAAGATCTAACGTTTATATAGCCCGATAGCAGACCCGGGTGCTGAGTGCCCGGGTTTTTTTGCTTGAAATTCGTAATTCTGAGGAAAAATGTGATGCTCGACGCAAATTTAAAGAACCAGTTAAAAGCATACCTGGAGAAGGTTACCCGGCCTTTTGAAATTGTTGCGTCGCTGGATGACAGTGACAAGTCTCGAGAGTTGCAGTCGCTGCTGCAAGAAATTGCTGAACTGTGCGGAAAAATAACACTGCGCGAAAATGGTCAGGATAGTCGCCGACCCTCCTTTCGTCTGCAGCGGGCTGATGCTGAAATGCATCTACAGTTTGCCGGCATTCCGATGTGACATGAATTTACGTCGCTGATTTTGGCGCTTTTGCAAACTGGGGGACACCCGCCCAAACTGGGCGATGAAAAAATAGCGCAGATCAAAGCCATCGAGGGTGAATTCCTGTTTGAAACGTATTTCTCACTCTCGTGCCAGAACTGCCCGGATGTTGTGCAGGCACTCAACGTGATGGCGGTGCTTAACCCGAGTATCAGACACGTCGCCATTGATGGCGCGCTATTCCAACAAGAGGTAGACGAGCGCCAGGTCATGTCTGTACCCAGTATTTATCTGAATGGCAAGTTGTTTGCCCAAGGCCGTATGGGTGTTGATGAAATTCTGGCCAAAATAGATACCGGTGCTGCGACACGCGAAGCCGCCAAGCTGAACACCAAAGCGCCGTTTGATGTGTTGATTGTGGGTGGTGGCCCAGCGGGTGCAGCAGCGGCGATTTATGCCGCTCGTAAAGGCATACGAACAGGGGTGGCCGCAGAGCGATTTGGCGGACAGGTGCTGGATACCATGTCCATCGAAAATTTTATTTCGGTTCAGGAAACCGAAGGGCCACGCCTCGCCCGCGAGCTGGAAGAACATGTAAAACACTATGATGTGGATATCATGAATCTGCACCTTCTGCCAGGGCCGCTTTGGCGATTGCGAGACCAATGCCTCGTGTACCGCCTGTCACAATCACAACCTGTCCTTTCATTAACTGCGCCATGCCTGATCGTTCTCCTGTCAAATGCGGTGTTGTCACAGGAGAACAACAATATCACCTCATTCCAGGCTTGACCACTGGGCAGCCAGTTCCGTTGCGCTAGCCACCGCCGTTTCAACCGGTGTAACCAACAAGCCCGTGACCGCTGTTGGCAACTGCGAAATCATGATCTGGTCGCCAGCTTTGATTGCAGGCGATCGGACCAATAACTGGTAGTTGCCTGAGTGGTCTGCATACTCACCAACACGTTCAAC
>DITX01000173.1:0-7513 GCA_002422225.1 Gammaproteobacteria bacterium UBA6173
CGCGCATTCTGATCATGGGCGGGATTCACGGCGATGAATATTCCTCCATCTCCATCATGTTCAAGTGGATGAATCTGCTGGCCGGCAATCAGGATTCAGATTTCCATTGGCGTTTTCTACCTTTGGCTAATCCAGACGGACTGTTGGATGGCAAGGCCACGCGTCAGAATGCCAATGGCGTTGATCTGAATCGCAATTTCCCTTCGGGTGACTGGGAGCGCACTGCGCTGGAGTCATGGCGAGCAACCACCGGCAGCAATCCTAGGCGCTTCCCCGGCCATTCTCCTGCCAGTGAGCCGGAAACGCAGTGGATCTTGCAGCAAATTGAAGAATTCAAACCGGTCGTGATTGTGTCTGTGCATGCGCCACACGCCTTGCTGGACTTTGATGGCCCCGTGGAAGCGCCCCATAAGATCGGGCATCTGCATCTGCACCAGCTGGGCGTATATCCCGGATCACTGGGTAACTATGGTGGATTGGATCTGGGCATTCCGGTGATCACACTCGAGCTGCCTTCTGCCGGCATCATGCCCAGCAAAGCCGAGATCGAGCATATGTGGGTTGATCTGAATGATTGGTTAAACGACAAAGCTCCTGGTCTGACCAAGGCCAAAGCCACCCCGCCAGGCATCAGCGCCGATTAAAAATGCACAGATGCCTGGGCTGGTCTTCAGGCATTCAGCCCGGGCGTTAGGGATTTAAACGCCGCCAAGGCCTGTTCCCGCGACAATTTCAAATCAACAACCGGTCTTGGATAATTGCTATCCAGACTGACGCCTGCTGATCTCAATACATGGTCTGGCGCCAAAAACGGTGCATGAATGGTTTTGTTGGGAAGTTTTGCCAGTTCAGGCAGGTAACGTCGCAGGTATTCGCCGTGTTCATCAAACTTTTCACTTTGTGTAATCGCATTAAAAACACGGAAGTACGGTGCTGCGTCGGCACCACAGCCAGCAATCCATTGCCAGCTGGCTGAGTTACTGGCAAGGTCGGCATCTACAAGGCAATCCCAAAACCAGTCTTCGCCATCATGCCAGTGAGTCAGCAGATTCTTGACCAGAAACGAACCCACCACCATGCGCACGCGGTTATGCATGTAACCGGTTTGCCAAAGCTCGCGCATGCCTGCGTCCACCAGTGGAATGCCGGTTTCACCGCGTTGCCAGGCGCGCAAAGCAGGCGGCTTTTTGAGCCAGGGAAAGTGTTCAAAGCGGGTTTGAATGGCGCGCCTGGGCAGGGTCGGATTGTGATAAAGCAGCGCATACGAAAACTCACGCCAGCCAAGCTCTGACTGAAAACAATCCAGATCATTTTCAACGCCGCCCGACAAGCCAGCCGACAAGGCTTCATGCCAGATCTGGCGCGGAGAAATCTCACCAAAGTGCAGGTGGGGGGATAAACCGGACACATTTTCTCTGGCCGGAAAATTGCGGCCTTCCTTGTATCCGCAGATGCCATTGTCCAGAAAGCGTGTCAAGCGCTGTTGCGCGGCCCGTTCCCCAATCTGCCAGCGCTGTTGCAGGCCGCTATCCCAGGCAATGTGTGGCAGCAGATCCAGCGCGTTGATGCCGGCCTCGCCGGTGAACGGTAACAGATTGGCAGCGCTGATCGCCTCCATGTCCATGCAGTCCAGCCTGGAAGGTGCAGGCAACGGCAACGAGGGTGGCGCGGCTTTCATGCAGCCGCGTCTGAAGTAAGGTGTAAAAACCTTGTATGGCGTTTGATCCTCTTTGAGGACCTGCCAGGGTTCCCACAACAAGGAACCGTTAAAACTGCGCGCCGGCGTACCTTGTTGCTGCAGAATGTCTTTCAACTGTTTATCGCGTTGCACCTGCCACGGTTCATAACAACGGTTCCAGACTATCTGGCTGGCGTTTACTTGACGGGCCAGCGGCGGTAATAAAGTGAGTGCGTCGCCTTTCAGCAACAGCAGGCGGCCTTGCAGAGATTGGTTGAGTGCCGCCAGGGAATGATGTAACCACCAACGACTGGCGCCGCCCATCGCCCACTCCGCTGCGTTCACGTCATCCAGAATGTAGACGGGTAACACGCTGCCCGCCTGTGCCGCCTCAAGCAAGGCCGGGTTATCGCCCAATCTGAGGTCCTGTCGGAACCAGACGATGCTCTGCTGCGTCGTGGTCGGTGGAATTGAGACAGTGGGCGTAGAGGCGAGCGGGGTGATGATAAAAACTCCTGGTTGGCTTGTGCTGGTGTGGTCAGTGACATTCTACGCCGGGTGCCGCCGTCAGGATCAATCTGTTATTTTGTCATATGTTCGTGCTCCACATTTTTGTGGCACATAAAACCGGCGTATCCCGGTCTTACCCATGAGTTGATCAAGCATTAAAGGAATACCAACACTGTGAGCAGCGCCGAGACAACCACCCGCACCGTCATGGGCGATGATCGTATTCCCCTTGTTACTCTCATTTCACCACGACACACGGATAGTTGGACGCATACGCGTAACGGCGATGCGCGTGGTTATATTGATGCCGACAAGCTCAATGAACTCTGGATTCATACCGGTACGGCGTGCAATCTGGCCTGCCCATTTTGCCTGGAAGGTTCCAAACCGGGTGACACGCGCTTGCCGGCCATGTCGCTGGAATTGCTGAAACCCTTCATTAATGAAGCCATTGAGATGGGGGTGCAGCAGTTTTCCTTTACCGGCGGTGAACCATTTGTCATTCGCGATTTTGTTAATATCCTGGACTACGCCAGTCAACACAGACCCTGCTTTGTGCTGAGCAATGGCACGCGGGTATTGACCCAGCGCGCTCACCAATTGCTGCCGCTCAAACATAACGCCTTTCCGATCAGTTTTCGCATCAGCCTGGATTATCCGGACGCGGCGCGACATGACGCCGGTCGTGGTGAAGGCAGTTTTGGTGAGTCGCTGGACAGTATCAAGTGGTTGCTGGACAACGGCTTTAAGGTATCCATCGCACGGCAGATGGAGCAGCATGAGAACAGTGCTGTTGTCGAAAGTGCGTTTGCTGCGATGTTTGCGCAGGCGGGCATTCAGCACACACTACCGTTTACCGCATTCCCTGATTTTGGCGCACCGGGCACTGAAGATGGCAGCCCGGAAGTGACCACCAACTGCATGACAAAATATCCAACACCGGAAAGTCGCTCACACTTTATGTGTACGTATACCCGCATGCTGGTGAATACCACTAAAGGTGTGCGGGTTTACGCGTGCACCTTGGTTGATGATGATCCTGATTACGATCTGGGCGGCAGCTTGGCAGAGAGTATGAAGGCGCGCATCATGTTGCGGCATCATCGATGTTTCAGCTGTTACAAATTTGGTGCCAGTTGCAGTGCGCCAGTTTAAAAAATGCGCCAATTTAAAAAAGCGCGCCAGTTAAAAAATAAAACAGTAAGGGAAGTGTCATGTACGACGTGGTTAAAGATTATTACGGCAAACAATTACAACGCTCGGCAACCTGCTGCTGATCCTTGTAGGCTGATAAGCGTGTAAAACCTACATCTCGCGCAAAGAGTTGTAGGTTTTGCTGAGTGCAATCTGTTCGATTTGTTCACCGGCAATCAGCTCATCCAAGAGATGGGCGGCGTTTTCAAAACTGGTGAGGTCGGTCATGCTGTATCCTCGTTCTTTTGCAGCAGATTGATCATCAAGGTTTAAGTTGAGCACGATTTCAGCGAAAATGCAGCCTGATTTTTTGGAGACCCCAATTCATGATCCTGATGATCGACAATTACGACTCATTTACCTACAACATCGTGCAATATCTCGGTGAGTTGGGGGCTGATGTGCGGGTATACCGTAATGACGCTATCAGTCTGGCAGACATTGAGTCCTTGGCCCCAGAGAAGATTGTCATTTCTCCAGGGCCATGCACGCCGACGGAAGCGGGTATTTCGCTGGATGTGATCAAGACCTTTGCCGGCCGTATCCCTTTGCTGGGTGTGTGTCTGGGGCATCAGGCGATTGGCCAGGCGTATGGCGGCGATGTCATTCGTGCTAGGCAGGTGATGCACGGTAAGCTATCAGCCATGTATCACAACAACATTGGAATTTTTTCGGATTTACCCAGCCCGTTTACCGCTACCCGTTATCACTCGCTGGTGATTGATAAATCCACCTTGCCCGCGTGTCTTGAAATCACTGCCTGGACGCAGTTGCACAATGGCGCGCTGGACGAGATTATGGGCGTGCGACATAAAACGCTGGATGTGCAAGGCGTGCAATTTCACCCTGAGTCCATTCTCAGTGAGCACGGTCATCAGTTATTCAGGAATTTTTTGCAGGGCAAATAACCATGGATATCAAACAAGCCATACGCCATCTGTCTGAGAGACGTGATCTGAGTGCCGATGACATGGCCGCGCTGATGCGCGAGCTGATGACCGGGCAATGTACGGATGCTCAAATTGCCGCATTCCTGGTTGCTTTGCAGATGAAAGGCATAAAAACACCCGAGTTGCTAGGCGCGGCTAAAACCATGCGCTCCTTGGCTGCGCCGGTCAGTTTGCCGCCCGATGCACATTTGGTGGATACCTGTGGAACCGGGGGGACCAGCACGGATACGTTTAATATCTCAACCTCAGCGGCAATGGTCGCGGCCTGCGCCGGCGCGCGTGTCGCCAAACACGGTAATCGTGGAGCAACCAGTAAAAGTGGCAGCGCCGATTTGTTGGAAGCTGCGGGTGTCCGACTCAACATCACGCCCGCGCAGGTTGCGCAATGTGTTGAGCAGCTGGGAGTGGGTTTTATGTTTGCACCGGGTCATCACAGCGCTATGAAGCACGTGATTGGTCCGCGCCGTGAAATCGGTGTGCGCACCATTTTTAATATGCTGGGACCATTGACCAACCCGGCGGGTGCACCCAATCAAGTGCTGGGTGTGTTTGATGCCATCTGGATTGATCCTGTGTTGGAAGTACTGAGGTCGATGGGCAGCCATCACGTGCTGGTGCTGGCCGCCGACGATGGTCTGGATGAAATCAGTATCTCAGCACCTACCCGCATTGGTGAGTTGAAGGACGGTCACCTGGTGCGTTATACCGTGCAGCCTGCCGACTTTGGCATGCAGCAGCGCGATGGGTTTGACATATTGAAAGTCAGCTCGCCTCAGCAGAGTCTGGTCATGGTCAGGCAGGCGCTGACCTATAAAAATGAAGCGGCGGGGGACATCGTTGCCTTGAATGCCGGCGCAGCCATTTACGCCGCTAATCTGTGTGACGATTTGCCGGCGGGAGTCAAAAGGGCTCAGGATATTTTGCGCAGCGGCGACGCCTTAAAAAAACTCGAACAACTGGCGGCCTTCACTCAGGCGCTTCCACTTGAATCACCATAGTCTTGTTACGAGGCTGAGGAATAAAAGGCGTGAACACCAGCACCATTCTCGAAAAAATTCTGGCGCAAAAAACTATTGAAATTCGCCAGAACACACAGCGTTCCAGCCTTGCCCTGCAACATGCCTTGGCGGTACAGCAGATTCCTGATCGGCGGGGATTTATCAGCGCGCTGCGCACACGTATGGATGCGCAGCAGGCCGCAGTGATTGCAGAAATCAAAAAAGCATCCCCCAGTCGCGGGTTGATTCGGCACGACTTTAATCCGACAAAAATTGCCCAGCAGTACGCCGATGCGGGCGCCGCATGCCTGTCGGTGTTAACCGATGAGCAGTTTTTTCAAGGCTGCACAGACTACTTGCAACAAGCGCGGGCGGCTTGCGCGCTGCCTGTAATCCGCAAGGACTTTATTATTGACCCCTACCAGGTCGCAGAAGCCGGTGCTATGGGTGCCGATTGTATTTTGTTGATTGTGGCAGCCATCAGCCCGCCCGCCTTGCATGCTCTGTCGCAATATGCGGCTGAACTGGCGCTGGATGTGTTGGTGGAAGTACATAACGAAGCTGAGCTTGAGATTGCATTGGCCGCAGGATTTGATCTGATAGGAGTCAACAATCGCAACCTGCATACCTTCCACACCGATCTGGACACCACGTTCAGGCTGGCAGAGTTAGTGCCTGATGGCAAACTGATTGTCACCGAAAGTGGTATCAGCACGGCAGAAGATGTCAAACGTATGATATCCAGAGGAATCTATGGATTCCTGATTGGTGAAACCTTTATGCGTGCAGATAACCCCGGCGAAAAGCTGCGCGAATTGTTTGCCTGAGGGGTAAACAAGTCACGGCATCTGCCGATAGCGTTTAAGTCGAATTCCAACTCTTAAATGCTGCGCGGGTCGTGCATGTTTGCTGGCAATCTGCTTCCGATCATCTTTTTTCTTGTGCTGATGCTGGCAGGATTGATGCTGGCCGGCTGGGCTGCGCAATTGCAGGCAGCGCAATATCAGACCTTGAGTCAGCTGGCGGTACTTGATCGACGACGGCAGAGTGTTCAGGAGGTTGGGCGTGCACTGCAAAGCATGGATGTAGACCCGGATATCCTGGGCACCATGTATGGCACCATGATTGAGGATCTCAAGCAAATGCAGGCGCTGGATCCTGTGCGTGATGATTTGAACAGGCACATACAGGAAGCCGAAGCAGCCATGCGGCCGCGCAGCAATCCTGCGTCGGGTGGCAGCGCAGCGGTTGCCACTGAACAAGAGTTATTAGTGGCTCAGCGGCATATTCAAAAAGCACTGCAGATGTTTGCTGATCTCTACCGGCATGACAAAATCAGTGCCGGTCAGTTTGAAAACACCAAAAACAAGCTGCGTTTGCTGGGTGTCAGAGTGTCGGTTAACTCCTGCTTTTTGATGGCTCAGAAGGCGATGGAGCAAGAAGATACCATTCGTGCAATGTCCTTATTCCGGCGTGCTGAAAGTTTGTTAAGCGTGAAGGGAATTCCGGCACCCGAGAAACAAGAAAAACTTGCGTACATCAAAGCCGAGCGCCAGCGTGTGTTTGACGAAAGTCAGGTCAGCGCGGGGCTGTTGTTGTTAGCTAAAGCTGAATGATGCCATGTATTATCGCGTGCCAAAGACCACCACAGTCTGGCCGTGCACGGAAATCAGATTCTGCTCTTCTAATGTTTTTAGTACCCTACCTGCCATTTCGCGTGAGCAATTGACCAGGCGTCCAATTTCCTGACGGGTAATTTTAATTTGCATACCATCGGGATGTGTCATGGCATCGGGCTCTTTGCTTAATTCGATCAACGTGCGCGCTATGCGCCCGGTCACATCATAAAATGCCAGATCGCCGACTTTGCGTGTGGTGTTTCGCAAACGGTTTGCCATCTGTTTGCCGATGGTAAACAAGATCTCGGGATGCAGGTGTGCGTAGTCGTTAAAGCGTTCGTAGCTGATTTCTGCGATGTCGCAAGTGAGGCGAGCCTTGCAACAAGCGCTGCGGGCTTTGTGGGAATCAAAGAGACCCATCTCACCAAAAAAGTCGCCGGGGTTCAAATAGGCAACCACTACTTCTTTATGGTCTTCGTCTTCTAAAATGACGGATACGCCGCCTTTGATCAGATAAAACAATGTCGACGGCACATCACCTGCATAAATGATAGTTTGGCCACG
>DITX01000173.1:7592-53814 GCA_002422225.1 Gammaproteobacteria bacterium UBA6173
GCCAGAACTGTAGTGTGTGATGCAGTTCAAAGTTTGACAGGCTTTTTCTCGGTTTTGTTCAAGGTGGTGTATGAAAGCGACAGTACGTTGGGTTGATGGAGCAATGTTTGTGGGCGAGTCAGGCAGTGGTCATGCTGTTGTGATGGATGGCCCCGAAAGCAGTGGCGGGCGCAATATGGGCTTACGTCCCATGGAAATGGTGTTGATTGGCACGGGCGGATGCTCCTCGTTTGATGTAGTGAGTATTCTAAAAAAATCGCGCCAGGACATTACTGATTGTGTGGCGGAAGTTGAAGCCACGCGCGCCGATGCCACGCCCGCCGTATTTGAAAGCATTCATTTGCACTTTAAAGTCAGCGGCAAAGGACTTAGCGGAAAACAGGTTGAGCGCGCGGTCAGTCTTTCTGCGGAAAAGTATTGTTCAGCCTCCATCATGTTGGCGGCAGGTGGTGTCAAAGTCACCCACAGCTTTGAAGTGATAGAAGTCTGATCAACGCTGACCGATTAGGGTATCAAGCGCAGAGTAGTTGCAGGTCAATGCTTTTGAGCAGGAGTGTCAGGCTTAGCTGCGCAATGTCTTCTTGCGGAAAATTGCCTTCCAGCTGCTCACATAGTTCAGCAAATGGATAATGCAATTGTATGCCGTGCAAAAACACCTGCATGGCTGGGTTGATGCGCTGAAACTGCATGCGGTGATTCACGCGGCGCACCAGGTAGTAAACCGACTGTGCGGGTTCATGCAGCGGCACCGAAAAGCCAGTTTCCCCAGGCACCGCAGATGGGTTAGCCAGATGCGTCTGCATGAGTGTCCAATAGCCTTCGAGATCAAACCGGCTGTGCATCAAGGCCCAGTCCTGTTTGGCTCGAAAACGCATTGCAGGCCACTGCCCGACAGCCAAGGCTTGCAACATGGGGCGAGTAAAAGTGGGCTCATCCGCCTTGTCAAATAAGCTGATCAGCAGACTTTCCAGCTCAATAATATCCAGCAAAGCGGGCAATTGTCCGAATTGTGCATGTTGTCTGGCAAATACCAGCAGATGCTCCCCCAGCAATCCCATCGGGCCTGGTCTGGGCGGGTAGGCTGCGATGTATTCCAGCCAGAGTCGGGTATAAACCTCATCACCCAGCGTGTGATAAAGCACTGGGTAAAGTTCTGATGAAATTTGAATCAGGCGTTGGTGGTAAGCGTTGTTATAGATCGCGACGGCTTCTACCTGACTGAGCGCTTGATGGGGCGCCATCAGGGCTTCAATAGCATGAGCGCTGTCGCGCAGATCCTGCGGTCTGGTCATCCAGTCCCAAAAGACCTGCTGCTCTTCTTGCCAGTTCACACCAAGGATCCCTGGAGGTGGTGCTGTTGCTGAGGTATTGTCGCCGGCCGGGACAAGGCCTCATGTTGTTTCTGGCGGGCCATTTCAAGCTCTGCCATCAGTTCGGGGAAGGGCGGAATGTGGTCATCACGCTCCAGCAAGGTGGCTGTAGGCCCGATGTGCCGGCACGCGTGCGCGTACAGGTCCCAGACCGGATCGCTGACCGGATGGTCATGGGTGTCAATGATGTGGTTGCCGTTGTGCGTATGCCCGGCCAGATGGAACTGCTGTATACAGTCCTGCTTCAGCGCTGAGATCTGAGCATACGGATCCTGGCCAAGATTAAAGCAGCTCACATAAACATTGTTGACGTCCAGCAGGATACGACAACCGGTGCGCTCGCACAGTGCATTGATAAAATCCGCTTCACTCATGCTGGCCGAGCGGAATTGCAGGTACACGGAAGGATTTTCCAGTACCACCGTCTGCTGCAGGTAGTCCTGAATCTGAGAAACCTTGTCGGATACTTGCGACAGCGTTTCAGTATTGTAGGCAATGGGCAGCAGGTCGTGCGAGGTTTTGCCATGCAAACCTGTCCAGCAGATGTGGTCAGAGACCCAGGCGGGCTCAACGTCTTTGATCAGTGCTTTGAGCTGGGCAAGGTAGTGCAGATCGGGCGCTTCATGACTGCCGATGTTAAACGACAATCCGTGTAGCACTACGGGGTAATGCGCACGGATTTTATGCAGGATGGCACGAGGCCGTCCGCCGGGTGCGAGATAGTTCTCGGTAATCAGCTCAAACCAGTCAACTGCGGGCTTGTGTTCCAGCACGTAGTCATAATGTGGGCTGCGCAGTCCGAGACCAAATCCCAGCATGGTTACATCCTGTTAAAGGGATGACAGTGCGCTGCCACCCAGCTTTTCACACAATGATTTGGACAATTCTTCGCTGCCCGAGTACACACCTACAAATCCGATGCCGTGGCAGCTATTTTTACCGGCACACGCTGCATTGGAGTTGCCTTTGCATGCGCTCAGTCCAGCGCAGGTAAACACGTCATTGCAATAGGTGACGCTGACAGCAGTGTCGCCTAAGGTGAAATCAGGTTTTGCCGTCAGGCTGGCGGCTTGTGTGCCACCCAGCACTTGGCAAAGTGCTGCTGAAAACGCACCATTACCGCTGGTCACCGCCACAAAACCAACGCCGTTGCAGCTGTTTGCGCCTGCGCCCGTGTCATTGCCAAAACCTTTGCAGGCACTTTGACCGGCTGCGGCGATACTCTGGCAAACACTGATTTTGATGGGATCATCAGGGTTCGTCTGATTAACGTCGAGCGTTGCCATACTGGTGCCGGACATCAACAATGCCGCTGCAGCAGTTGCCAGACTAAATCCATCGGTACGTTTCATGCGGTTATTCTCCTGAACATTAACTAAGCTTTTTTGAACGATCACGCGTTGTGATCGATCCTGGGTGACTCCGGTGTGATGAAAAGACCGGATTATGCAGGTTTTTATTGTGTGTCTGGCTGACTGAATGTTTGCTGAACAAAACTACTGACAGTTTTAGGGCTTATGCCTTTACTGATGTCAGTAATTCTTGTTTCTGATACGGTGCCTGCCTAGGGTTGGATTATCCCACCCTGAAAGCGTAATACAAGGTGCTGCGTCAATTTGTCACAGCTTGGGTTGTTGGAGCAGCGCGATACGTGCCTGCAAACGATCAATGCGTAGTCGCAGTGCATCCAGACGATTGTTGGCTGAGACTGTTTCAGCGCGGGTTGGCAACAATCCGGATTCTTCTTGCAGGTAATCCCGGATGTCCATTTTTAATGTCTGACCGGCATTGCGGGCAGCCGCTATGCCTGTATTGACTGAATTTGAAAGTGCAAAGACGCCATGGTCACCCAGTACCGGTTTGAGTATGGGAGCCAGTAAATCATCCCACCGAGTATCGGATGCACTGAGTGTTTTGTGGATTTTCTGGATCAGATGCACATCGCCAGATAACGCGATGTCAGGATGATAAAGCGCTGCCGCCGGGTCGTCGCTGAACAGTAGTGCCGACAAAGCGCGAGCGCTGCCGGTGATACAGGCATCCACGCTATCGCTGGCGTTGCTGTGGATATGAAGTTTTTCAGGCGTGATGATGATTGTTAACTGCCAGGCTGGCTGGTGTTGCCCGGTGCCAGCCTGGGTGCAAACCAGCCTGAGGCTTTTGCCAGTGGCGATCTGATTGAGGCTACTCAGTAAATGAGGATCTTGTCGCAGCACTCCATTGAGGCCGGCTTCGATGATCTGGCTCACACCTGCCGACAGCATGTTATCGGTAACCCACATGGATGGCGCTGATACCGCCAATCATGTTGTGGTACTTGCAGTCCCTGAAACCAGCGTCTTGCATCATGGTCTTTAAGGTTTCCTGATCCGGGTGCATTCGAATCGACTCTACAAGATATTTATAGCTGTCAGAGTCTCCCGTCACCACTTTTCCGGCCACCGGCCACAATGTAGAGAACGCATCGTAGGCCTTGCCGAGCAAGGGGTTAACGGGTTTTGAAAATTCCAGCACCAGAGCACGTCCGCCGGGTTTAAGCGTTCTGTACATGGATCGTAAGGCCTTGTCTTTGTCAGTGACGTTGCGTAAGCCATAAGCAATTACGATGCAATCAAAGGATTCATCCGCAAACGGCAGGCTTTCGGCATTGACCTGGGCAATCTGTACATTGCCGGTAATGCCTTTATCAATCAGCCGATCGCGTCCCACCTTGAGCATGGAATTGTTGATATCAGCCAGTACAATTTGCCCAGTTGCGCCAACCAGTGGAGCAAAGCGCATGGAGAAGTCGCCGGTACCGCCCGCCAGGTCCAATACGGTATGCCCGGGGCGTACGCCGCTCAACTCAACGGTCAGTCGCTTGATGATGCGGTGCGTGCCGACTGAAATGAGGTCGTTCATCACATCGTATCGATTGGCAACGGAATGAAACACCTGGCCTACGCGGCGTGTTTTTTCCGCCGGGCTGACCTGTTCATACCCAAAATGCGTGGTTGATTCGGCGCCGTGACTGTCTGATTGCTGCCCGGAATCTGGAATGTTGCTCATATCGCCGCCGTGTGTTGCCGAAGTATCCGGCCTTGATGTTGGAAAAGAGGGAACCCGGCAGGTCAGGTGCTGCGGGAAGGGTCCACAATGTTAATGACTTGTATGCCGGCTGGCAACGCATCACGGCTTTTGCCGACAGTCGCCAGTCTATCAAGATAATCCTGCCACAGACTCTGTTGCTGCGTAGCCAGCTGGTAGAGATAGTCCCAACTGAAAATGCCTGAGTTATGGCCATCATCAAAGTCAAGGCGAATCGCATAGTTGCCCATGGATTCAAGGCCGGTCAAACCCACTTGGCGTTTGCCAGTCTGCAGGACTTCCTGGCCTTTGCCATGACCTTTTACGTCGGCAGAGGGTGAATAAACCCGCAAAAATTCTGCGGGTAACTCAAAAACTTGGCCGTCGGCATAAGTTAACTCCAGCAAGGCATTTTTGCGTCGCAGGCGAATGCCTGTCGGTTGTGGTGCGTTTGGCGAGCGGGCGATTTCGCTTGGACTCATTACAGGATGAACCGGCTGAGATCTTCATTACGTGCCAGATCGCCAAGTTGCTTCTCAACATACTCCGCATCAATGACCAGTTCTTTCTGATCACCAACCGCCAGATCGGATGCGCTAAAAGATACTTCTTCCAGCAAGCGTTCCATCACGGTGTGCAGGCGGCGAGCACCAATATTTTCGGTGCGCTCATTCACTTCCCAGGCGGTTTTTGCCAGCGACTTGATGCCTTCCGTGGTGAAACGGATATGCATGTTTTCGGTACTGAGCAGTGCGCGGTATTGTTCGGTCAACGAGGCATTGGGTTCGGTGAGGATGCGCTCGAAGTCTTCAGACGTCAACGCTTCGAGTTCAACACGGATCGGCAAGCGCCCTTGCAGCTCAGGAATCAGATCTGAAGGTTTGGACAGATGGAATGCACCGGAGGCAATAAACAGAATATGGTCGGTTTTTACGCTGCCGTATTTGGTGGTGACCGTTGAGCCTTCAATCAAAGGTAGCAGGTCGCGCTGCACGCCTTCGCGTGATACGCCGCTGTGACCGGATTGACCGCGTTCGGTAACCTTGTCAATTTCGTCAATAAACACAATGCCGGTCTGCTCTGTGGCTTCAACAGCAAGCGCCCTGAGTTCTTCCTCGTTGATCAGTTTGGAAGCTTCCTCTTCTCTGAGCAATCGCAAGGCGGCTTTCACCGGCATGCGCCGGGATCTTTTTTTTCCGTGCTGCATGGAGGAAAACATGGATTTGAGCTGGCTGGTCATTTCTTCCAGGCCGGGAGGCGCCATGATCTCAACACCCCCCATGCCTTCACTGACACTGATTTCGATTTCTTTGTCATCCAGATTACCTTCGCGCAATTTTTTGCGGAACATCTGGCGAGTGGCTGATTGTGCATCATTACCGGATAACTCAGCTGCGGCATTGGGCACGCGCGGCGGTGGTGGCAACAATGCGTCCAGCACACGATCTTCGGCCGCTTCTTCAGCCCGGTGCTGAACTTTGCGAATCTGTTCTTCGCGTAACATTTTGACCGCAATCTCGACCAGGTCACGAATGATGGATTCCACATCGCGTCCCACGTAACCCACTTCGGTGAATTTGGTCGCTTCCACTTTGATAAACGGCGCGTTGGCGAGTTTAGCCAGACGTCGCGCTATTTCAGTTTTACCTACCCCGGTTGGGCCAATCATCAGGATATTTTTGGGTGTGATTTCCTGGCGAATGTCGGCGCCAAGCTGCATACGTCGCCAGCGGTTGCGCAGTGCGATAGCAACGGCGCGTTTGGCAGCCTTTTGCCCCACAATATGTCGGTCAAGTTCAGAGGCGATCTCTCTGGGAGTCATCATGGTCATGCGTGTGTTTCCTGAAAAGTGGGGCTGCAACTGATTAATATTCAAGTTCTTCGATAACATGCTGGTGGTTGGTGTAGACGCAGATATCCGCGGCAATCCCCAGACTTTTTTCGACAATCGAGCGCGCTTCCATCTCGGTATTAAAATACAGAGCGCGTGCCGCGGACAGCGCAAAGGAGCCGCCAGAACCAATGGCCATCAAGCCGTCTTCAGGTTCAATGACGTCACCGTTGCCGGTGATGATGAGCGAGGCATCTTTGTCGGCAACCACTAACAAGGCTTCAAGCCGACGCAGAGAGCGTTCGGTGCGCCAGAGTTTTGCAAGCGATACGGCTGAGCGCACCAATTTGCCTTGATGTTTTTCGAGTTGCTCTTCAAAGCGTTCAAACAAGGTAAACGCGTCGGCTGTACCACCGGCAAATCCTGCCAGCACCTGGTCTTTATACAGGCGTCGGACTTTGCGGGCATTGCCTTTAAGCACTGTATTGCCTTGAGAAACCTGACCGTCGCCGCCAATAACAATTTTATTGTTGCGACGCACAGATAAGATGGTGGTACCGCGAAACTGCTCCAATGCGCTTCTCCTTGGATGGAATAAACCGTGTGTCTTGCTTCAGGAATATTGGGTCAGCCAGCCGGTGTTCAAGGCTGGCTGAGCGTAATTCTCATACTGTCGATGCTGTTGCTGCGCAGCACACGCTCGGCCTGCATCATGTCGTCACGCGAGGCGTAAGGACCGGCTTGCACCAGAAATAAGGTGCGACCAGGCAATGTTTCTTCCCGGATGCGCGCATTCAGCCCCAGCCCGAGTAACCTGCTGAGCTGTGAATTGGCGGTTTCTCTTTGCTGAAAAGCGCCAGCCTGCAACATATATGACGGGCCTGCCGTGGGCACTGGTGCCACCACTTGGTTAACGTCACCCGCGGCGGCAGGACGATTGCTGATTTCGAGCAGGGCGGCAGAGACGGGATCAAGTGTGTTGCTGCTGGCGACCGCGTCGCTGGCGACGGGTTCTGTTGCCGGGCTTGGCGCATCCGTGCCGGGATCTATGGTTTCAAGCACGGCGGTCTCGCTTTGTGCCTGAATGGGATCAGCGGTGGCGTTGATGCTTGCAGCAGTTGACGCAACTGGCGGTGGCGTTCTGGGCACTGAGCCACTGACTGGCGTGACATCCACCACCACTTCGTAGTTAGGCAGTTCCTGATAAAACTCCAGTTGCAGTCGCTGTGCTTCGCGTTGTTGTTCCTGAGTTATCCCGCCTGCGCTGTCTGCGCCGGTAATTTCTGGCGTGTCAATCTGACGATTATCAGGGGTAGCAGCCTGGCCGGGCGCGGGGGGCAGCGCACCAGACAGATAGACCAGTAAACCAATAAACAGGCCAACGGCAATACCTGTGATCAGTCCGGTCAGCAACAAGCCAAGGCTGGACGGTTGTGGCACGGCAGAAGGCTCGGCAAGCGGCGTGCGGATACGTCTTTTTGCAAAATCCTGATCCATGTAGCGGAATATCCTGAATGTGGCTGTTGGTCACTCAAGGTTGCAGATAATACACGCATCAGCGCCTTACATCATATCCTGTGGATCAACATCAACCGACCAGCGTACGTGCCGCTGACTGCTCAGGCCTTCCAGTTGTAAAGACAGCGTGCTGAGCAAAAGTTGCAAGTCCTGACGATGATGCGCCCGGACCAGTAACTGCTGGCGAAAACGATTGGCGCGTTTCTCCATCGGAGCAGGTAAGGGGCCATTGATCATGATGCGTTGTTGCAGGTGCTGCTTGTCACAAATTTGTTCGGTTAATGCGCGGGCTTTCATTAAAAACTCAAGCGGAGCCTGACTGTTAATAGCGTCGGCCCTGATGCAGGCCAGATGCGTAAACGGCGGCATGCTGGTGTGCTGGCGTTCCTGCATCAACTGCTCCGCCAACGCATGGTAGCCTTGGTTGATTAATATGTGCAGGCTTTGGTGAGTTGCGTGCTGGGTCTGGATCAGCACTTCGCCGGGTTGTTCTGCCCGGCCCGCGCGCCCTGCTACTTGTGTTAACAGTTGTGCCATAAATTCCTGACCACGAAAATCGGCACTGAACAGCCCGCTGTCTGCCTCCAGCACGGCCACCAGCGTGACCTTTGGAAAGTGATGGCCCTTGGCCAGCATCTGAGTGCCCACCAGAATGCAGGGCTCCCCCTGTTGCACTTTGGCCAACAGGCGCTCGAGTTCATCCTTTTTGCGGGTGACGTCCCGGTCAATTCTGATTACGTCGGTGGTGGGGAAGCAGCTTTGCAAAAAGGCTTCACTGCGCTCGGTACCGACACCCACTGCTTGCATGGATTTTCCGCCACAATCAGGGCAGTGCCGAAATACCGGGTGGCGACGCTCGCAATGGTGGCAACACAAATGCGGCGGGCTTTTGTGGATTGTCAGGCGTGCATCGCAGAACTTGCATTCCGCAGTCCAGCCACAATCGCCGCATTGCAAGACGGGTGCAAAACCCCTGCGATTGATAAAAACCAGTACCTGATTGCCGTCATTCAGATGCTGTTGGATGTGTTCCAGTAATTTGCCGGAAAAACCCTGATTCATGTCTTGGGCATGGGTATCAATCAACACAAACCTTGGTTTGTTGGCAGAGCCGGCGCGCTCTGTCAGTCGCAAGCGCGTGTAACGTCCTGATGCGGCGTTTTGCAGGCTTTCAAGACTGGGCGTGGCCGATCCAAGCACAATCGGAATCTGTTCTGCCGATGCTCTCATGACAGCGAGGTCGCGTGCCGAATAGCGAAAGCCATCTTGTTGTTTGAATGAGCTGTCGTGCTCTTCGTCGACAATGATCAGCCCGGGCGCCGCCATGGGTGTAAACACGGCCGATCGCGTCCCGATAATGATGCCGGCCTGCCCAGATGATGCAGCCAGCCAGGCGTTCAGTCGCTGTCTGGTCGTTAGACCGGAGTGCAGCACGGCAATGGGCTCGTCAAAGCGTTGCTGGAAGCGCGCCAGCGTCTGTGGTGTCAGACTGATTTCAGGGACCAGCACCAGTGCCTGTTTGCCTGCTGTCCGCGTTTGCGCGATGGCTTGCAGATACACTTCGGTTTTTCCGCTACCGGTGACGCCATCCAGTAAAAATCCCTGATAACGTCCCAGCGCTTGAGTGATCTGATCGCAGGCAGTTTTTTGGTCTGGGTTGAGCAACTGCTCTTGTTCAGCAGGGTATGCGTGTTCTGCGCCGGACTTTTTCTTGTCCATAGCCCGAATCTTGAGCTGGGCGGGGGCTGTCCCACGCAAGCCGGCTGGCATCAAGGTGTGTAATGCATCGCCGATGGGGTGCTGATAATATTTTGCTGCCCACAACCAGAGACTCAGCAGGTGTGCGGGAATCAGAGGCTCGCTGTCCAGGATGCGTATAACTGGTTTGAGCTTGTTGATCTCCAGCAATGAGCTTGAGTCCAGTTCAAGCAGCACGGCGGTCAACTCGCGATTTCCAAAGGGAACCAACACCCTGATGCCAGGTTTGAGCGCTGGATAGTCGAGCAGCAAGCTTGATGGCAGCAGGTAGTCAAAGCTGCGGCGCAGGGGTGTTGGTACCGCGACCCGGGCTATAACGGGGCATGGCAGCTCGATGAGTGAGGAATCAGACATAAGGTAACTGGCGCAGGTCAGCGAGCATGAATGAGTGCGGTTCCGACCGGGTGTCATTTTGTAGCGGGCGATTATAACTGGTTTTAGCGGGGGCAGGCTTCCATTATACTCACGCCAACAATGCCACCCGTTTGAGGTGGGCAACTCAAGGCTAACAACAGGAGCTATCTTGAACAGCAATAATACTCAGGCCGCTGCTTTGAATGAGCTACTCTCTTTGCGTCAGCAGATTGACCGTCTGGACCATGCGCTGGTCCTGCTGTTGGCCAACCGTTTTGCGTTGACCCAAAAGGTCGGGGAGCTCAAGGCAAGTGCAGGTCTGAACTCGGTAGATCCAAAGCGTGAAGAAGAAAAACTGGCCAGTATCCGCAATTTATGTGAGGCACATGAGCTCAACCCAGATCTGTTAACGGACATTCTGGCGCAAATCATGCGCGAAACTGTGCTCAACCATGAAAGAATCCGTGCCCAGACTGCTCAGTCAGTTTGAGTGCTCTTGCTTAGTCGCTATTGTCTGTTACAATGGCGCCCTTTTTTCACTAGCCACTAATGGTCAATCCAATTGGGGATTGTCTGCGATGTGGTACTTGCTCAGGTATGGTGCGTGCCCGGAAGTAGTCGCTGGCGCGTGGCGATACCAGTAATTTTCGAGGATATACCATGAAAGCCGATATTCATCCAAAGTACGTTGCGATCAAAGCTACCTGCAGCTGTGGCAATGTGATTAACACTCGTTCAACGCTTGGCCATGACATGTTGATCGACGTGTGCGCAGCCTGCCACCCGTTCTACACGGGCAAACAGAAGATTCTTGACAGCGCGGGTCGTATTGACCGTTTTAACAAGCGCTTTGGCAACCGCACAATCAAGTAAGTTTGATTCGTGTGAAAGCCCCAAAAAAAAGCCCCGCTGGTCGGGGCTTTTTTTTTGGGGCTGCGGAATTTGATGATCAGAATATGATTTCGGTAGACAGGGTGTTCTGGTTGTCACGATTGGGTGTGCGTGGTTGCTGTTGATTGCGCATTTCCGCCGGGGCCGATTCAGCCATAAACACTTCGAACATGGTGCCAGCCTGTCCCGGCCTGGCGATTTCGCCGGTTTCCCGATCGATCAAGCGGTCAACCAGTCCATCCGGGCGATGCATGGTATTTTCCGGGCGCCCTTCAAGCGCTTTTTTCATGTAGTCGATCCAGATAGGTACAGCGACCGTCGCGCCTTGTTCGGATTCACCCAAGGCCTCAGGTGTGTCAAACCCGACAAAAACGCTGGTGGCGATATCGCGATTAAATCCTGTAAACCACAGCTCCGCAGGACCGTTAGTGGTACCGGTTTTACCCATCAGGTCACGTCGATCAATCTCACGTGCCACGCGTCGGCCGCTACCGGCCTCCACAACACTGCGCAGCATGGTATTCAGAATGTACGCGACCCGTGGATCGGTAACAGATTCGGTTTCAGGCGTCTGGGCTTCAAACACCACACCTTGCAAGGTTTCAATTTTCTTGATCAACGTGGGCTGTAAACGGTAACCCCCGTTGGCAATCATGGCGTAGGCCGTTGCCATTTCCAGAGGTTGTACGTCCTGGCTGCCCAGCGCAATGGTCAAATCGTTGCGCGGGAAGTTCTCGGTTCGGAATCCAAAGCGACCCGCAAAATCAAATACTTTTTCCCAGCCTAACTGGTCGAACAGGCGCACAGCCGGTACGTTTCTGGAGTCTTTGATGGCATTGCGCAGGGTGATAGGCCCTACAAAGTTGCGTTCGTAGTTCTGTGGCCGATAATCACCGCGCGAGAATGGCGCATCGTTTATCAAAGATGCGGGGGTATAGCCAGCTTCCAGCGCAGCGCCGTAAAGGAAAGGCTTAAACCCGGAACCCGGTGGTCGCGAAGCGATGGCACGGTTTACCTGGCTGTATCGAAAATCATAACCGCCAACCAGCGCAAGGATGTCGCCGTTGTCCGGTGACACCGAGACAATCGCGCCCTGCAGTTCTGGCACCTGGCCCAGTTGCCATTGACCCGCCGGGTTTTGGCGCAAGCGCACAACATCGCCTACTCGCGCAACATCCGACGCTTGAGATGGAATCGGCCACGCGTTATCCCGGGTAATAAATGGCCGTGCCCATTCGAGTCCTGACCAGTTGACGGTGATGGTTGAGCCATCTCGCAACATGACGCCGATCGAGCGATCAAGCACATTGGTCACGATGCCAGGCACATGGTTGCCATAGTCCGGCCGCACGGCCAGTTCGCTCATCCAGCGCTCGTGTTGATCATCGCCAGTCGCCGACAGTCTGGCTTCGGGACCTCGATAGCCGTGACGTCGATCGTAGTAATTTTCAAGGCCATTGGTCAGCGCTGCCGTCGCAGCATTCTGCATGTCGCTCTGAATGGAGGTCACCACTTCTATGCCCAGACGATAAATGTCTTCGCCGTACTCGGCATACAATTGTTGTCGCACCATCTCCGCAACATAGGGGGCATTAACTTCAATGGTGCGCATGTGCCGTCGGGCATTGACCGGTTCTGCCAGACTTTGGGCATGTTGTTCGCGGGTAATCATGCCTTGCGCCAACATCTTGTTGATCACAACATCGCGGCGGACTCTGGAACGTTCTGGGTCAGTAATCGGATTGCAGACTGATGGGCAAGGCAACAGTGAAACCATGGTTGCCATCTCGCCAATCGTCATCTGATTGACCGTTTTGCCATAATAAACGGCGGCGGCAGAGCTGATGCCCTCAGCGCCTTGACCAAAAAAAACCAGGTTCAGGTACAGAGTCAGAATTTCTTCTTTGGTTAACTCTTGCTGTAGCCTCAGGGCAAACGGAATTTCTTTGAGCTTGCGAGCATAGACGCTGTCGCTGTCAAACGAGATGTTGTTGGCGAGCTGCATGGTAATGGTGCTGCCGCCACCTAGATTGACGCCGCGCACAAAGCCATAAAAGCCGCGCACCAGGCCACGAAAATCAACACCGGGATGCGAATAAAAACGCGCATCCTCGCTAGCGATCACCGCGTTGATCATCATGGGCGGGATTTCTTCATAAGTGATTGGGTCGCGCCGCACGCCGATTTCTTCAATCAGTTTAAAATCTGCGGTCACAATACGTAGAGGTGTTTCCAGCTGCACTTGCCGATAGGTTTCAGCAGAGGGTAGCTGAGGCGACAAATACAAATAGGCGGCGGATGCCACCATCAATATCCCGCTCAGGCAAAAAATGCCGAACCAAAACAGGAGTTTGATGAGTTTCATCATGAGTAGCAGTCCCGCATTGACGACCTGGTGGTATGACGACCGAATTGGACCAATAGACCGCCAAAAATGGCGACTCTTTTCATAGTGGGTGATTATACCCCTCATTTTGAGGGAATGCCCCAGTAAAAATTCTGGCAGACAACACGGGTTTCGGCTAAAAAACTGATGAGTTGTAAACGATGCGCCTGACATGACCAGGGAAGGACATGTAAATGCTCAATGGCTGGAAGCCTGTTATTGCAATAGACATAGGCAGCTGTGCAATCAAGCTGGTAGTAATGAGCAGACGGCGTGATCGGTGGACGCTGCATGCCAGTATAAACAGACCTTCTGCAGGCAATGCCGCCGGGACATTGGCGATGCTGCTGAAAACCGTGCCGGAGTTCTTATCCAAACGCAAACCGACAATCCTGGTGACCGTACCCTGTGCAAATGTGATGCTGCGCAGACTCTTGTTGCCGCGTCTGTTGAGTGCGGACCAGATCGATCTGGCCGTCAGAATGGAGATTGAAAAGGACTTTCCACCGGATGAGCACCCGGGGCTGTTTATTGACTACGACGTGATTCCAGACCCTACATCGCGCCTGGGCAGCGAGTCGACAAACACTCAAGCCTGGCTGGCCGCAGCCAGCTCCGCCATCGTCATACAATCTGTGCTTGATACCCTAGCCAGTGCCGGCGTTGCCCCCGCACAGATTGCTGTGGATGTGCTGGTGCTTGATCGCTTTGGTGATTGTGCTGAGCGGAGCACTGCCCAGTTTTTATACATTGATGCCGGCTTCAGCGGGATACGTTTGTACGCGCTGTGCGGCGGGGTGCCGGGATACATACGCAGCCACTCATTCGGGAATAATGAGTTGGCATGTCTGGGTGCACCGGAGTTTCTGCTCACGTTGCGCAGGGCGCTGCAGCAGTATCGGCTGTCTGAAATGCTGGTACAGCCATCGCGTGTTTTTGTTTATGGCGGCAGATCTGGCACGGCTGGCCTTGGTGACTTGGTCAAACAGTATTGCGGGTGCGACGCGTATATTTTAAACCCGCTCAATGATTGGCCAATAGATGATCCCGGCACAGAATTGTCACAGACCGTTAGCGCAGAAATGGCGCCAGCCATCGCGCTCGCCATGCAGGAGTCACGACAATGGTGATCAATTTATTGCCATGGCGGCAGTCACTCTATAAAAAACGTAAGCGCCAGATCTTGCAGATTCTGGTCTGCATTTTTGTGTGTCAGCTTGGTGTCGGGATATTGCTGGTCAGGGCACACAATGCACGCGATCAGTATGCACAACAGCGTCTGGCAGCGATACAAAGCGAGGTGATCAATGCCGAATTTGATCGGCAGTTTTTGCAGCAGCAGTACGAGGTCCAGTTCGCGAAAACTGCGGTGCTGCAAGAGACGCTGACGCGCTGGCAACAGAATGCAGATTGGCAAAAAATGATGCGGGATTTAGGAAGCCTTGGAACAACAGTGCATGTCAGACAGGTAGCCTGGACTGACAATCGACTGCAGTTTTTTGGAGAAGCCAATGATGCGGCTGCGATCAGAGATCTTAAAAATACCTTTGCGGCACAACAGCAAAACCGGCAGATCGAGCTGGCAGCCAACGGAAAATATCAGTTTGTCATTTCTACAGAGCCTGAAGACATTTCCAGGGGAAGAGGTGACAGCTAATGCAGTTCATCGACATTAGTAGTTTGTTGAGCCGTGTGACCACAAGCAATTTCCGCTATGGGTTTGATGTGTCTGCGATTGGTCAATGGAGCGCCGTGCAGCGTGCAGCGCTGCTTGTGGTTTTCGCAATCATCAACGTCTTGTTTCTGTTGGCACTCTGGTATTGGCTGGCTGTCAGTGCAAGAGTTGCCGAACACGCTATCTACCTTGAGTCTCATGAGACACTTCTCAGTATTCAAAGCGAAAATCAGATGCTGTTGGCGAAGAGTCTTATGCTGCAGCAGTCCGCTTTTTATTCTGATGTGATTGCCGAAAACAACAGTGACAAGCCTGAGTTGAGTTATTTGCTTGATCTGTTGCGGGTGCTTGCCCGATCAACACAAGTCCGTTTGCTGCACGTGCGCCCGGATGTGAAGGATATGACGGATATCGGCGGCAGGCTCTCACTTGAGCTGCGTGCGCAGGTATCGCTGCGCACACTCGCCAGCTTCTGGTCTGATTTGATCCGGGAAGTGCCTGATGTGGAAATGCTCGATTTTGATTTGCAGCGCATAGCCGATTCCCAAAAATACGAGTTGGCAATGAGCATGGTTGTTGCAACCGGGACGCACATTGATGAGCAGCGGTTGCTGCATTACCAGACGTTTGCCGATCAGCTTACCGTCCAGCACACAGAAAAGGGCGCATACAATAAGGGGTTTATTCTTGATAAGGATGGCAAAAACCTTGTGTATCTGCGAGGAGACGAGCATGGGCATCTGCACCGTGTCACCTCGAATTAGATACCAACAGAGCCGTATTGCAGGGGTGTTGTTGTGTTTTATGTTTGCTGTGTCCCCAGGTGCCGCTGATACCTCAGACACACTGCTCACCATGAATTTTGTGGAACTGCCCCTTGCTGATGCTCTGCAGGTAATCGCTGACGAAGTGGGCTTGAATCTGGTACTGGCAGACGGGCTGACAGGTTCTGTCAGTCTTCATATTGAGCAATTACCGGTTGAGCAGGCGCTTGATATGGTGTTGTTCGGTCGCGAATTGGGCTTTCGATTGCGCGGCAGTGTGCTGGCGGTGGCCGCCACCGAGCATCTTGAGAGGCAAGATGCTGAGCTAAAAAGTCGCGAGCAATTGCTGGACACCTTGGAGACCCGGTTTATGCAGCTTAATTATGCTGACGGGCAGGCCTTGTTGCAGTTGTTGCTGGGTAGCGACACCCACCCGGTTGGTGGTTTGTTGTCTGAACGCGGTTCTGTGCGTGTGGATCAGCGCACCAATACATTGATCGTCAGAGACACTCTGGCCAGTTTGCGCGCTGTTGAAGAACTGCTGACGGTGGTAGACGTACCCGTCAAGCAGGTGCGCATCGAGGCGCGCATTGTCAGTGCAACATTAGACAGTGGTCGCGAACTCGGTGTGCGCTGGGGAGTTACTGCGTCGACAATGCCGCCCGTGTCGGCCGACCTGCCGGTTTCAGATCTTTTAAGTTTGTCTGCCGATCATCAATTAGCGTCAATTGCCCGGGTTGTTGGGGTCAGAGATCGTCGTGTGCTTGACCTAGAAATTGCCGCGCTGGAACGGGCTGGCGAAGCAGAATTGATCGCCCGCCCTCGGGTTACAACGCAGGATAATATGGCCGCGCTGATTCAGTCAGGTGTGCGCATTCCTTATCAAGCGCAGGCAGGAGGTACGGCTGGGGGTTCCACCACAGAGTTTGTTGATGCCGTGCTGGCACTGGATGTAACGCCTCTGATTACGCCAGATGGGCGTATCATCATGCGATTGAACATACGTCAGGACTCGGTAGCATCCGGGAGTGGCGAGGTGCCGGCAATCAACACCAATACCATCAACACCAGTGTGTTGGTCAATAATGGTGAGACACTGGTGTTGGGTGGAATTTTTCGTGAGGAATCCACTCGGGCAGAGGCTGTCACCCCCGGGCTGGGACGGCTCCCCTTGCTGGGCGGCTTGTTCCGTCGCCAAACCAGTACTCAACATCGTACAGAATTGCTGATTTTTATTACGCCTGAAATTGTGAGCGAGGTGCTTGTGCAGGACGAGTTCGTGCTGCCTTAGCCGGGGTCCGAGCGCAGCGGGACTGAGGGTTTAACTTGAGTTTTTGAGCCTATACAGGTTAGATTGCGCGCTTGAATTTGAACAGGCCCGCTCAGGGCGACGGCGGTTTTAGTCATGGCTACGCACAACAATGTATTTCTGATCGGCCCCATGGGGGTTGGTAAAAGTACCATTGGGCGCATGCTTGCGGCGGCCTTGGGCAAGCCATTTTACGACTCAGATCGTGAAATCGAAGCGCTGACAGGTGCGGATATCCCTTGGATTTTTGACGTAGAAGGCGAAGCCGGATTTCGCGTGCGCGAAGAGCGCATGGTTGATGCGCTAAGCCAACGCGAGGGCATCGTGATGGCGACAGGCGGCGGCGCCATTTTATCCGCTTTAAGTCGACATAATCTGCATGAGCGTGGCACGGTCGTGTACTTAAAAGCGTCCTTGGCGCAGCAATTTGAGCGCACCAGTAAAGATCGCAATCGTCCGCTGCTGCAAACCGCTGATCCCCAAGCCAGAATTCGCGAATTGATGAAAATCAGAGAGCCGTTTTATATCGAAACAGCCCATATCACAATAGACACCAGCCGCCGCGGCCCTCGCGCTGTGGCCAATGAGATTCTTCAGCACCTGACTGTCAAGCCAGAGGCCGGCGCTGAAAGCTGAAACAGTCTACTGACCGGAACCGGACACCATGCAAACGCTGACAGTTGAACTCGGGGATCGTAGTTACCCTATCTATATCGGATCGGGTGTGTTGACGCACGCGAATCTGTTGCTCCCCCATATCAGCGGCCAGCAGGTGCTGATTGTCAGCAATGACGTGGTTGCTCCCCTGTATCTTGAAAAGCTTCAATCAACTCTGACAGGCAAACAATGCGACGTGATTGTGTTGCCTGATGGTGAGCACACCAAAACGCTCGAGACGCTGAATCTGATCTTTGATCAGTTGTTATGTAATCGACATGAGCGTGGCACAACAGTGATTGCCCTGGGTGGCGGTGTCACGGGTGATATGGCCGGATTTGCAGCAGCTGTTTATCAGCGAGGCGTCAACTTTATCCAGATTCCTACCACCTTGTTATCGCAGGTAGATTCCTCTGTGGGTGGCAAAACTGGGGTGAATCATGCGCTGGGCAAAAACATGATTGGTGCGTTTTATCAGCCACAGTGTGTGTTGGCCGATATAGATGTTTTGTCCACCTTGCCGTTAAGAGAACTGCAGGCAGGTTTAGCTGAAGTGATCAAATACGGCTTGTTGGGTAACGCAGCGTTTTTTGAATGGCTAGAAACGAATATGGATGCCTTGCTGGCGCGTGATGCCGAGAAAATGGCCTATGCAGTCAGAATTTGCTGCGAAGAAAAAGCGCGCATTGTTGCTGCAGATGAAAAGGAGGGTGGTTTGCGCGCCTTGTTGAATCTCGGTCATACCTTTGGTCATGCCATTGAAGCGGCCATGGGTTATGGGACCTGGTTACATGGGGAAGCCGTCGCCGCAGGTATGGTGATGGCAGCAGATTTATCCTGTCGCCTGGGCTGGCTGAGTTCTGCCGATGCAGTGCGAGCGCGTGCCCTGATTGAGCGAACCGGATTGCCCGTTGCACCCCCAGCCATGATGACGCCCCAGCAGTTTATTGAACTGATGTCTGTGGACAAAAAAGTGCAGTTCGGCAAAATCCGATTTGTGTTGATGAAGAGTATTGGGCATGCCGTTATCGAGTCTGATATCCCGCCAGCGCTGCTTGAGCAGACACTGAGTGCCGGCAACAGCCTGTGTTTTTAAATTTAAACTGTTTGATTATTTCGCACGTGTTAAGGAGCTGCCTGTGGCCGCACTAAAAAATGACAGATTTCTCAGAGCATTAACCGGGCAGCCGGTTGATGTGACGCCAATATGGATGATGCGCCAGGCAGGCCGGTATTTGCCCGAGTACCGCGCCACCCGACAAAAAGCCGGTGATTTCATGAGCCTGTGTCAATCACCCGAGCTCGCTTGTGAAGTGACCTTACAGCCATTGCGGCGGTATGCCATGGATGCGGCCATCTTGTTCTCGGATATTTTGACTATACCGGACGCAATGGGGCTGGGTTTGTATTTTTCAGAGGGAGAAGGCCCGCGCTTTCGCAAGACCATTCGCACGGCGGCAGATGTTGCGCAATTGCCAATACCAGACGTGGCCCGCGATCTGAGTTATGTCACCGACGCAGTCTCGCTGATTCGACGCGAACTGAACGGATCAGTGCCCTTGATAGGTTTTTCCGGAAGCCCCTGGACATTGGCGACCTATATGATAGAAGGCAGTGGCAGCAAGGATTTCCGGCACGCCAAAGCATTTATGTACAACCAGCCCGAACAAATGCATCTGCTGTTAGACAAGCTGGCGCAGTCAGTGACTTTGTACCTTAACGCCCAGATTGCAGCCGGTGCACAGGCAGTGCAGATTTTTGATACCTGGGGTGGCATTCTTACCACACAGGCTTACCGCGAATTCTCCCTGGCCTACATGAAAAAAATTGTGGCAGGCCTGACACGTGAATCAGAAGGTCGCAAGGTGCCAGTCATTTTGTTCACCAAAAATGGTGGGCTGTGGCTGGATGATATTGCTGACAGTGGCTGTGACTGCGTGGGACTGGATTGGACCATTGAAATTGGGCGCGCGCGCGCGTTGATTGGCAATAAAGTGTCACTGCAAGGCAATATGGATCCTTCCATTCTGTATTCAACGCCCGACAGTATCCGGGCCGAAGTGCGTCGAATTCTGGCATCGTTTGGCCACGGCAATGGCCATGTGTTCAATCTTGGGCATGGAATAACGCCTGATGTTGATCCGGCCAATGTCAGTGCTTTTGTGGATGCAGTGCATGAGTTTTCAGCTGAATACCATCGCTGATCTTTACAGGCACCGCCCTCAATCGAGGGATGTGCCCAAAGCGGTGATTGCGCTGGGTTCAAATTTGCCTGCCCTCCAAGCAGGCATAGCGTGCCGTCCTGAAGACAATTTGATGGCGGTGCTGCCGGCTCTGCAGTTATTGTCATCGCTGCCTGTGCTGATGTCGGACATCATCATGACCGATCCGGTGGATTGCCCCCCGGGTAGCCCTCCATTTGCCAATGCCGTCGCAGTTATATGCCCTGATGTGAGCGTAACGCCGCTTCAGTTGCTCGCTGAACTGCAGGCGATTGAAACCCGATTCGGGCGGCAACGACATGGCGTTCGCAATGAAGCGCGGGTTGTTGATCTGGATATTATCAGCTTTGGCGATTACCAGATTGAATCAGCACAATTGACCTTGCCGCATCCGCGCGCGACGCAGCGTTTGTTTGTACTTGAGCCCTTGCTCCAGATATGGCCGGATTTTTGTTTTCCGGGAGAGCGGCAATCAGTCAAGGAACTTGTCAGAATCCTGCGCCAGGGTGCTTGAACGCGTGCTTGAAGCATGTATACTCCTCAGTCCAGAGACAGAAAGTCCAGAGACAGAAAGCCCGGATACAAAGTGTCCAGATACAAACTATTCACGACAGCAGCGTTTTCATGGCATCAAACACAATAAGATATACGCTCGGCCAACAGTTGCTGCTTGCAGCGTCTGTTTTTGCTGTGCCTTTTTCTGTATTTGCTGACGAAAACCCTGCGGCCTTGGCAGACAATGCAACGCCGCAAGTTGTGGAACGCAGTTTTGCAGGTGCCGCCGTCTCTGCTGTGATGCAGTTTGTTCGCCCGGCGCCAGAAACGCCAGTTGCCTTAAGCCCTGCGTTGCGATTGGAAGCATTCCCCGCGCTGCAAGCCAGTGAGGATTCGCTCAGGGTGTTGGATATCAGCCTGGAACCCGTGCTGATGAGTCGTGGATTTAATGCCATTCCTGGTAAACAGGGTTTAGACCTGAGTTCGTCCTATGTCTGGGAATCTCCGCGGTTTGGACAGTTTGTGCTCAGCACCAATACCAGTTATTTATACAATACCGCCAGCTCCGCGGTTGTGCGTGACAACAGTCTCTTGGGGGCGCGCGCTGAAACTGTAGGTTCAGCGATAACGCTGATGCCGGAGCGTCAGAGCAGTTTGACGCTTAGCTGGCAGATTGGAAATCACACGGCCACGGCTGTAACCAGTTATTCAGATGCACTCGACCAGCTCGGTTTGTTGAGCCTGGATAATTTGAATGTTGACGATCTCAACGAGCTGGTTGGTCAGATCACAACGCTTGATCTGAGTTATGGTTACAACGTCAGAACGGGACGGCAGGGTAACGCGTCAATCTCTCTGGGTGTCAGAAATATGCTGGACAGCCGCTTGCAGACGCCAGCAGTGTCTCGTCAGGTTACTGCGCGTGAGCCTGCTGGCAGCGTTGCCTACGGTACGATCAAGTACCAGTTCTGAAACAATCAACCCAGTGCTGATATTTCACTTACAACTGTATTCACGGCTACGGTGAGCACTGAGAGCTGTCCACGTGAAATCACAAAGGGCGGCATTAAATATATCAGACGCCCAAAAGGCCTGATCCAGACACCCAATTCCACCAATCGTGGTTGTAAGGTGCGCATATCCACAGGTTTTTTCAGTTCAACTACGCCAATCGCACCCAACACTCTGACTTCCGCGACGGCAGCGGAATTGCGGCATGGCTCAAGCTCCCGCGTCATTTGTTGTTCTATAGCAAGCACACGCTGCTGCCAAGGGCTGTTGATAAGCAATGTCAGACTGGCCGCTGCCACGGCACAAGCCAGCGGATTGGCCATAAAGGTAGGGCCGTGCATAAAAGCGTCGCCCTTGGACGAAATTGTTTCGGCAAGCTGCGTGGTGGTCAATGTAGCCGCGAGCGTCATATACCCACCCGTCAGCGCTTTGCCCAGGCACAGAATATCCGGAGCAATATCGGCATGCTCACAAGCAAACATTTTTCCGGTGCGTCCAAATCCGGTCGCAATTTCATCTGCAATCAGCAATACCTTGTATTGGTCACAGAGTTGACGCAACTCCCGCAAGAATTGCGGGGAATAAAAAAACATACCGCCGGCGCCCTGCACAATGGGTTCAATAATCACGGCGGCTAGTTCGTGATGATGAGCGGCCAGCAAGGCTTGCACACTGGCGATGTCATTGCTGTTCCAGGCATCCCTGAATGCAGTTTGTGGCGCGTTTGCAAACAACTGCCGATTTAACACCCGTTCAAACAAAGTATGCATGCCAGTCACCGGGTCACACACTGACATCGCAGCAAACGTGTCGCCGTGATATGCGCGCCGAAAACTCAGTAAGCGGCACTTCTCGGTGCGCGCTTGAGCGGCCCAGTATTGAACAGCCATTTTGATGGCTGCTTCCACAGCAACTGAACCTGAATCGCAGAAAAATACTTTGGTCAATGCAGGTGGCGTGAGCGTGAGCAGTTGCTTCGCCAGCGTGATTGCGGGTTCGTGGGTGAGCCCGCCAAACATGACGTGTGCCATTTTACTCAATTGGGTGTTGATAGCGGCATTGAGTGTCGGATGATTATAACCATGCACCGCTGCCCACCAGGAACTCATCCCATCAACCAGGCGTCTGCCGTCAGCAAGTTCCAGCTCACAGCCTTCTGCGCGCTCAACCAAACAAACTGACAGTGGATCGGTCATGGATGTGTAGGGGTGGATGAGATGTGCGTGATCAAACTGAAGCAGTGTGTTTATCTCAGTATCTGTTTTCATGGTGTCAGTCACATTGGGCTTATCGGTTGGCGCGGGCGACCGACCAGATGTCGATTTTTGCAACGCCTCGCGCGCGCAGAACTTCGGACATGGCATTGACGGTCGCGGTGGTGGTAACAACGTCGTCGATGATTGCCACATGCTGCCCGGATACCAGAGGCATCTGTTTGCCGGCATCAAATACTGTGCGCATGTTGTTGCGTCGCTCATTGGCGTTCAGGCCACGTTGGGAATGCAGGCTCGCATGACGCTGACAGACGTGTTGCAGGACCGGAATCTGGCAGCGTCTGGAAATCGAGTTGGCCAGCAAAGCGGACTGATTAAAGCCGCGTTTGCGTAAACGGCTGGCATGTAAAGGAACCGGCAACAGGTAGTTTGGCATCGAGGTCGCCTGCTCCAGATAAAACTGCCTGAAACCTGCCTGCAAGTGATAACCTAGGTAACGCGCTTCATTAAAACCGGCGTGTTCTTTGAACGTATTTATCATCGATGAAACTGGGGCCTCATAAGCAAAGACAGACAGGCAGCGGTCAAACGCGGGCGCGTACCGTTGACAGCTCATACACACATACCCGTTGTCATCCAGCGGGTTCGGTCGTGAAAATGACGCAGACTCAGACTCCCAGATACCACAGCGACTGCAGGAAGGTGGCTGCCAGGGCAGTTCTGCCTCACAGGCTTCACACAAAGCCAGTTGGCTGCGAGTAGGCATTTGGCAGCACAGGCAATGTTGCGTCGGGGTCAAGGTCGCGGTTATCTGCGTCAGAGTTCGTTTAAATGCGCGGCGCCATGTTGTATAAATATTGATCATTTGTAAATCTTTATTTTTTATCAGGT
This sequence comes from Gammaproteobacteria bacterium UBA6173, assembly GCA_002422225.1. GTDB lineage: Bacteria > Pseudomonadota > Gammaproteobacteria > Pseudomonadales > Pseudohongiellaceae > Pseudohongiella. The sequence continues at coordinate 31,005 of DITX01000173.1, forward strand.
TGACAAGTCTCGGCTGACTTATAAAATGGCGATCACTTTAAACCCACTATAGACCTTCACTTCGCTGCATGCCGGGTAATTGCACCGCTGGCAATGCTCGATTGTCACAGGAATAAAACTGATGTCAGTGATTCGCAATAATTGGACACGAAACGAAATTCAGGCGCTGTTTGAGTTGCCACTCATGGATCTACTGTTTCAGGCACAAACCATTCATCGCCAGTTTTTTGATCCAAACCGTATTCAAATGAGTACGCTGCTCTCAATTAAAACCGGCGCGTGCCCTGAGGATTGCAAATACTGTCCTCAAAGTGGTCACTACAACACCGGGCTAAAAAAGGAAAAACTGCTGGAGGTCGAGAAAGTGGTCGCACAGGCCAAAGCAGCCCGCGATAGCGGTGCTTCGCGTTTCTGTATGGGCGCGGCATGGAAAAATCCATCTGACAAGGATTTTCCGGTAGTGCTGGAAATGGTGCGGCAGGTGCGTGATCTTGGCATGGAAACCTGCATGACGCTGGGCGCTCTCACCCCTGAACAGGCCGATGCTCTTGCGCACGCGGGTCTGGATTATTACAACCATAATCTGGATACATCTCCCGAGTATTACGCTGAAATTATCAGCACTCGCACGTATCAAGGGCGTCTGGACACACTCACCTATGTGCGCGATGCCGGGATGAAAGTGTGCAGTGGCGGAATTGTTGGCATGGGTGAAACTGCCGCAGATCGCGTAGGGTTGCTGCAACAGTTGGCCAACATGCCCGCACATCCTGACAGTGTGCCCATTAACAATCTGGTCAAAGTCAAAGGGACTCCGCTGGCGGATGTTGACGATCTGGATGCCTTTGACTTCATTAGAACAATTGCTGTTGCCCGGATTACCATGCCGGCCTCCTATGTGCGCTTGTCTGCAGGTCGGCAACAAATGAGCGAGCAGACACAGGCGCTATGCTTTTTTGCTGGTGCAAATTCAATCTTTTACGGCGAAAAACTGCTAACAACTCCACTGCCGGAAGAGAGCCAGGATCTTGCCATGTTCAGACGATTGGGCTTGCAGGCTGAAGGCGCGTCGACGCAGTCGCATGTGATTCAGCATGCTCAGGCCAATCACCCGCTTTACTACGCCGCTTCCTGAGCCGTCCCTGTGATAGCAAATGGTAAGGACATCCCGCGCTGGCGCTCTGCCTTGCAACCAGCGCTAGAGTCGCGGCGCACGCTGGGCTTGATACGCCAGCGGCAAGTGCGGCAAGGCCCTTGTCAACCTGCCATGTTTTTGAACGACCGCAGTTTGATTTCGTTTTGTACAAACGACTATCTGGGTTTATCCAATCACCCGGATGTGTTGGCCGCGTTTATTGAGGGAGCACGCGAATATGGCGTGGGCAGCGGCGCATCCCATATGGTAACGGGACATTGCCGCATTCACGATCAGCTTGAAGAAGCGCTTGCTGCGTTTACGGGGCGTGATCGTGCATTGTTGTTTTCTACGGGATACATGGCCAACCTCGGAGTGATTAATGCACTGACCAACGCACAATCACTTGTGCTGCAGGATGAGCTGAATCATGCGTCCTTGTTGGATGGCGGTTGGCTGAGCCGTGCCACCTCACGCCGCTACACACATGCCAATCTGTCGGCGCTCGAACAAGCTTTGAGAGACGCACACTCGGCGCCGACATTGATAGTCACTGATGGTGTTTTTAGTATGGATGGCGACGTGGCACCGTTGTCAGGCATGATTGCGCTGGCGCGTCAGTATGGTGCCGGTCTGATGGTGGATGATGCGCATGGCATGGGTTGTCTCGGTCTGGGTGGACAAGGTGTGATCGCCAGCGACAACGATGACACTCTAATCAACCAGAGTGATATACCTGTCTTGATTGGTACGTTTGGCAAAGCGTTTGGCACAGCCGGTGCCTTTGTTGCTGGCGATGAGGGGCTGATTGACTACCTTGAACAATTTGCCAGAACCTATACCTTCACCACGGCCATGCCACCAGCCTTGGCGCAGGCCACCTTGGCAAGCCTGAAAATAATCACCGCTGAGCCGTGGCGTCGACAGCGACTACAGATGCTGATCAATACGTTTCGATCGGGCATGGCAGCGCTTAAACTCCCTTTGCTGCCATCAAACACGCCTGTGCAGGCACTGATGCTGGGCGACGTTGATCGGGCGCTGGCAGCCAGTCAATTTCTGTTGTCTCGTGGACTACAGGTGTCTGCCATTCGACCGCCAACTGTCCCGGCAGGCAGTGCACGGCTCAGAATTACATTATCAGCCGTGCATACTGATGTGCAGTTGCAGTGTTTGCTGGATGCAATGGCAGAATTGGCACACACGTTCTCACGTTCAGAAATGGGGGATCCCAATGTCATTGACTGATGTCGATATAGCAACTGAGTCGCGGTTACCGCAGACGCAAAAGCGCTTTGCCTGCTTTGTGACCGGCACTGATACCGGTGTAGGCAAATCGCTGGTGTCCGCGTCCTTACTGGCGGCGGCCACACGTCTCGGTAAACGTACAACTGCTATGAAACCCGTGGCATCCGGGTGTGAACTGATCGAGGGAGAATTGCGCAATGACGATGCGCTCCTACTGCAGCGCTACTGCAGTGTGGCGCTGAGTTACGAACAGATCAACCCGGTAGCCCTGCGTGCTGCCGTGGCGCCGCATCTGGCCGCTGGCCTTGAAGGTCGAAAAGTATCTGTACAAAGGCTGACAGGATTCGCTCAAGCTGTTTTTTCAGAACGTGCCGACGTGACGGTGATTGAGGGGGCTGGTGGTTGGCGAGTCCCACTGAACCGCAGCGAATTCCTGTCGGACCTGCCACGCATACTGCAGTTGCCGGTGATCCTGGTTGTAGGTATCCGGCTGGGATGCATCAATCATGCATTGTTGACAGCGGAAGCCATCCAGTCAGACGGGCTCAAACTGGTCGGCTGGGTTGCCAATCACTTGTCGTCAGATATGCCTCTGGCTGCAGAAAACGTAGCCAGCCTGGTCAGTTTGATGCCGGCCCCGTGTCTGGGTGAGTTCCCATGGTTACCCGGAGCAACGCCAGACACCTTCAGCGACTTGCTGGATTTCAACCTACTGCTCAACAGTCAATGAGCCACCCGGCCTGACAGTGCGTATAAGCATCGGCTTGTTCTATGGTTGACGTTGACGTTAACGTCAACTGAAGCTACTTTATGCGCAATCCGAAATGTACAACGCGCTAAATCGCAAACCATGGCAGCGCGACATGCCGTTTTTGCCACTTGATTGCTGTTATCCAGCCGGAGTTTTACTGTGCCTGATTACAAAGCCCCCGTCCGAGATATGAAATTTATCCTGCACGAAGTGTTGCAGGCTGAACACTTGCTGGCGCAGATGCCTGGCACCAGTGAAGTGACTGCCGATCTGATCGATTCCGTGCTGGACGAGGCAGGCAAAGTCGCAGAGCAGTTGTTGGCCCCTCTTAATCGCCAAGGTGATGAGCAAGGTTGTCAGTTTGATGCGGGCGTTGTCACCACACCCACCGGATTCAAACAGGCTTATGACACGTTTGCGCAAGGCGGATGGATAGGTCTGGCGGGTGATCCGGAATATGGCGGTCAGGGGATGCCCAAAACACTGGCAGTGTGTTTTGAAGAGATGATGATGGCTGCCAACAGCTCGCTGGCGCTGTACGCTGTCTTGAGTGCGGGTGCGTCGCTTGCCATCGCGCGACACGCCAGTGCTGAGCTCAAACAAGCTTATTTGCCGAAATTATACGAAGGCACCTGGAGTGCCACCATGTGCCTGACCGAGGCGCATGCCGGCACTGATCTGGGCATGATCAAGACCAAAGCGGTTCCTCAGGCGGATGGCAGTTATGAGCTTTCCGGTACCAAAATTTTTATCACCGGCGGTGAGCATGATTTGACCGAAAACATCATCCATCTGGTGCTGGCCAAATTGCCGGATGCGCCTGCGGGTGCGCGCGGAATATCCTTGTTTCTGGTACCCAAATACATGCCTGACGCCCAGGGTGGGCCGGGTGAGCGAAACGCCGTCAATTGTGGTTCTATTGAGCACAAGATGGGGATGAAAGGTTCGTCAACCTGCGTGATGAACTTTGATGGTGCCAAAGGATTCCTGGTCGGCGAGCTGAACAAAGGGCTCGCGTGTATGTTCACCATGATGAATTATGAGCGGCTCACCATCGGGCTACAGGGCTTGGGGTTGGGCGATGCGTCTTATCAGACCGCTGCATCGTATGCGCGAGATCGCCTGCAGGGGCGAGCAGCTACCGGTCCTGTCACACCGGAGAAGCCTGCAGATTCGCTGCTTGTTCATGCTGATGTCAGACGCATGCTGCTGACCATGCGGGCTAACACTGAGGCTGCACGTGCGCTGGCGGCCTACGTGGGTGCCCAATTGGACATGGTGTACTTTCATCCGGATGAGCAGGTTCGCGCGCGTGCCACCAAACTGGTTGCGTTGCTGACGCCGATTGCCAAGGCTGCTTTCACTGATCGTGGATTCGAGGCTTGTGTCCTTGGGCAGCAGGTGTTGGGCGGTCATGGTTACGTGCGCGAATGGGGGCAGGAACAGCATGTTCGTGATGCCCGTATTGCGCAGATTTACGAAGGTACAAACGGCATACAATCCCTGGACTTGATGGGCCGCAAAGTTGTATTTGATCGCGAGGGAATGTTGGACGTGTTGGTTGAGGATATTCGCGCGTTTATTGCACAGGAAAAAAATGGCAAGGTTGCCGGATTTGTTTCAGTTCTGAATTCAGCCCTGCAAACGCTTCTGGATACCACTGCTACCGTACGCGAAGCCAGTGGCAGCAACCCGAATGAGGTAGGCGCTGCGTCAGTTGCTTATCTTGATCTTATGACCTTGATTTTATATGGCTTCATGTGGGCGCGCATGGTCAGTGTGGCCACCCGGGCGCTGGATGAAAACCCCTCATCGGACGCGGATTTCTACCAGGCAAAAATACATGTGGGTTGTTTTTACCTGGATAAATTGATGCCACGTTACAAGTCAGTGGCAGAGGAAATTCGCGCGGGCAGTGACGTGGTGATGGCGATGGATGCGGCGCTGTTCTGAGCCGCATCCATCAATTATTGCGTGTCAGATCGACCATTCGACGTTGCTGGAAATTATCTGTTCCAGTCTTTGCAGCTCTTCAGCCTTTTCACCAATCACCGCCATGTTGCCGTCATTTGACGGCACAATGCGACCCTGAAAACGGGGGTCTTTGACATCCAGGTTGCGTCCGATGGGTGTCGAGCGCACCAGAATGACAGACACCGGTCCGTTTTTGCCCATGGTAACCAGATGTGCGCCGCGCAGGGTGCCACCTAGGCCGCACACCTTGGCAAAGGTAATGATCAAGGTTTCCTCGCCCTCGGGCTGGTGAAGGCTTACCCCCGCATCAGCCAACACTGTCTCAACCTCCAGCCAGGAAATCGGCACTGTGATTTGCTCGTAGCGAGGAGCTTCGGCATAAACATGCTCCAGCATGGCGTCATGTAATGCCAGTTCCGAAGCACTTGGCCGGTATTGCATGGTGCTGAACACAAACCCTGCGGCAAGCACCAGACTGGCAGCAAATGCAAAAGCACGGCGGCCCAGCCATGAGCGATTGTCAGGTGCGGCCAGTTTTTGGCGGAGTTTGTTGGGTACTTCGATTTGCTGTGTTACCAGACGAATGCTGTGATCGAGTTGCTGCAATTCATCGAGCAGGCGTCGGCGATCTTCTCTGCCGCTTACTGCATGCAGAAAGTCGGATTCTTCATCAAAGGGATTGCTGTGAGCGCGTGTATGAAACTCCAGGTCATCCATGGATATTGACCTCTGGTTTAAATGTCACTTTGTTCACTTATTGTGTTCTCGCTGTTTGTTAACACAGTTCTTCATGCGCTTCGTCTCCGGTCTCATCGCGGGCGGCACCCGGATCCATTATGTCTCGCAGTTTGCTTCGGGCTCTGAACAGTCGCGTCATCACGGTGTTGTTATTAAGATCGAGTATCCCGGCAATTTCTTTCCCACTGAATCCACCCACAACCTGAAGCAACAAGGGATCCCGGTATTCCTTCTCCAGTTGCATGATGGCATTGTGCAACTCTGTCATTTTCTGACGTTGATCAGGCTCGTTGCGGTCATCTTCCTGAATCGATACGTCGTCTATGTCGACCAGCTCTGGTCGATAGCGTTCATACATGCGGGCATTTTCGCGGCGCAGAATCGTGAACAGCCAGGCCTTTGCGGCATCGTCACTTTGCAAACTGTCAAACGAACGCCATGCGCGCAAAAAGGTTTCCTGAACCAGATCTTCGGCAACGCTGGGATTGCGTGTCAGCCAATAGGCGTAACGAAAGACGTCCTGATAGAACCTGTCTACCAGCGATTCATAACGCTTTTTACGACTGTTGCCCAAGCTGATGGGGCGATTGACCGGCGGTTCACTCATTTTGTTTCGTTTGGGTTCCTTTATATTCCCCATCAGCTTAGCGAAGTCGCTTGCTGTTGGCCATGCAGTTTACACGTTATACTGCCGATCGTTGATGTCTAGCCCTGATTTACCAGAGAAATGGTTGACAATTTATGATTCGAATAGCAATTGCCGGCGTTGCCGGTCGTATGGGTCGCACGTTGGTGCAGGCGGTTGTCGACAAAGCGGGCACAGCAAAGGTTTGTGCGGGTATTACTTTGCCAAATGATCCCCAGCTTGGCACGGATATCGGATTGATTGCCGGGGTGGGCGCATTGGGTGTCATGGCGTGTCAATCCTTGGCCGCTTGCCGGGAAGATTTTGATGTGCTCATCGACTTTACATCCCCTGACGCCACGCTTGATCACCTTGACTACTGTGTGGCGGCAGGCAAAGCCATGGTGATAGGAACAACCGGTTTTACGGCTGAGCAAAAACAGCAGATCAGCAACGCTGCCCGTTTAATACCAGTGGTGTTTGCCCCGAACATGAGTGCGGGCGTGAATATCAGCCTGAAGTTGTTGCAACTGGCTGCCAAGGCGCTGGGTGACGATGTGGATATCGAGATTGTAGAGGCGCATCACCGACACAAAAAGGATGCCCCGTCAGGCACCGCGTTACGCATGGGTGAAGTGATCGCCGAGGCTCTGGGAAGAAATCTGGACGATGTTGCGGTGTATGGCCGAGAGGGCATCACGGGCGAACGTGATCGCAAGACGATCGGTTTCGCAACAATCAGAGGCGGAGATATTGTGGGTGATCATACGGTGATTTTTGCTGGACAAGGCGAGCGACTGGAGATCACGCACAAGGCCAGTAGCCGAATGACCTTTGCAAGTGGCGCTGTGCGCGCTGCTGTCTGGCTGGGAAGTCGACCAGCAGGCCTGTATTCGATTGATGACGTGCTCGGTCTGAATGACCTGGATCAGTCCGCCGGCTGATCAACGTGTCTTACTCGTAGACACGTCGGGGGGCGATCCCGTACAATTGCGCCTCAGTATGATTACCACTGAGCACACAACGACGCAGCATTTTTAAAAAGCGGAATGAAACAAAGCTTTCATTCCGCTTTTTTTCGCCTGTCGTCTATCCGGGAGATAACATTGAATAATTCAGCAGTTCTCGCCCTGGAAGATGGAAGCATCTTCAGAGGCAAGGCCATCGGAGCGCTGGGATTATCCAGTGGAGAGGTTGTTTTTAATACAGCCATGACTGGTTACCAGGAAATATTGACTGACCCGTCTTATGCACGCCAGATTGTCACGTTGACCTATCCTCACATCGGCAATACCGGTATCACTGCAGAAGATCACGAGTCAGATCGTGTCTGGGCAGCCGGGCTGGTGATTCGCAATCTGTCCATGATCGTCAGCAACTGGCGCAGCGAAATGTCGCTGGATGAGTTTCTCAAAGCACAAAATGTCGTCTCGATCGCAGACATTGATACGCGCCAATTGACGCGTCACCTGCGTGATAGTGGCCCGCTTAACGGCTGCATCCTGAGCGGAGAGTTGCTTGCTGAAAAAGGTGAGCAGTATGCGCTTGAACAGGCACGCGCATTCCCCGGTCTGAAAGGCATGGATCTGGCCAAGGAAGTGTCAGTCGACAAATCCTATGAATGGAATGAAGGGGTCTGGCAGCATGGTCTTGGCCATCCGGTGATGAATCACCAGAATCCCTTTCACGTTGTTGCCTTTGATTACGGTGTCAAACGCAACATTCTGCGCATGTTGGCGCAGCGCAATTGTAAAGTGACCGTTGTGCCTGCGCAGACTTCGGCGGCCGATGTGCTCGCACTCAAGCCCGATGGTGTGTTTTTGTCCAATGGCCCGGGAGATCCGGAACCTTGTGACTACGCAATCACTGCGATAAAAGAAATTCTGAACACCGATATTCCTGTGTTTGGTATCTGTCTTGGCTGTCAGTTGCTGGCGCTTGCATGCGGTGCACAAACTATCAAAATGCGTCTTGGGCATCATGGTGCCAACCACCCGGTACAAAATCTTGATGACAAGACCGTGTTGATCACCAGCCAGAACCACGGCTTCGCAGTGGACGAAGCCACGCTGCCAGCGAATCTGCGTGCTACACACCGCTCGCTGTTTGACGGCTCGTTACAAGGCATTGAGCGCACGGATAAACCTGCATTTGCTTTTCAGGGGCATCCTGAAGCGGCGCCGGGTCCACACGATATTGCGCCCTTGTTTGATAAATTTGTTGATCTGATGCAAAAGCGCGCTCCGCGCTGAACAGCGCACAGCAAACCCATACAGAGACACGGTTGAGTTATGCCTAAACGTACAGACATAAAAAGTATTCTGATCATTGGTGCCGGCCCGATTGTGATAGGCCAGGCGTGTGAGTTTGATTACTCGGGCGCGCAGGCGTGTCAGGCGCTGAAGGAAGAGGGGTATCGCGTCATACTCGTGAACTCTAACCCTGCGACCATCATGACCGATCCGGCCATGGCTGATGCAACCTACATCGAGCCGATCACATGGCAGATCGTCGAAAAGATCATTGAAAGAGAACGCCCCGATGCCATTCTGCCGACCATGGGTGGGCAAACGGCGTTGAACTGCGCGCTGGATCTCGAGCGTCATGGTGTGTTGGCTAAATACAATGTGGAAATGATTGGCGCGCGCGCTGAGTCCATCGACAAGGCTGAGAATCGCGAGTTGTTTGATAACGCAATGAAAGCCATCGGACTGTCGACACCACGTCACGGTATTGCGCGCAACATGGAACAGGCATTTGCTGCACTCGACGAAGTAGGGTTCCCCTGCATCATTCGCCCCTCGTTTACCATGGGTGGCACCGGCGGTGGTGTGGCGTACAACAAAGAAGAGTTTGTTGAGATCTGCACGCGCGGTATGGAGCTATCGCCCACCAAAGAATTGCTGATTGATGAGTCATTGATTGGCTGGAAAGAGTACGAAACTGAAGTCGTTCGTGACAAAAACGATAACTGCATCATTGTCTGCACTATTGAAAACTTTGACGCCATGGGTGTACATACCGGTGACTCAATCACTGTTGCGCCATCACAGACATTGACCGACAAGGAATATCAGATTCTGCGTAACGCCTCGATTGCGGTGTTACGGGAGATTGGTGTGGAAACTGGCGGATCCAACGTACAGTTTGGTATGTGCCCCAAAACCGGTCGTCTGGTCGTGATTGAGATGAACCCGCGGGTATCGCGTTCGTCAGCGCTGGCGTCCAAAGCAACAGGTTTCCCGATTGCGCGTGTTGCTGCCAAGCTGGCGTGTGGCTTTACGCTGGATGAGCTCAGCAACGAGATCACTGGCGGGGCTACACCAGCATCGTTTGAGCCGACCATTGACTATGTAGTGACCAAGATTCCGCGTTTCACGTTTGAAAAATTCCCGGAAGCCAGTGACCGCATCACCACACAAATGAAATCTGTTGGTGAGGTGATGGCGATTGGTCGTACTTTCCAGGAATCACTGCAGAAAGCCCTGCGTGGACTGGAGGTTGGCATCAGTGGCCTGGATCCGGTGCTGGACACCGCACTCAGCGACTGCATGGACAAGCTGCGTGGTGAATTGAAAGACGCAGGCAGTGAGCGCATTCGCTACATTGGTGACGCATTCCGTCAGGGCTGGTCAGTAGCCACCGTTGCTGAGCTCACCGGTGTGGATCCATGGTTCCTGGTTCAAATAGAGGACATCATTCAAGACGAACTGCGTATTGCGCAGCTGTCATTGCAGAGCTTAGACAAGCAAGCTTTATTTGCGCTCAAGCGTAAGGGATTTTCGGACGCGCGCTTGGCAACGCTGTTGAATGAGCCTGAAAAAGCCGTGCGAGAATACCGTCATGCGCTGGGTGTTCGGCCGGTGTATAAGCGTGTTGATACCTGCGCCGCTGAGTTTGTATCGACCACGGCGTATATGTATTCCTGTTATGAAGAGCAGTGTGAGTCCAAGCCTAGTGATCGTAAAAAGATTATGGTGCTGGGCGGTGGTCCAAACCGTATTGGACAGGGTATCGAGTTTGACTATTGCTGTGTGCACGCCGCGCTGGCCATGCGTGAAGATGGTTATGAAACCATCATGGTCAACTGTAACCCCGAAACGGTGTCCACAGACTACAACATCTCGGATCGATTGTATTTTGAGCCAGTCACACTTGAAGATGTGCTTGAGATTGTGGCGGTCGAAAAACCTGCTGGTGTGATTGTGCAGTTTGGTGGTCAGACGCCGCTGAATCTGGCAACCCGGCTCGAGCAAGCAGGTGTGCCGGTAATCGGAACCTCGCCTGATGCCATTGATCTGGCAGAAGATCGTGAGCGCTTCCAGAAGCTGATTCAAAAGCTGGGTCTGAAGCAGCCGCCAAACTGCATCGTGCGCAGTGTCGAGCAGTGCATCACCGAAGCCGAAAAGATTTCTTACCCACTGGTTGTGCGTCCGTCCTACGTGCTGGGCGGCCGGGCCATGGAGATTGTGTATAACGAGGAAGAATTGAATCGTTATATGCGCACCGCAGTCAAAGTTGGCAACGACAGCCCTGTGTTGCTGGACTACTTTCTGAATGCCGCCATTGAGATCGATATAGACCTGGTCAGCGATGGTAAACAGGTTGTGGTCGGCGCAATCATGCAGCACATTGAGCAGGCTGGTGTTCACTCCGGAGACTCGGCATGTTCCCTGCCCCCTTACAATCTGCCGATGTCTGTGCAGGATGAAATTCGTGACCAGGTATCGCGCATGGCAATGGAGCTGGGTGTAGTAGGTTTGATGAATACCCAGATGGCCTATCAGGATGGTCAGCTTTATGTCATCGAAGTGAATCCACGCGCTTCACGCACCGTGCCGTTTGTATCCAAGTGCATTGGTGTGTCGCTGGCCAAGGTTGCGGCGCGCTGCATGGTGGGAACAAGCTTGCAGCAACAGGGTTTCACCAAGGAGATTATCCCTGAGACCTTTGCTGTGAAAGAGGCGGTGTTCCCGTTCAACAAATTCCCTGGCGTTGATCCGATTCTTGGCCCGGAAATGAAATCTACCGGTGAAGTGATGGGCGTAGGTGAGACATTTGCCGAGGCTTTTGCCAAAGCGCAGATGGGTGCCGGTGAAGAAATCAGCAAAAAGGGCACTGTTTTTATCAGTGTGCGTGATGCCGATAAGCCAAAAGTAGCTGATATCGCTCACAGTTTTCATGAACTTGGTTTCAGTATGGTTGCGACCACCGGTACCGCTGCCATTATTGAAGCGGCAGGTTTGCCGGTCAATCGTGTGAACAAGGTGCTCGAAGGGCGTCCTCACGTGGTGGATATGATCAAAAATGAAGAGATTCAGTTGATCGTCAATACAACGGAAGGTAAGCAAGCGATTGCTGACTCTTCTGCCATTCGTCGCACAGCGCTGCGACATGATGTGTTCTGCACAACAACATTGGCAGGTGCCAGTGCGGTCTGTGAGGCACTCAAGTGCGGCGACAATCTGAATGTGTACACCATTCAGGAGCTGCATGCGCGTTTGCCCAAAAGCCATTAAGCTGACGGGCGGCGGGCAAATCCCGGGCTATAGACAAGTCCGGTTTAGTTACGCATGATATAAGCCGTAGTGACACAGTGCTGGCGGGCTCTCCACGTGCGAGCCTGGCAGTATTTTTTTTATTTCAGAAAAAGGAAGATCCAGGGGATCTGTGAGAGAGACATGAGAAAAGTGCCGATGACCATGGGTGGTGCAGAAAGATTACGTGCCGAACTCAATGAGTTGAAGACGGTCAAGCGACCGGCAATTATCCAGGCGATAGCGGAGGCGCGTGAACACGGCGATTTACGCGAAAACGCGGAGTACCATGCTGCCCGCGAGCAGCAAAGCTTCTGCGAAGGCCGCATCAAGGAAATTGAAGGCAAATTGGCTGACTCAGAAGTGATCGACATCTCCTCAATTCCCGTGACTGGCAAAGTAATTTTTGGCGCGACGGTCACGATAGAAAATCTGGATACCGAAGAAACTGTCCGATATCAGATCGTTGGCGAAGACGAAGCCGACGTAAAAGCCGGCAAAATCTCTGTCGGATCACCGATTGCCCGCGCCATCATGGGCAAAGAAGTCGGTGATGAGGTGGTGGTTAAAGCACCATCAGGCGACATCGACTATGAAATCATCAAAGTCGAGCACCTCTAAGTAAGTGGTTGATATGCCTAGTTTGTGTTTACAGGCCAGGCATATTCTTGTTGCGCAGGATGTTGGAAAGTTTTGGATCTGGCTGGCGCGCTGCACGAAACAACACCACTATATTGCCAATACTTTGTACCAGCGTTGAGCGCGTCTGTTCGCAGATTTCTGCGGCCACTTCTTTACGCAAATCCCGATCGCCCACCACGATTTTTACTTTGATCAATTCATGTCGCGCCAGGGCTTGGTCAATTTCTTTGTGTACCGTTTCAGACAGGCCTTTCTGTGCAACCGTCACGATGGGTTTAAGTTTGTGCGCAATTGCGCGCAGTTGACGGGTGTCCAGTGTTGGGTTGCTCATAATATTTCCGGCGTAGGCCCCGTGTGCGGGGTGAAACAATGGCGATTGAATACCCGGCGAAACATCCACCAGAGCGTCTTGATCAAGGGCGGGCATTGTACCCTAGCACGGCAGGTTCAACAAAGACTGTTACAGACGGTGTGCACAGGACAATGCTTTGTCTTGGACAATCACAAGTTCTATCTTGTAATATCAGACAACAGCCCCCATCTGCTGGAAGGCGTCTGAAATAATAATCCGCCCAGGCTTCAACTTCTTGGTTCCTGATTCAGAATGTCCCAAGGTGTCATTAGAAGGTGTTTTTAGCCTCAATTAACTTTCCGGGGTAGTGAGGGAATGGCAAAGCGCTTTATAACGGTCTTAATACAGGCATGATAATGACCTTGATTGTTACTGTTACAACACGCTTACGAATTTAATCTGACTCCTGACGGGTTACTCCCAACGGATTCTACTCAGCAAAGGGGGATATTCCCTTGAACGATATGGCGAAGAATTTATTGCTCTGGATGGTGATAGCGGCTGTTTTGCTGACTGTTTTCAACAACATAAACCAAGAGCCAGTGACCTCGCAGGTCAATTACTCGGATTTTATCCGTGAAGTCAGGTCGGGGCAGGTGCGCTCGGTCAATATTGCGGGTGTAACGGTTAATGGTGTGCGATCCGACAATACCCGGTTCAACACCACCATCCCCATGATTGGCGATGACCAGTTGATGGATGATCTGTTTAACAACAACGTTGAAATTCGCGCGTCTGAACCCGAGCGGCAGAGTCTGTGGACTCAGTTGCTGGTCGCCAGCTTCCCGATTCTGATTATCATCGCGTTATTTTTCTTTTTTATGCGGCAGATGCAAGGCGGCGGCGCTGGCGGAAAAGGCGGGCCCATGTCGTTTGGCAAAAGCAAAGCCAAATTGCTGGGTGAAGACCAGATCAAGATTACTTTTGCTGATGTTGCGGGTGTAGACGAAGCCAAAGAAGATGTTAAAGAATTGGTTGATTTCCTACGTGAGCCAGATAAGTTTCAGCGCTTGGGCGGACGTATCCCGCGCGGCATCCTGATGGTGGGGCAGCCAGGTACAGGTAAAACCCTGCTTGCCAAAGCGATTGCCGGTGAAGCCAAAGTACCGTTTTTCTCGATTTCAGGTTCTGATTTCGTAGAGATGTTTGTAGGTGTGGGTGCATCCCGTGTGCGTGACATGTTTGACCAGGCCAAGAAACAGGCGCCTTGTATAATTTTTATCGACGAGATTGATGCGGTAGGTCGTCATCGTGGAGCCGGTCTGGGTGGCGGTCATGATGAGCGCGAACAGACGCTGAACCAGTTGCTGGTTGAGATGGATGGTTTTGAAGTCAACGACGGCATTATCGTTATTGCAGCGACCAACCGCCCTGACGTGCTGGACCCAGCGCTGCTGCGTCCGGGCCGATTTGACCGTCAGGTCGTAGTAGGGTTGCCTGATATCCGTGGTCGTGAACAGATACTGAAAGTCCACATGCGCAAGGTGCCGATTGCTGACAACGTGGATGCGGCTGTGATTGCGCGCGGCACGCCTGGTTTCTCCGGCGCGGATCTGGCCAACCTGGTAAACGAGGCGGCGCTGTTTGCCGCACGTGGTGGTCGTCGTCTGGTGACCATGGAAGAGTTTGAGAAAGCCAAAGACAAAATCATGATGGGCACCGAACGTAAGTCCATGGTGATGTCTGAAAAAGAGAAAACCAATACGGCCTATCATGAAGCGGGCCATGCCATTGTTGGCCGATTGGTGCCAGAGCATGATCCGGTCTACAAAGTCAGCATCATCCCGCGCGGTCGCGCATTGGGGGTGACCATGTTCCTGCCGGAAGAGGATCGTTACAGCATCAGTAAACTGGCCATCATGAGTCAGATCAGCAGCTTGTACGGTGGCCGAATTGCAGAGGAAATGACACTGGGTGTTGACGGTGTCACGACCGGCGCGTCCAACGACATACAGCGTGCGACTGATATGGCGCGCAATATGGTCACCAAATGGGGTTTGTCGGAAAAACTAGGGCCGTTGATGTACGCAGAAGATGACGGCGAGGTTTTCCTAGGCCGGTCAGCCGGTGGCGCACAAAAACATCATTCAGGAGAAACCGCCAAGCTGATTGACGACGAAGTCAGGAGCATCATCGATTTCTGTTACAGCAGGGCGCGACGGATGCTGGAAGAGAATCGTGACAAGCTTGAGCTCATGAAGGATGCATTGATGGAATATGAAACCATTGATGCCGAACAGATAAACGACATCATGTCCGGTCGCAAGCCACGACCACCCGCAGATTGGTCCGACAGTAACAGCGGATCTGGCGCAACGCGCACAGAAGCGCCGGCGAGCGATGTCATGTCAGACAAGCCCATTGGTGGCCCCGCCAGCGAGCATTGATATTTTGCTGGTATTAAAGCGGGAGCTGCTGAGTGTCCAAAGCTGATTTGGAATCAGTTCGTGTACCAGCGTCCAGACTGAGAATGTCCGGGCGCTGGCTGGAACTGTCAGTTCCGCGTGTGATGGGTATATTAAACGTCACGCCTGACTCTTTTTCTGATGGGGGCCTGCTGTCAGCTGGCGGCGCCTCCCAATTCAAAGTATCCCTTGATAAAGCGCTTTTTGCCGTGCAATCGATGGTGTCTGCAGGCGCTGACATTATTGATGTGGGGGGAGAGTCTACACGTCCGGGCGCGCCAGAAGTCAGTGAAAACCAAGAGCTTGAGCGAGTAATTCCCGTTGTCACAGCAATACGGGCTAACTTTGATGTGCTGATCTCTGTTGATACCAGTACTCCATCGGTCATTACGGCGTCGGCAATCGCCGGTGCAGACATGATCAATGACGTGCGCGCTTTGCAGCGTCCCGGCGCACTTGAGGCCGCAGCCGCAACGGATCTCGCGGTTTGCCTGATGCACATGCAAGGTGAGCCACAGTTTATGCAACAGGCTCCCTCCTACAGTGATGTGCTCATCGATGTTAGCTCGTTTTTATCCGTCAGAAAAAGCATCTGTGAGCTTGCAGGTATTCACCCTGATCGCATTTGTCTTGATCCGGGGTTTGGTTTTGGAAAAACCCTGGCGCACAACTACCAACTTTTGTCGCGACTTCATGATATGCACGCGCTGGGATCACCCCTTTTAATCGGGTTGTCCAGAAAATCCATGATTGGCGCGGTGTTGGGTGCTCCCGCTGCCGATCGTTTGGCAGGAAGTCTGGCTGGCGCCGTATTGGCAGCCGCTGCAGGTGCGCAGATCATCCGCGTACATGATGTTGAACCGACGGTGCATGCGCTCCAGGTATTGTCAGCGCTGCGAAATGCTGGCCAGGACCGCTGATGAAGTGTTTATAATCTGCTTGATAACGGAATACAGAGGTTAAATAATGGGATCTGGCAACACAAAAGCAGAAAAGCAATTTTTCGGAACAGATGGCATTCGCGGTCGGGTTGGTGAATACCCAATCACGCCAGATTTTATGCTTAAGCTGGGTTGGGCTGCGGGTAAAGTATTTGCCAAATCCGGTGGTCAGCGCAGCAAAATTCTGATTGGCAAAGATACGCGCATTTCGGGATATATGTTTGAGGCAGCACTTGAGGCCGGCTTGGCATCAGCTGGTGTTGATATCAATATGCTAGGGCCTATGCCAACACCCGCAATTGCCTATTTGACGCGGACATTTGGTGCGCAGGCTGGCATCGTCATCAGTGCGTCCCACAACGCTTTTCAGGACAATGGCATCAAGTTTTTTGACGGTGATGGCGCTAAACTGCCTGATGAGACCGAGCTGGCGATTGAAGAGTATCTGAGCAAAGACATTACCACCGTCAGTTCCGCTGATATCGGAAAGGTCTCCCGTATTACCGACGCAGCCGGCAGATACATTGAGTATTGCAAACGCACCGTGCCGGGAAATGCGGTATTGCGCGGCTTGAATGTTGTGATTGATTGCGCGAATGGATCGACTTATCACATTGCAGGAAATGTGTTTTCAGAACTGGGTGCAAGCATCAAAGCAATTGGTGTCTCACCCAACGGTCTCAATATTAATCAGGACTGCGGTTCCACGTCCCCGATGGGGCTGGTTCAACAAGTGCTGGCTGAGCAGGCTGATATTGGCATTGCGTTTGATGGTGATGGTGATCGTGTCATCATGGTCGATCATCTGGGCAATATCGTTGATGGTGATGAACTGTTGTACATCATTGCGCGGGACCGTCGTCGCCGCCACATGGCATTTGGTGGCGTTGTGGGTACGCTGATGAGCAATCTTGGTCTTGAGCTTGGACTCGAAGCGCTGGATGTGCCTTTTGCCCGCACAGATGTCGGTGATCGGTATGTGATGGAAATGCTGAAGAAAAAGTCCTGGTTGCTGGGAGGTGAGTCTTCCGGCCACATTGTCTGCCTTGACGTCGGCACAACCGGCGATGGCATTGTTTCTGCGCTGCAAGTATTGGCTGCGATGATGCAAACCAATTCCAGTCTGTTTGAGTTGCGCAGCAAAATGCGAAAAATGCCGCAGACCATGGTTAACGTGCGAGTGAGTAGCAAAACCTTGGTGATGGACAGTGTGCCCGTCAAGTTGGCCGTCAAGGATGTGGAGTCAAAAATGGCAGGGCGTGGTCGGGTGCTGCTGAGACCCTCAGGCACGGAGCCTGTGGTACGGGTCATGGTTGAAGGTGATGATCAGGTGTTGGTGGCAGGGTATGCAGAAGAAATTGCCGATGTCGTCAAGTCGGTTTCCAGTCCAGTCCAGTGTGAGTGTATCGGGGATAAATAGATTTTCTGATTTGATCTGATCTGCGCTGTTGCGCTGTCTTGCAAGGCAGGTTCAAAGTGGTTATAGTTGCGCCCCCGTGGAAGCTCGGTCGGCGCAGCAGTACAAAGGATAGTGAATATGCGTCGAGCGCTGGTTGCCGCGAACTGGAAAATGCATGGGAACCGAAACTTCATTCGAGAACTGGTTTCCGGAATGATGCCTGCGCTGGCAGGTGGTGTAAATGGCGTTGACATCGTACTTTGTCCGCCTTTCCCCTACTTGCAGATGGTAGATGCCATGATCCGGGGCGCCGAAATTGTGTTGGGCGCGCAGGATATCTGGACTGAAGACAGCGGACCGTATACCGGTGAAGTATCGGGTGCGATGCTGGCAGATTTTAAGGTGCGATACGTTATCGTTGGGCACTCAGAGCGACGAAGTCTGATCGCTGAAAGTGATCAGTTGGTGGCTGAGAAATTTTGTTCAGCCCAGCAGTGCGGGTTGATCCCGGTGCTGTGTGTAGGAGAAACGCTCGAAGAGCGCGATCAAGGGCACGCCGAGCTTGTGGTCAGGCGGCAGTTGAGCGCCGTGATTGAGCGGACAGGTGTTGCAAGTTTGAACAAGGCAGTCATCGCTTATGAGCCGGTCTGGGCCATTGGTACCGGTCGATCAGCAAGCGTAGAGCAAGCGCAGGAAATGCATGCAGCAATCAGACAGATGATTGCGCTGCAGGATGATGAAATAGCGCAGTCAGTACAAATTATTTACGGTGGTAGCGTCAGTCCGGAGAATGCCCCGGAATTGTTTGCGCAACCCGATATCGATGGCGGGCTGGTGGGCGGAGCATCTTTGAATGCTGACCTGTTTGTTCGTATATGCCAGAGTGTGAGTTGAATTATGGAAACGCTGATCGTGGTTGTGCACATCATTGCCGCCATCGCAATTATTGCGCTGGTATTGCTGCAGCAAGGCAAAGGCGCCGATGCGGGCGCAGCTTTTGGAAGTGGTGCATCACAAACTGTTTTTGGTAGTTCTGGAAGTGGTAACTTTCTGACCCGATCTACTACAATAGCCGCGGTGATATTTTTTGTTACCAGTCTGACGCTGGCAATCTATGCCAAGCAGTACAGTCTGGGTGGAAATCTGGATGGTGGCGCGCCGTTGGTAAGCCCGGACATTCTGCGTGAGCTTGAGCAGTCAGATATTCCGCAGCTGGGCACTGCTCCTGCTGCGTCTGATATCCCGGCTGCGCCAGCGAGTGATGTGCCAGCCAGCGAAGTGCCAGTCGTTCAGTAAATGTTTTTGCCGAAGTGGTGGAATTGGNNTGGTCGTGCGAGTTCAAGTCTCGCCTTCGGCACCAGTTTGATTGACAAGATGACATCCGCCCGCAGGGTGTTTTAAAAAATTAATGTCTTGACGCACCTGAGGGGCAGGACTAGAATACCGGCCCTCAAACAGCAGCTTTGCCAGAAGCTGATGATGCCAGAAGTGGCAGTGAATAAGGATTTCAAGCTTTATTGCGGGGTGGAGCAGTCTGGCAGCTCGTCGGGCTCATAACCCGAAGGTCGTAGGTTCAAATCCTGCCCCCGCTACCAAACCTGTGGCGTCTGTGTATTTCCGGGCGCCGCGCAAAAGCCCCTTGATGGGGCTTTTTATTAAGGCCGAAAGTAATCTCAAGTGTGCTTTCGGTCGGGTCGGGAAAGCTCGTCGGATTGGAATGGTCTGAGGACGAGGTGCCGCCGCCGCAAGGTTCTTTCGGGAACGTTGTGACAAGACAAGCAGTTTGTTTAAGCGGTGGGCCTAGGGCCCACTTTTTGTTTGTGTTTTTTGAATATTCTGAATAAATCAGGAACTTGGTTATAGTGGTTGCAACAATCGACAACATTGCAGAGCTCTTCCGCCCTGCTGTGACGGCACTGGGTCTCGAGCTTTGGGGCGTTGAGCATCTGGTGCGAGGTCACTCGGCCTTGCTCCGCATTTATATTGACGGCCCGGACGGCATCTCCATAGACGATTGCGAAAAAGTCAGTCGACAGGTGAGTGCAATTCTAGACGTTGAAGATCCCATCCCTGGCGAGTACACCCTGGAGGTGTCTTCACCTGGTTTTGACAGACCACTGTTTAATTTTGAACAATTTGGCCGCTTTGTCGGCGAAGTTGTTAACGTGCGTCTACGCACTCCCATTGATGGGCGTCGAAAATTCAAAGGTATTTTGGAAAAAGCTGAAAATGGTGTGATTTTTATGACCATGGACGGCAACGTGTATGACATTCCCTACCAGCAGGTAGACAAGGCGAACATCGCGCCCTGAGACAATTTTGGCAGTGTTCTGATGGAACGATGAACCCGTGTGTAAGGTGACACTATTATGATGAGTAAAGAAATTCTGATGGTTGCAGATGCGGTCTCCAATGAAAAGGGAGTCGCGCGCGAAGTTATATTTGAAGCCATTGAGTCAGCTCTGGCGACAGCAACCAAAAAGTTGTTCGATGACGAAGAAGTCAACTGCCGCGTTGTTGTGAATCGCAAGTCTGGCCAATATGAGACATTCCGCCGTTGGGATGTGGTCGCTGACGAAAATTTTGATGACCCGTCTCACCAGATGACACTGGATCAGGCTCAGACTAAAAATCCCGATATCAAGATCGGCGAATTCTGGGAAGAAAAAATCGAAAATACTGAATTTGGTCGTATTGCTGCGCAAACGGCCAAACAAGTGATTGTGCAAAAAGTGCGCGAGGCTGAGCGCGACCTAGTAGTTGCTGAATATCGCGACAAAATGGGCAAACTGGTCTCTGGTACCGTCAAGAAAGTTACCCGTGAAAGTATTCTGGTTGATCTGGGCGGTAATGCAGAAGCCATGTTGCCGCGTGATCAGATGATTCCGCGTGAGATGTTCCGCACCGGCGACCGTATTCGTGCCTTGCTGCTTGATGTGCGTCAGGAAGCGCGTGGTCCTCAGTTGTTCCTGAGCCGCACTGCGCCGGGCATGCTGATTGAGTTGTTCAAGATCGAAGTGCCTGAAATTGCAGACGGCATTATCGAAATTCGTGCCGCTGCGCGTGATCCGGGTTCGCGAGCCAAAATTGTGGTTAGCACTAACGATGGTCGTATTGATCCGGTTGGCGCGTGTGTGGGTATGCGCGGTTCACGGGTACAAGTGGTTTCCAACGAATTGGCTAACGAGCGAATTGACATCATTCTCTGGGATGATAACCCCGCTCAACTGGTTATTAACGCCATGGCGCCAGCAGAAGTCGCATCTATTGTTATGGATGAAGACAGCCACACCATGGATGTTGCGGTTGAAGAAGACAATCTGGCGCAGGCCATTGGTCGCAGCGGCCAGAACGTTCGCCTGTCGGCTGAGCTGACCGGCTGGGCGATCAATGTGATGAGCGTTGAAGATGCGCGTAACAAACAACAGCAGGAATCCAGCGGTTTTATCGCCATATTTATGGAAAAGCTGGATGTGGACGAAGATGTAGCAGAGTTGTTGGTTGCTGAGGGCTTTACCTCGCTTGAGGAAGTCGCTTACGTACCTATAGATGAGCTGCTGAGCATTGATGGTTTTGATGAAGATATCGCCAAAGAGCTGCGGGATCGCGCACGTGACGCGTTGCTGACTCAGGCAATTGCATCAGAAGAAGGTTTGTCAGGCGCACAACTGGAAGCTGACCTTTTGAATATGGAAGGTATGGACGACATGTTAGCGATGGCTTTGGCTGGCAAAGGTATTCTGAATATGGAAGAACTTGCAGAACAGTCAATTGATGATTTGATGGATATTGACGGCATGGACGAAGAACGTGCTGGCAAATTGATTATGACGGCTCGAGCGCCCTGGTTTGCGTAACAACCGGTTTGACTAGTACAAGTCGGTAAACACCAAGCTGGATCAGGCAGCAAGAGAAGACAGGAGTAGTTAAATGGCAGATGTAACAGTCGGTGAGTTCGCCAAAGTAATTGGCGTTACCGCGGAACGGCTACTGGCTCAGATTAAAGAGGCGGGGTTGCCGCATACGCGCGCAGAAGATCCGATTTCAAATGACGACAAGAATACCTTGTTGCTGTTTCTGCGTCGCAGTCACGGTGCGACGGAGGCTGCCGATGCTGCCCCGAAAAAAATCACGTTGAAGCGAAAAACAGTCGAGACCCTGAAAACCTCGTCTGGTCAGGGGCGAGGTAAAACCGTCAGTGTTGAGGTTCGCAAGAAGCGCACCTACGTCAAACGCAGTGAATTGACGCCCGAGCAATCAGGCAGCGAAGATACGTCCGGAGTTGAAGAAGAGTTGCTTGATCAAGCGGCAGAAACTGGCGTAACAGACGCAGCTCATGAGGCGGTTGACGCGACTGTTGCAAGCGATGTCGTCGGCGGCGCTGCAGCTGAAGCTGAAGCTGTTACCGACGCTGGCCAATCAGCCACAGAAACTGTGACATCCCCAGAAACAACTTTGGTAGAAACGGCGACCGCACCTGTTGCACCACCAGTTGAGCAGGCTCGTGAAAGACCTTCTGCATCGCCTGCGGCAGCACCGTCTGCGAAACCCAAGGTGCCAGTCAAACCCGTTCGTAAAGAAGAGGGTGACGAGAAGGAGGACGAGAAAAAGTCAAACTTCAGGAAAAAGGCGGTTGTTCCTAAAAAGGCAGTGAAGCCGCGCATTGATGAATTTGTGCTTGAAGATGGTGAGTTTGATGAGGGCGGACGCGGACGTCGCGGCGGTCCTCGTAAAAAAGCGCGCATGAAGCAGCACGGCTTTGAAAAGCCAACCGAGTTTATTTCGCGAGAAATCATTATTGGCGAAGCCAACGCGGTGGGTGACCTGGCTGCCAAAATGTCAGTCAAGTCCGCAGAATTGATCAAAGCCTTGTTCAAAATGGGCGTTATGGCCACGATTAACCAAGCGCTGGATCAGGATGTCGCCACCTTGCTGATTGAAGAATTTGGTAACAAAGCCAAGTTTGTCTCGGCCGATGCGATTGAAGATACGCTTTATGAATCCATCGCCTACGTTGGCGGTAAAGAGGCCGTCAGTCGTGCGCCAGTTGTGACCGTCATGGG
>DITX01000093.1:0-7648 GCA_002422225.1 Gammaproteobacteria bacterium UBA6173
GAAAGTCACAGCGGTCAGTTTATGGATGAAGCCGGCCCCGGCGCGTTCAGCCGTATCTCCAAGTTTGCGCCGGACGGCACCTTCGTCAAGAGCTGGGGAACCTGGGGTTTTGAGAACGGTCAGCTGCGCTCACCACATGCTATGGCGATGGATTCACAGGGCCGTCTGTTTGTCTCTGACCGCGGCAACCGTCGCATCCAGATTTTTGATCAGGAAGGCACACATCTGGACACCTGGTATCAGTTCGGGCGCATC
Organism: Gammaproteobacteria bacterium UBA6173; assembly: GCA_002422225.1. Taxonomy (GTDB): domain Bacteria; phylum Pseudomonadota; class Gammaproteobacteria; order Pseudomonadales; family Pseudohongiellaceae; genus Pseudohongiella. The sequence continues at coordinate 256 of DITX01000093.1, forward strand.
AGTGGCATGTATATCAATGCCGACGATGTGTTGTACGCAATCGACTCAGAGTCTGATGAAAACTACAACCCGGGTTGGCGCAAGGGCCTGCGTATTGGTAGCGCACGAACCGGCAAGGTCTGGTTCTACGTGCCAGAGCATAACTCCGCACGTCCAACCGGTATGGGTGGTATAGGTGCGATGGGTGAAGGTGTTGCAGTCGATCGTGATGGCAATGTCTATGCTGGCGAAGTGGGTCCAGTAACAGGATTGACCAAGTTCGTTCCGCGATTGATTCCTGAGAACTTCCCTCAGCATTGATTGTTTGGATGTCGCCCGGTGTGCTTGTTGAGCACCGGGGGTTCCCTCGGTGATGACTCTTATCATCCGGAAGAGCCGCGCCGGGAGAGTGGTGCCGCACCCGACCAATCAGGCCGCGCTTATCCTTTTAAGGGACGCCCGATTAAGCAGTAGGACTGTTCGAATCCGGAGCGGCGCAGCCGCGACGTTGAGTTCCGCACCGCAGGGCGCCCCTTGAAAGGATGCGGCCGGTCGGGTGCGGCACCACTCTCCCGGCACTATCATGAGACAATGCCAACGCCGAATCTCAAAAGGAAAAACAGAAATAATGTCTTGTGCGCTTTGTAATTCAAATTACGACTATTTCATTAGATTGGACACTGGATGTTGCACTTTCTAGGAGTGTTTTCATTGCGACCAGAGTTAAAGGCCATTTTCTAAGTCGCCAATGTATCCCGCGTTTTTCGCCATTCCACTCCAAGATACCTCCCAACTCCAGCACTACGCCCAAATAACTTGCACCTTGCGCATAAAGAGTACTCTGCGAAATTTTGTACAGAGCTGTTCCTAATCCTAAAGTTTCTTCGCTTCGATAAAGTTTCTCAACATTGTTGGCTAGAGGAAACAATTCCAGCCGAAACCCCTGATTCAATTCGCTCAGAACACTTTGGATGTCCGATAAATCGTATTTAAGCGTAACTCCCGTTTGTTTGATTATCAAAATGGAGTCGACCATCAAGACCCACTTGAATTTTTTAGCCCGACCTCCATGAGTCACCGATTCCATAAATCTACTGCTCACAGTGAGTCGCCGCCTCTAAATTGGACAGCGGTCGATAATGGCGCCCCAGATAGTGAATCACATCGCGCACAACCCCTTTTTCTATCTCAAGGTTTGCAAAATCGACTTTCAACCACATGTCGTTGTTTTCCTTGCTGGCCCCAAAGCGATAAAACTTGCTTTCGAACTTTCTTAATTCCCCGGTCAGGGTTTCTGGGTTCAGATAAACAAGCCTACCAGTTTGCTTGTTGTGGCACATAATTTGGGCGCACGTTGGATTCTCATGAATAGTGACATGAGGATTAGGGTAGTTAATGTATGCCCAAATCATTGCTCTCTCCCATATCTAGATATTATTTGATATCTAGAATATATAATATTATTATTTTGATCAAGCTAATTTTAGGAGATTCGCATGGAAAAAATTTGTATCGAAATACCAGCTCCTTTGTTTTTCGAAATATACAGCCGGTTCGGTTCTAAAACAGGAGAGATGATCACAAAATCACTAAGCACGCTCGCAGACCAGCCTGCAGTCGAGTTCAGAGAGACAAGTGTGCGGCCTAAGCCACATACAATAACTGGACGTATCTGGGAGATCGCCGATGGCCTTAAGGCACAAAATGGTTTCACAAACCGGAACGATGTAGTAAAGGCCTGCATGTCAGAGGGTATAAACATGAATACTGCCAATACGCAATTTTCCCATTGGCTTAAAGAGAATTAATAAATCTGAATTCCACTGGGAGAGCAGAATGAAAAAATCGCAGCCGTCTCCAGCGCTAATTGCATTTATGATTGTTGTTGGCGTTCCGATTTTTGCCTTCCTTGTCGGGGTGCTGGGTCTTATCTGTCTGATGCTCATATCCGTGAGTGGGCAGCTTTGGAACCCTTGGGGCGCTCTGATTGCTGCAGTTGCCCTAATATATTTGGTAATTTACTGGTTCGTTAAATTGAGTCTTAAGTAATAGCCAACAGCAAATGCGAAGCTACCTTTGCAGCGACGCGCCCATCAAGTTTGAGGCCTGCGGCAGAGCGATCTGCGTCGAAGAACGATCAGACGCGCAGCGTCGTTCTGAGACCCAGTCGGTCTGGCGCAGGCCGGCGACGTGACACTCACTCACCCTCGAACCCAAGATCAAGCACAACCGGCACCATAGAAACCACCAGCAACGCCGCCATCAACCAGTTAAACCGCTGTCGCCACACATCATCTGCCAGCAAACGCTGCAGCCCCACTCCAAATAACAACCACGTCCAGGCGCTAGGTACAGACGCGGTCATAAAAATTCCCGTGATATTAAAAACCTGCTGATTGATGTCGGGCCCGGTTGTTGTAAACGCTGCAATCGCGCCCATCGCCATAATCCACGCTTTGGGATTTACCCACTGAAACAAGGCGGCCTGAACAAACGTCAGAGGGCGAGCCTTGGGGTCTGCATGCACGGGCTTACCACTGCCCGCAATTTTCCACGCTAGGTACAACAAGTAGGCAATGCCAACCACCGTAATGACATTATGAATGATCGGGTAGCGCTGAAACACGGTGCCCAGGCCTAAGCCGATTGCCAAAAACATCGCCGGAAAACCAATAATGACGCCCATCACCAAAGGAAGACTGCGACGTACACCATAGTTGACACCAGAACTCATCAGCATGACGTTGTTGGGACCCGGTGTAATTGCCGACGATAAGGCAAACAGGAAAACAGAAATGACAAATTCGGTACTGATGGCCGCGGTACTCTTAACGTGATGAATTCAATACAGTGATGAACCAAAGATCGTTTGTTGGACAAAAAGCCCGCGCAAACCGGTCTGTGTGTGCTCAGGCTGTTTCAGGTAAACTGCCTGTCGATTAAATTATTCACAGCAGTATAGTTGGGAATCAACCTTGGAGAAATGGTTATGAAAAAAGGAATTATTGCTGGTGCGCTGGCATTGGCGGTCAGCTCAGTTTCGTTTGCTCAAACCGCAGGCACGTTTACAGCTGGCCAACCCCTGAGCACCGTCAATGAAGCGGGTGAAGCAACCCGGATGTCACCCAATGTTAAAGTATTCGGGAGTTTTCGGTTTGCAGAGAGCTGCACCTTTGATCCCGCTAAAAACCTGATTCTGGCCATGAATGCCGGTGTTGGTCAGGACATGCAGGAAAATGACGGTTATGTTTCCCTGTTGAATCCGGATGGCAGTGTGCATACCGCCAAGTGGATAGGAAACGACCGTAACGGCTTGGTGTTAAATCAGCCATTGGGCAGTGCCATTGCCGGTGGCAAGTTGTATGTGGCCGATATCGACCACGTGCGCACGTTTGACCTGGCAACCGGCACCCCGGGAGATGCATGGCAGGTTGAAGGCGCCACTGGGTTGAATGGTATCGCGGTTGCCTCTGACGGCACTGTTTACGCATCCAATACCCGTGACCCGCAGCGCGTTTACAAAGTAACGCCTTCCGGGCAGTCATCTGTTTTCCTTGAAGGCGCGCCTTTGCTGTCACCAAACGGAGTTGCTATTGATAACAGTGGCAATATCGTGGTGATCAATATCGGCAACAATCACGTCATGACATTTAATACGGCCGGCGAACTGATCAATACCGAGTACGCCGCAGAAGGCGGTAATGACGGTGTTGTTGTACTCGCTGACGGTACAAAAATTGTCAGTAGCGTGCGCTTTGGCAGCATCTCTCGTATTCGTCCGGGTCAGAATGCGGAAGTGATTGCGGTGGGCATTCCCAGTGCCGCGTCCATCTGTTACGACTCCATTCAGAATCAGATTGTGATTCCGATGAACAACAACAATGCCATGGGTTTCCTGCCATTGGATTGATTCAGAACGGAGAATTGGAAGCGGGGCAGCTGATGTGAACAGCATCAATGCCCCGGCATTCAACCGTTCTCTGTCACCAAAAACTGCCCCATCATGCCCCGGTCTTCATGCTCCAGAGTATGACAGTGGTACATGTAGGTGTGCATCTGATCTGCGAAATCTGTAAACGGCACCAATACTCGCACAGTTTCGCGAGCATTAACGTGCACGGTGTCTTTGTAACCAGTTTCCTGTGCGGGCGGCGGTGCCCCGTTACGATCCAGAACACGGAATTGATTACCGTGGATATGGAAGGGGTGCACCATCGGCGTGTCATTAAAAATTTCCCAGATTTCGGTGTCACCCAATTTCACGCGTTCGTTGATGTAATTCATGGTCATGACACGCCCGTTAATAGAAAAGTGGCCCCCACCGTAACCGCCACCCTGCCCACTACGATTGCCAAGTCCTGGCCCTTTACCGCTCCCGCTGCGTGACCCATATCCCATGTTCAGGCGCATGCGACGCGTGCGCATAGCCATGCTCTCACTGGCTGCTGGCAATGTGACCAATACACCGGGTGCGGGCGGCAGACGCTCAAGATTTGCCAGCGGTCTGATTTCAAGCACATCAAAGGATTCGCCGTGCATCGCGCGCATCAGCTCACTCAATGCGCCGGGGAAAACCGGGAAATGGTTATCGGACGGCTCGCTACGCAGAATCACCGGCTTGCCATCACTGACGTCTACCAGAAACTCTGCACGCTCACCCGGCGTCAGCATCAAGCGTCGTAAAGGCACCGGCTTTTCAAGCAGCCCCCCGTCACTCGCAATCTGCTGGAACTCTCGTCCGTCATTAAATGCTAGATGAAACAGGCGGGCATTCGAGCCGTTGAGTATGCGCAATCTCACCTTATCGGTGGTCGCTTCAAAAAAGGGTGACACGGTACCATTAACCATCATCACATCGCCGTGCTGACCAATCATCATATCGCCGTAGCGCGACATATAATCAAAACTGCCATCGCGATTAAAGCGCTTGTCCTGCAGAATCAGCGGAATATCATCCACACCGTAACGTGACGGCAGTTCTACACCGTCGCTGACCTCATCATCCAGAATCATCATACCTGCCAGGCCGTGATAAACCTGCGACCCAGTTTTGTGCATGGCATGGGAGTGATACCAGAGTGTTGCCGCTTGCTGGCGTACATCGAATACTGGATTCCAGCTCTCGCCGTCGGCAATCGATTGCATAGGCCCGCCGTCAAAACGGGGTGGCACATGCATGCCATGCCAATGCAGAACCGACTCCTCGCCAATACGATTGTTCACCTGAATGTCCAGAATATCACCGCGCCTAAAACGCAGTGTCGGGCCAAGGTAGTTGCCATTGATACCCAGCGTCGCGGTCTCTCCCTGCGGCACAAACAGCGAGGTGCCTTTTTGCAGGTTCAGCTCAAAACGCCGACGCGGCACCCCGCCGTCTTCCTGCATGAATGTGCCGGTATCCAGGGGCGGAATCAGCAGCGGATTGACAAAATTACTGGCGGTCTGCGCGCGTGCAATCAACGGCAGGCTCATCATACCGGCAGCACTCACTCCAAACATTTTTAACAGTTGACGGCGTGTTACTGAATTCATTGTGATTAGTTTGCCTGATGACCAGATCGGATCTTGCTATAAATGATACTGCCTACATGTTCGCCAGCGAGCGCACGCGCCAGCAAGTCGGGCTGTTTTCCGTCGATGATCTGGAACTCATGCACCAGACGAGCCGTGTCCAGAATGTCCAGCATGACCTCGTCAAATGGCAGCGTTTTTAAATCGAGTTTGCGCAGTTCGTCGGTACTGATGCGTGGAATAAACTCTGCTGACTCATCCAGCGCAGGATCCGCTGTGAAAAGGCCCCGCACATCTTTTACCAACACCACACTTCGACAACCAAAACATTCGGCCAGAATCAAGCAACCGGAGTCAGTGCGGTGGGCGGGGATGCGCCCAATTGCAGGCGGATGCTCCCACAAGGAGTAAGGCGGCACACCATTAAAAATGACGCCCGGCACCGAATGAATAAACATTGGCAACAAATGCCCGAACATTGCCGGCGGAATCGCAACCACACCATGTGATGCCAGCAGCGTCCCAAGAATATGTGCGTTACCGAGCGCGTCGGCGGCCGACAGCTCGGCCAACACACCAGTTGGCAAACCCAGATCAAGCCCGACTGAAAACACGTGCCGTGACCGGGCACCACAACCCACACCCAGAATCAGTTTGTTTTCCTGCAGGGCATCACCCAGCGCTTTGATCAGCGGGTTTACTGTGGCAGAACCTGCTTCCAGAATGGAGCGGCCGCCGATTTTTACGACTTGCACCGTTGGCAGCATACGCACGACGGGTGTTTCGGTGTCTGCCATCACACGTTTGTCGAGCAGACTTTCGCGCGCCAGAAATGATTGCATGTGGTGCTGTTTGGAGTCGTTTTTCATATTCAGTCCGCTGTAATGATGGTGCCAACCGCTTCGCCATTAAGCGCACGTGTCAGATTACCGGGGACCAGACCATTGATGATCTGGATGCTGCGCCTGTGCTGGGCGTTCTGCATCATTTCCAGCACGCTGTGTTCAACCACCACGTCGGGCAAATCCATAGCCAGCAACTCAGCAGCGGTAATGTTTGGGATAAATTGTGCGTGTTTGTCTTTTTTGGGATCAGCCGTGTAAAGACCATTTTCATCTTTCACATAAATCATCGAGCGTGTGCCAAAAGTTTCGCTGATCAGCCAGGTACCCGTATCAGTTCTGTTGGGCGGCAGTCGGCCGATGGCAGGATTACGCTGCCAGAATGTGTAAGGCGGCATGCCAAAAAATATCACGGCCTGACGTTCCGCGAGATACAGAGGCAACTGTGCAAACTGTATGGGCTCAATAAACGGAATGCCCTGATCAGCCAACAGATAATGCAACATGCGCGCATTTTGCATGCTGACAAACGTCCCCAATACACTGAGCACACCGGTTGGCATGCCGAGCTCAACACCCACGCTGTATGCATGGCGTGCTCGGGTGCCCGCGCCGGTGCCAATGATCATTTTGTGATGCGGCAGATTCTGTTTAATTTCGCCGATCAGCGGATACACGGCAGCGCGGCCCCGGTCGATAAAACTCTGCCCACCAATTTTGATGACGTTGGCATCGGGGAGAATTTGTAGCCGCGGCTGAATGTCCGTGAGTGCCAGTAGCTCACGATCCGTTAAACTCCCTGTTACCAGGGCCTCACCCAACTTGCTCAACAGTGTTTCAGTCATGTAGACGCCCTGATAATTTCCTGCCTGTCAATCGGTTTAAATGCGGGCTGAATGTAAAAAATCCAGCACCGCGGCAAAGTTGCCTTCAAATACCACCCTGCCCTCGTGACGCTGCCATTGCCAGTCGTACATAGGATCGTAATAGTCCTGCAGCAAGCGCCTGATCCAGTCTCGATGCAGCGAAGGATCCCCGGCGCGGTGACTATCGATGGCCTG
>DITX01000093.1:7675-14022 GCA_002422225.1 Gammaproteobacteria bacterium UBA6173
GCGGTCTTGCGCAAAATGTAATTCAAATGTGAATGCTCTGTACGCGACTCAAGGTCACTGTTCAATCGAACCAGCGAAGACCGCGCCATGGCGTCACGCAATACCGGAGGCATGGCACAGCGACCAATCAGTCGGCTCTCATCTTCCAGAACAATAGGTTTATCGGGCGTCGCATGAGTGTGTTTTAGCATGGCAATAATCAGACGATTCTCAAAATCAATCTGGGACGGCTGCTCTGTGGCGCGCTTGCCAAAAGCGCTGCCGCGATGATTGGCGAGCGCCTCCAGATCAATAGCACCGGGCACGGCATTGAGAAGTTCTGTTTTAGCGGCACCCGTATGACCTGCCAGCACCAGCAGCTTATTATTGGCGCACATCACGTCCAACTGCTCCAGCAAAAACCGGCGCATGGCTTTGTAACCACCAATCACCCTCGGGTACTCACACGCTGCTTCACGCATCCATTGCTGACAAATCTGCGAACGCAAGCCCCCGCGGAAGCAATACAAATACCCACTAGGTTGCTGCTCCGCAAAGTTTACCCATGCCTGCACGCGTTGCGTTTTGACATCCCCGTTGACCAGCTCGTGACCCAGTCTGATCGCTGCCTGCTGGCCTTGCTCCTTGTAACAGGTGCCAACCTGTTCGCGCTCACGGTCGTTCATCAATGGCAGATTGATAGTGTTGGGGAACGCACCGCGATGGAATTCCACGGGCGCACGCGAGTCAATCAGTGGCGTGTCATTTAGAAACAGATTTAAAAAATCGTCAGTGTCTGCGCGCATTTTACACAAGCCGAATACGTTGCTGCTGGCCAGACGCTGGCAGCAAACGGCCAATAGGTCTGATTAAAGCGTCTGCAACACCCGCGTTTGCCAGTGCTCTTTCAAAGTCAAGGCGCGCGGCAGGTCGCACCGCCATCAACAGACCACCAGACGTTTGCGGATCACACAACAAGGCTTTTTGTGCCGCATCCAATGGGCCCAGTTTATGGCCATAACTGTCGAAATTACGGTGGGTTCCACCCGGCACACAACCTTGGGCAATGTAATCTGGCACAGGCGCTAGCACCGGCACCGCGCACAGATCCAGTTCGGCATCCAGACCGCTGCCTTCACACATTTCAAGCAGATGGCCCATCAAAGCAAAACCGGTGACGTCTGTCATGGCGGTGATATCTTTTATAGCCGACAACACCATGCCTGGCGTGTTGAGTTGACACATAACATCGCGAGCCAGAAATTCATGTTCGGGTTTTAACTTGCCTTGCTTCTGTGCGGTGGTCAGTACACCAACGCCCAGTGGTTTACTGAGATACAACAGGCATCCGGCCTCCGCTGTATTGTTCTGTTTTAAATGATCTTTGGCGACAATACCGGTGACAGCCAGACCAAACACAGGCTCCGGACAATCAATGCTGTGCCCACCGGCCAGCATGATGCCGGCATCTGAACAGGCTTGGCGTCCACCATCCACCACCTGCGCTGCGATCTCCGCTGGCAAGGTATTGACAGGCCAACCCAGAATTGCGACGGCCATCAACGGTCGGCCACCCATGGCGTAAATATCACTGATGGCATTGGTGGCGGCGATGCGACCAAAATCAAAGGCATCATCGGCAATCGGCATAAAAAAGTCGGTGGTGCTTAGAATCACCTGGCCATTACCAATGTCGTAAGCCGCTGCGTCATCCTTGCTGCTGTTGCCAACTAACAACAAGGGGTCGGTAAAAAATTCGCGTTGCGAAAGCAAAATCCGATCAAGCACCGCGGGCGCAATTTTGCAACCGCAGCCGGCGCCATGACTGTAAGCGGTCAACTTGATAAGGGAGGGCGAGGCCGTTGTTGTGGGGTCTGACATAAGTCTTTTACTCGTCGGAGGTATCGTTCACCCGGCATTATAGCGCGCTCTTTAAGCACAGATCCGCTCGAATAGACACAAGGCGGCCGATTGACTATAGTTCTGCGCGTCCCCTCTTTGGATTAAAAGCGGTTTATCGTATGGCGCGCGGCACCTTGTATACCATTTCTGCACCGTCAGGCGCAGGCAAAACCAGTTTGGTGAATGCCCTGCTGGCTCAAGGCGATCCGCATCTATGTGTGTCCATTTCACACACCACCCGCACAAAACGTCCGGGTGAAACCAGCGGGGTGAACTATCACTTTGTCAATCGCGAACAGTTTTTGGCGATGCGTGCAGAAGGGACGTTTCTGGAGTCTGCAGAAGTTTTTGGTAACTTGTATGGCACCTCGGCGCTGTGGGTTCAAGCACAGTTGAATAACGGCATGGACGTCATCCTGGAGATTGACTGGCAAGGGGCTGCGCAGGTAAGTCAGCTCATTGATACTAAAAGCATTTTTATATTGCCGCCGTCCTTGGAAACGCTGCAACAGCGTTTGAACAGTCGTGGCCAGGATGATGAGGAAACTATCAATCGTCGCATGCAACAGGCACGCGATGAGATATCCCACTATGGCGCTGCCGATTATCTGGTCATTAACGACAACTTTGACTCAGCACTGGAAGACCTGCGTGCGATCGTGCGTGCAGCGCGACTCGAGAGATCGCATCAACTCGATAATCGTGGAGAGTTGCTAGCCAGTTTATTGGCCTGAAAGCCCCTGAGTTCGGCGTCTTTCAGAATTTTCCATGCAAACAATGTATTCTTTCAGTATGATAGCCGGTCTTTTCTGAGGCAGACCTTGCGTATTGACGCGCTTCAGATCACTTTTTTTGATTAATCAGCATACCAAATCAGGTAGATAAGGCAGGATAAGGTTATGGCACGTATTACCGTAGAAGATTGTCTGGGCAAAGTCGACAATCGATTCCAGTTGGTGATGATTTCCAGCAAGCGCGCGCGTCAGCTGCAAACCGGTGGCAAAGATGCGCTGGTGCCGGAAGACAATGATAAGCCGACCGTTATTGCACTGCGCGAAATCGCAGAAGGTTTGGTCGACGTCAGCATTTTGAATACACGCTCCACGCCCGCGCGGGAAATCCCGGAAGCGGATCTGGATGCAACGGCGGCCATGATGGGCGCGATTATTGCGGAAATCGAGCCTGAAGCGGCAGACGAGTTCCTTAACGACGACGAGTAATCCTCGCAGGAGTCGGGTGTGGCATTAACAATCGACTCTCTCGCCAGCAGCCTTTCGGGCTACCTGGCAACTGATCAGGTGAACAGCGTTCGCCGCGCTTACTTCTACGCGGAGCAGGCGCACGACGGGCAGTTCCGTCGCAGCGGTGAACCTTACGTTACCCACCCGCTTGCCGTTGCCAACATTCTTTGTGATATGCACATGGACCATCAGAGCCTGATGGCCGCCATGCTGCATGATGTAATTGAAGACACCGGCGTCAGTAAAACGGCCATCAAAGGGCAATTCGGCGACACCGTGGCTGATATGGTTGACGGCGTCAGCAAACTCAACAAGATCACCTTCAGCAGTCACGCCGAAGCCCAAGCCGAGAACTTCCAGAAAATGGCCTTGGCCATGGCGCGTGACCTGCGGGTTATTCTGGTGAAGCTTGCCGATCGTCTGCACAACATGCGCACGCTCGATGTATTGAGTCCTGAAAAGCGTCGCCGGATAGCACGTGAAACCCTGGATATATATGCGCCAATCGCCAACCGACTGGGAATGAATGCTGTTCGTGTTGAGTTCGAAGAACTGGGATTTGCTGCCTTGCATCCCATGCGCGCAAGACGTCTGGACGCGGCGGTCAAATCTGTCCGTGGTAATCGCAAGGAAATCGTTAAACAGATACAGACCGCTATCGAAGCCTGCCTTGCACGCGAAGGATTACCGGGGCGCACTATCGGTCGCGAAAAACACCTGTACAGCATTTATGAAAAAATGCGCAGTAAACGCAAACCATTTTCCGAGATTACGGACGTTTACGCGTTCCGTATTGTGGTGGATTCCGTTGACACCTGTTACCGAGTGTTAGGCGCGGTACACAACCTGTTCAAACCCGTTCCCGGCAGATTCAAGGACTATATCGCGATCCCCAAGGCAAACGGTTACCAGTCATTGCACACCACCTTGTTTGGCATGCACGGCGTGCCCATCGAGATTCAGATCCGTACGGAAGAAATGGAAGCGATGGCTAACAACGGTATCGCCGCGCATTGGTTATACAAATCGTCCGATGACATTTCCAGCAACGCGCACATTCGTGCAAGGCAATGGGTCAATGGTCTGCTGGAGATGCAGCAGAACGCGGGTAATTCCCTGGAATTTATTGAAAACGTCAAAATTGACCTGTTCCCTGATGAGATTTACGTGTTTACACCCAAAGGTCGCATCATGGAGTTGCCGGCGGGATCAACAGCCGTCGATTTTGCGTACGCAGTCCATACTGATGTTGGCAACTCTTGTGTCGCTTGCCGAATCAGCCGGCGATTGGCGCCCTTGAGTGAGCCGTTGGAAAGCGGGCAAACCGTCGAAATTATTACCTCGCCCGGTGCGCAGCCCAACCCGGCCTGGCTCAGTTTTGTGGTCTCAGGCAAGGCGCGCAGCAACATCCGTCACTACCTGAAAAACCAGCGACAATCCGAGTCTATTGCGCTGGGCCGCCGCCTGTTAAACAAAATCCTGGCCGGATACGGCACTCAAATTGAAAAGATGAGTGCAGAAGACATCAAGCTAGCGCTGGAACAGTTGAATGTTGCAGAACTGGATACGCTGTTGAGTGACATCGGGTTGGGCAATCGTATGGCGCATATGGTTGCGCAGAAAATGCTGCCTGAAGCACGCACACCGGACACCCCAAAAAGTGGATCGAAGGACAGCAAACAATCGTCGCTGACCATTCGCGGCTCTGAAGGCATGGTCATGAGTTATGCCAAGTGCTGCTACCCGATTCCGGGCGACCCGATTGTTGGGCATATCAGCTCGGGGCGCGGGATGGTCATCCACACCGAGACCTGCAATAACATTGCCGAGTTTCGAAATAGTCCTGAAAAGATCATTCCTGTGCGCTGGGATCCGGAAGTGGATGGCGAGTTTGCCGTTGAGCTACGCGTTGAGCTGGAAAATGAGCGGGGCATTATTGCCAAATTGGCAACCGCCATTACCAGCAAAGAAGCCAATATCGAACGTATCAGTACCGTGGAACGTGACGCGCGCTTCAGCATCGTTAATCTGTTGTTGAATGTGCGCAATCGTATTCATCTGGCGCGCGTCATGAAGCATATCCGCCTGATCAAACCGGTCACCAAAGTCGCTCGTGTTAAAAGTAAAAAGCTCAGCAAATCCTCTAAAAGCAGCGTGCCGCTTGACGCATGACAATTAACAACCCGAGCGTGAGTGGTTGCTCACCTTTTAAATTTATCACCTGAAACAAGGTTAACCATGGCAGAAAAATTCGCAATTTCGACACCACACGCGCCCGCTGCCATTGGGCCTTACTCGCAAGCGATTCGCGCCGGAGATACGGTTTATCTGTCTGGTCAAATCCCACTTGACCCTGTCACCATGGAAATTGTTGAGGGCGGCATCGAAGCCCAGGCCAGGCGTGTCATGTCGAATATGGCGGCTGTCGCAGCAGAAGCTGGCGGCTCGCTGGATGATTGTGTAAAGCTCACTATTTATCTGACCAATCTTGCTGATTTTGGCACTGTAAACGCCGTGATGCAGGAGTTCTTCAAACCGCCTTATCCCGCACGGGCAACCATTCAGATTTCCGCATTGCCAAGACAGTCGCAGGTGGAAATCGACGCCATCATGTATTTGCCAATCGCTGTTTAAGCGAACAGGGGGATCGGGACGTATGCCCGGCAAGCCTGCCTCGCCACAACAGCAACTCAGCACTCTGCCACTCGAGGCCCTGAAGGGTGTCGGGCCGGGCCTGAAACAGCGCCTGGCCATCCTGCACCTCCACAGTGTTCAAGATCTGTTGTTTCATCTTCCACTGCGTTACCAGGATAGAACCCGCCTTGCTCCAATTGGCCGGGTGTTACTGGGCCAGGACGTTATGCTGGAAGGTGACGTGGTCCACTGCGACATAGAATTTGGCCGCCGACGCAGCCTAGTATGCCGCATCAAAGATGGCACTGGCCTGTTAAGCCTGCGGTTTTTCCATTTCAGTGCGGCACAGAAAAACATGCTGAGCCCAGGAACAAGAGTGCGTTGTTTTGGCGAAATTCGTCCCGGAAAAACCGGCTTTGAGATTTACCATCCTGAGTATCAAGTTATCAAACCGGGCGAGACTCCGGCGCTTTCTGACAGTCTCACCCCCATTTACCCGGCAACAGAAGGACTGCAACAGACGCGTTTGCGCAACCTGATTGATCAGGCACTGGCGCTCATCACACCCGAATCTCTGCGCGAGTGGATACC
>DITX01000039.1 GCA_002422225.1 Gammaproteobacteria bacterium UBA6173
TGGAAATGAACGACTCAAAAAGTTCCTCCAACCGAATAATCAGCATTCGATTGGTGAGTGCCACGGCCGCCTGACTGGCCAACGATTCAATAATTTTTTGGTCTTGTTCGGTGAAACTGCGAACCTGGCCCGACTCGCGATCAATGGCATTGATCAGCTGCAGCACACCAATGATTTCGCCCTCGTGATTTTTCATGGGCACAGCAAGCATTGATTTCGAGCGGTATTTCAGCTTTTCATCAAACATGCGTGTGCCCGTGAAATCAAATTCTTCGGCGGTGTAGGCATCTTCGATGTTGACTGTTTGGTCTTTGTGCACGCAATAGGTTGCCACTTTTGAAAGCACCGGTTCACCGTTTTCAAACATGGGCATGGGGGGAATGGTCACCGGCCCACCACTTGGGCCACCGCTCGCAATTTTCAGGGTCTTGTTGCGCAGGATTTCAAAGCGCAGGTGTTGATCGTCGGTGACTCGATACAGCGTGCCGCCATCAGCGTTCACGAGCTCCTGACCGTCTTCCAGAATCATTTCTAAAAGGCGATCGATATTACGTTCCCAAGACAGGGATGCACCGATGGAGAGTAGTTTGTTGACGAGTGCGTCAGACGTATTGCTATTGCGTGTTGTCATTGAAAGCTTATGTAAGAAGAGTGGTGTTTCGTCGACCGAAATCCCTTGGGTGGTCGTGCCAAAGTTCAGCGAGTAAATCCGTTAAACTGCTATGTCCAAAGTTATACCAAATTCGGCTCTTTCAGGTATCCCAAAATATGCGTTACACATTCCTGCAAACACTTACACACTTGGCATTTGTCGCCTGTTTTGGCGTGCTCGCTCAGTCGGCCCAAGCACAGAGTGCGATTGGCCAATCGGAATTAGAAATCGCCCCTGCAGTGGCGGATATGAAGTCCTTGGTGGAGCAGGGACGGTTTGTTGATGCCTTTAACCTGGGGTTAAAAAATGAGCAGCTTGCGGGCGACCCCCTGTACGACTATTACTTTGGCATCTCGGCGGTCGATAGTGGCCGTGCATCTCTTGGTGTGTTGGCCCTGGAGCGCGTGTTACTAACGAACCCACAAAACGACTTGGCCCGGCTAGAACTGGCCCGAGGCTACTTTGTGCTGGAAGACTATGAGCGCGCCAAAGAAGAGTTCACGATTCTGTTGGGCAAGCAGCTGCCTCCACCCGTTCGTGCATCTATTGAAAAGTATTTATTGGCAATTCGAGATAAAGACCCAGACTTTCGAACTGTATTTAAGGGCTATGCGGAATACACCATTGGTCACAACAGTAACGTGAATTCGTCAGCAGATACTCTGGTGCCAGTGCCGTACTCGTTTGCGCAGAGTGTGACGGATCCGATTCCGACAAAGGCGCAGAGCACGGCTTTAAGTCAGCTTGCCGTCGGTATTAATGCCCAAGGCCCCATTATTCCTGGTCTGAAGTATTTGGCGGCGGTTGATGCGAATCATCGTCAGCATGCGTCAATTGATGGATACGACCAAGCTGCTATTGGTCTTACGGGTGGGGTTGAGTTTGCTGGGGAGAAAGAAAAATATCGGTTAATTGCGTTTTACAGTGACGCATATTTCAACGACGACAAGCTACGGGATGTGACTGGCGTAGCGGTGGATTGGACGCGCCCACTCGATAAGGAAACGGCCATCCGATCAGCGATTGCCTACAGTCAGTTGCGTTACGATGCGTCTAAGGATCGAGATGGCAATTTGGCCAACTTTACATTCGGGGTAAGCCGCTACCTGGGGGGGGCATGGAAGAGCTCGGTTGACGTGGATATCACCCTGGGTCAGGAACGAAACCAATCGAACAACCCAGATCTTTCCCGTGATATTTTCGGTGCCCGGGTCTCGTGGGGCTTTTATCCAGGCGGAAAGTGGCAGGGTTCGGTTGTGGCGTCATACACCAACAGTGACTACAAGGGGCCCGAGCCTGTTGCGCCAACCGCAGACACCTACAAGCAGGATGAGTTTGTTTCGGTTGAGCTCGCACTGCAATATCAGTTGACCAAAGGCTGGTCGGTGCGTGGCGAATATATCCGAAACGAGAACATTTCCAACGTCACGGCCTATGAGTTCAGTCAGGATGTCTTTTTGCTGAAAATGCGCTACGAATGGAAATAAGGCCTTATTTTTGTCTGTTAGATAGCCCTTGATCCACGAGGGGCAGTTATTATGAGCAGCATGAATCTAATCCGGTCCCGTGCGAAGAGTCTGTTTGTCGCCGCTTTAGCGGTCGGTGTGGTTCTGCCGTCCGCTGTCCGGGCAGAGGAGGCTGGCCGGATTTTGATGGCGATTGGCGAGGTCTCAATCAAGCGTGATGGCAAGGTGGTCCCCGCGAAGCGCGGTGACCTAGTCAGTAGTGGGGATGCAGTTATCACCGGGGGGGCGAGCAATGCTCAGGTGAAATTCTCGGACGGTGCCGTAGTGGCGTTACGCCCAGATACGGAATTTAAGGTGACCGAATATCAGTTCAAGGGCAAAGCCGACGGCACCGAAAAGGCCTCCGTTTCACTTGTCAAGGGTGGCGTCCGCGCTGTAACAGGTGTTATTGGCCGCGGTAATCGTGACAATCTGAAAGTTGATGCCGTAGTGGCTACTGTGGGTATACGTGGCACCGGATTCAATATCGTCTTTTGTGATGCAAGCTGTAAGGCGAATAACCCAGCTGCGAAAGAAGGCCTTTACGCGGGTGTTTTCGAGGGCAAGATCGCGGTTGCCAATCAGGCCGGCAGCACGAGTGACCTGGGCGTGAACCGCTTTGCTTATGTTCAAGATGAGAGCGCAAAACCAGAGCTCTTGATTGCGCCGCCCAATTTTTTAAAAGACAGTCTTGAGGGCCAGGTTCGGGTGCGGCCCAAAGAGCTTGCGATGAACAGCGCATCGGAAAATAACGCCGCCAGCGTGGAAAAAAGCACGGCGGTGGTAAAGGCCCCGCCGCCGGCATCTTCCGAGTCGACCAAAGTCTCTTCCGAACAAGTCGCGAATGTACGCGTGCCCGTAAGTCAGCCGGAATTCGTCGACAATTATCCAAAGGCGTTTTTTGACAGCACAGCTGTCGGGTCCGGAGACTTGCCAGCAGCGACTGCGGTGGCCAGATTGCGTGCTGCGCGTTTTGATCCGACGTTTGCGGTGGATCCGATCGTAAATACGAACCAAGCTATTTTGGGCTACGGAACCGTGGGAGCCTCGACGGAGGATAACTGGAAGATCGTCTCATTCGGTGACACCCCAACCCCGTACTCTGTGCAGCCACAGTACTGGAAAGAGGGCGGGCGCTCGGGCATTGATGACAACGGTACCGCACAGCAGGTTTTGGCTTGGGGCCGTTGGGCGGGGGATCCAGCCGCCAATCTTGGGCAATTTGGGGTTGCCGCATTAGAGGCAAACCAGGGGTTTCATTACATTTTCGGCTTTCCCGCGACCCAGATTCCCACTGGTAGTCTGACCATGACGCTGATCGGTGGAACCGTACCCACTGAGGTGCGGGCGGGTGCCGAGGCCGGATGGCGTCTGACGGGCGGAAATGTCACCATGAATTTCACCACACGGGCTATGGCTGGGGTGGTCAATCTGTATGCGGCAAAGTCTGATGGGTTCGGTAACTTTGATATGACTTGGAACCATACGATGTCAGCATTGACGACAAACGCGGGGTCGTTGGAATCTTTTACGACTTCAGTCAAACGAACCAGCGGAACGATTCAGATATGCGTGAGCAGCTGTGGAGGCGAGGCGACGCTTGGGCTCTATGGTCCTAATGCGGGTTCGCAGGCGGGTCAGGCCACCCATGCGGGTATGGCCTACACGTTTAATACGGGCGCTTACAACGTCCAAGGGGCGGCGGTTTTTCAGAAGTAGCCTCGACCATATTTTGTGAGTAGTTAGTAAGCTATTGTCAGCAGCGTTCTATAACTTTTATCCTATAGCTTAGGTTTTATACCCAACTTCAATCTATCTCTGTCCCTGGTTTTGTTAGACCCTGCGTCTATTACGTGCAAAGTCCGCACGTTGGATAGTTAATCAAGGGAAAAACCATGGCCGACGCAGCAGATAACAACCAGCAAACCGATCAACAAGACGATTCCGTTGCGCAACCTAATGACGCGCAGATTCTTGACGATCTGACGAGTCTGCAGCAAGAGGGCGCCCAGTTAGATGGCGCTGAGGGCGATGCATCCATAACTCTTGAAAGTGAGACTCCCCCCGACCCCCCCGCTTCGGCTGAGCCGGAGCCTGGATTACGTGATCGCCGCGGTCTGCCCGAGGGAGGAGCGACCGATGAGTTTGACTTGCAGACCACGAGCTCTATTGATGACGCCGAGCGTGATTTCAATAATGAAATTGAAGTTGATCAACCTGCCCTAACTGCAGACGCTGGCCCCGCGCCTACATCGCTTTCTACTGAATTTGATATTGAGGGCGCCGATGACCCGTCGGGAACAAACTCTGGTTCATC